>NZ_JAMOKS010000004.1:0-290704 GCF_023656785.1 Parabacteroides caecihominis
AATTGGCAGTGGCCAACTTTTTCTCAAGAGACTTATTCGCTTTTTTTAGTTGTTTTACTTCTTCTCGAAGGCGGATATTTTCCACTTCTTGATTATTCTTCCCCATGATTAATTAATTTGTTGTTAATACTCAAAGATACTGATAATCAACCAATAAAACAAGTCTTACGGTGAACATATTAGACAATACTTGCCCTATTTTCCGTTAGAGGAAGTCTATACTTTGCCATGCTAAAATGCGTTTTTGAGAACACTTTACTGAACACCCTACCCTACAGGGTGCCTCAAAAAGAGAAGGATTCAAGGGAACCCAGGGTTAGAACCCTGGGCTAGTTTGTTACAGGCCTACAGCCTGAAGGCACCGTCACTAATTGGTTCATACTATAATTAGCAGATAGCTCAAATCTTTCTAAATTGGCACATTGGCATATTACCATATTGGCTCATATTCTATAATAACCCTATCTCTGTTCTCCGAACTCTGTCTGCTGTCTTTCCACCTCTTTCAGTTTCAAGGCATTCACTTCTTTTTGAAGACGTTCTACTTCGCGTTCGGCTGAGGATTTGCTCATTTGCATATCTGCCTTGCCGGTTACAGTCAGAGGAATAAGAGCGGCCTCCGATTGATTATAGAGTAATGGATAAACGGCCGAGATACTTTCCAGTTCAAGTTCTGCGCTGATCGGCATCTGGGAGCCTTCCATCAGGACACTGGCTATGACTTTGATCTTCCCCGGTTTCAAGGTAGACTGTACCAGTACCGGAGCTGTTCCCCATTTCACCGGAGCCGGATTTGCCATCACATCGGAACCTCCCAGGATACGACCTTCACCTTCGATATGGAACTTGATAAAGTAATTGTTCAGCCGCTTAATATTGCCTTGCTTATCGGCTACGGCGGCAACAACTGTTACAAAATCAGAGCCGTTTGCTTCCAGGTTCGTACCTGCGTTATCCACCCAAAGCAATAGTTTCTCAGGACGGCGAGCAGGGGTTACTTTATGGGTAGCAACTACTTTTCCGTCTATCAGTCCTTCTGCCAGCAGATAAACATCAGCTTGTTTCTGTTCTCTCGACAAGGCTTTATCTATCATAAAATCATAGACATCGGGGAAAGTGATAACAGGCGAAGGCATCCCCTTACGGTTCTTATCCTTCTTATGAGTATATGTTTTTCCTCCTTTGTTGTAAGTCAGCCGCACCTCATCGCAATTGGAATAGACAACCACATCCTTTCCGGAGAATGGTGTCATTTCGTGGGCAATAAAGACCATCGGACCCGTTTCGGCTATCAGACCGGTTTTCACTGGCGGACGTTGTGCCATAAACATATAATAAGAGAACTTAGGCTGGCGGAATACATCCATGATTCCTCCGTAGAAAGGATCCGGATGATAACCACGCTGATGGTCGAACGAATGCCACAAACAACCACCCACATGCTGGCGGGAAGTCTGAAACAAAGCGTCATAGCTAGTATAAGGATAAGACGGAGAAGCATAATGTTGTGCCTGTATCAGCATGGCCTGTTCACCCCAATTGCGGGCAACACGACTGGGAGAATTATGAGAGTTCCAGTCGTCTACGTTATCTCCCCACTCACGGGTAAAATAAGTCTTTGAATCGTCCGTTTGTTTCAAGGCCCACTCTTTGTCCGCATTCTGGGGATGAGCGAAGAGCACCGGAAATACTTCATGACCACGTGCTTCGCTGTCACTGCCGCAATAGCAGGAGGGGTAAGGATATTCGGCATGCACGATATCATTGGTGTTTTTGGCAAAGTCTGCCGGATACCAGGTCTCATTCAGGATCGGTTCCCAAAGCCATACCGAAGGATGGTTACGGTCACGACGCACCAGATTACGGATGTCGCTGTAAACACGTTGCGCAAACTCAGGCGCATCGTTCCAGAACTGCCAGCCGGGCGTATTCACAATAACGAATAACCCCAGTTCGTCGCAAGCATCCATAAAAGCCGGGTCTTGCGGGCAATGGGCGTTACGGATTACCTCCATACCGACATCTTTCAGTTTTTTGGCATCACGCCAATGGATACTATTTGCCACGGCATTGCCAACAACGGCAAAGTCCTGATGACGATTTGCCCCGATCAATGGCTTATCATAAGGTTTGCCGTTCAGCCAAAAGCCGTCTTTCCCTTTAAACTCAATGCTACGGATACCGATACGGCGGCGATAACCATCAATCACATTCCCTTCTTCATCGCGGATACGAACCAACAGGTTATATAATGCAGGAGAAGAAGGACTCCATAACAACGGTTCCTTCACCAGCAATTTATCCGAACTTGTCATGGCTTTACCTGCTTTTATCCTGATCTTATCATTCAAAAAAGCGACCTGCTTGCCATCCGGTTGTTGCAATTCATATTCTACCACACCGGTAAATGCTTTCTTCGTTTCGTTACATACCTGTATTTTCAACAAAACTTCGGCCGAAGCATCCGAGACCTTATCGAAAGCGACGAACAAGCCGCCTCCGGCAATCTCATTCTCATAATTCGGGTCTGTGATAAAGATGTTGTTATGGGCTACCAGCCAGCAGTCGCGGTAAATTCCTCCGAAATAAGTATAATCCAATACATCCTGTGCCTTTCCGGGAGGATAGGAAGGATCGTCGCTGTTGTCGGTCCAGACGGCAATCACGTTATCACCGTTCCAGTCCAGTGCCTCTGTCACATCTACCACTACCGGCAGATAACCGCCAAAATGCTCCGTCAGCTGTTTTCCGTTCACAAATACTTTACTCTTACCCATAATGGCTTCGAAATGCAGGAACAGCTTTTTCCCTTTCAAAACAACATCCGGTGTGAAATGCTTGCGGTACCAGGATTCTCCCTGATAGTTGATACAGCCGCTGGCTTCTGTCGGCAGGTATTCGATGCCATGCGGCAAGGAAACCACCGTCCAGTCTTTATCATTAAAATCTTTGGCTTCTGCACCAGCCAGACCTCCTTTATAAAAACGCCAGGCAGGATTCATCGAGAAAACCTCACGTCCGGAATTATCCATACGGAAGAATCCGGCAGTCGAGAACTCCGGTTGATGTGCCGCCCATAAAGGAAGGCTGCAAAAAAGCAATACAAGATACGTTACTAGCTTCTTCATTATTATTTATTTTATTTGTGACTAAGATGTATTGATATTACCTGCCGAAATTGAATAAAGGCGATTCGGTACGGGCACCATCCATTAACGCTTCCAACTCTTTTACCTTTTCCGGATTTTGTTGAGCCAGATTGTTATCTTCATGCAGATCGCTGCTCAGATCATAAAGTTCCAGAATCGTTTCACCGACGATCGGTTGACGGATCAGTTTCCAGTCACCGCAACGCAAAGCCTCACGGCCATTCTGTTCATGAAATTCCCAATACAGATATTCATGTTGCTTCTGTCCTTCTTTAGAAAATAAGGTCGGCAGGAAAGAGATGCCATCGCCTGCCTGAGGCAAAGCGACACCTGTCAGTTCTGCTAAAGTCGGCATCACATCCCAGAAGGCACTGATATGTTCCGTTTTCACTCCGGCTTTGATCTTGGCAGGATTCCAGGCAATCATCGGAACACGGATACCGCCTTCGTAGACATCCCTCTTCACCCCTTTCAACGGACCGTAACTCAGGAAATAATCCGGATTGGCTCCCCCTTCCCTGTGCGGGCCGTTATCACTGGTAAAGATCACGATCGTGTTCTTATCCAATCCCAGTTCTTTCAATTCCGCCATTACATCGCCTACATATTTATCCAACCGTGTTACCATAGCCGCAAAAGACGCATATGGCTTTTCTGACGGATAATATCCTCCTTTATCATAAGGAACTTCTTCAAAAGTATTTTCATACATCTGGTAGATAGAATCGTGCGGCAGATTTAATTCCGCATGCGGCAAGGTGTACGTCAGCATGGCATAGAACGGCTTATCCTTGTTGTCACGAATAAATTTCAAGGCCTGTTCGTGGATCAGATCCTGCGAATACACTTTACGTCCATTGTTATCATTCTCACTCAGGAATACCGTATCATTATTATGCCACAGATGATCCGGATAATAAGAATGAGCCTGACGCTGACAATTATAACCGAAAAATTCATCGAATCCCATCGTAGAAGGAACAGAAGAAGAACCCGGATACCCCAACCCCCATTTGCCGAAGATACCGGTTGCATATCCTGCCGACTTCATCAGTTTACCCAAAGTATAGGTATCAGCCCCCATCGGCTGTTGCCCTTCCGGAGCAATTTCTTTGTTTCCGCGTATCTGCGAATGTCCGGTATGCAAACCGGTCATCAATGAACAACGGGAAGGGGCACTGACCGTACAGCCGGCATAATGCTGGGTAAACAGCATTCCTTCCCGCGCCATCTTATCGAGATTCGGTGTCTTGATTTTCTGCTGACCATAACAACCGATATCCCCATATCCCAGATCGTCGGCCAAAATGTAAATAACATTCATCGGAACTTCTTTTTCCGGAGCTTTGTCTTTACAGGCGGACATCCCGGCCAACAAGGAACCGCCAATACATAATACAAGTTGAGTTTTCATTTTCTATAGTTATTTTATATCTAATATAATTTTCTTTCCTCTCGCATATTACTATCATAAGGTTGGGCATCCAAAGATACATTATAAAAAACTAATTCTACCGCATCATCACCAATATATACAAACAACAATCGCATTTTTTCGGCTTATTTAGCGGATAGAAACAAATACAATATCATCCATTCTTATTCCCTCCAGCCTTATCGACCGGGATATTCCGGCTTTCAGAGAAAGCGAATTACTCTTTATACATTCGCCATTCTTATAAATATCCACTTTATACTGCCCCTCTTTCTGTGTCATACAGTTCAATTTTAAAGTCCGGAGATTACTTACCTGGCTACTATCCGTCATCTCTTTTGCTTCCGGGAAATAGATCAAGGCCAATGTCTCCTGACCGTTTTTATTCAGATGGCTTACCTGTACCCCCGGTTCATCCACCTGACAGGACACAGTACCCGGTCCGGGTAATCCCTCCCAGATGATATCTTCATTCAGAGATATATTCTTCAGCATCCGGATCAGTTCATTCCGTACGTCCCCCAGTTCCGGCAATTCTTTACGAACTTCCCCGTAACAATAAACGCCGAATCCCTGTGCCGCCCTTTCCAGGGTATGCGCTATAAAATGACGGAACCAGACAGGTGAGTTAAAACGGCCGATACCTATTTCAGAAGGGATCAATATGGGCAACTGATAGTTATATGAATTATTATACCTGTGGTCTAACCCCAGAATAGCTTTATAGCCCCACCCTTTATAGAACATAGTGCCTATCACATCCAGATTTCCGTCGGCATAGGTAGAGGCGCTTGTTCCGGTCATAGCTACCCGTTCGGGATCTCCGGCTTCCGCTTGTGCCGCATCCAGGTTGAACGATATTATTTTATACGGATCGCCCTCATGATAAGCAGAAGTGAATTGTTGCCACCACCAATCTATTGCCTCTTTTTTAAACTGGGCATAATCCGTTTTATTGGTTTTACGCATCCATTCTTTATAAAGTTCAGCCGTTACCGGATTAAAATCGCTTTCATCCAAAAAGCTGAATCCTTCTTCATTTCCTAGCTGGACACCGATAACCGTTTCGTCAAACCTGTAATGCTGAGCCAACTGATAAAGCATCCTTCTCACCCTGTAAAAGATTTCCTTATGACCATACACATGTAGCGGACGTACCCCATAATCTAAAATATCCTTGATATTCGAATACAACTTACCGTCCCGCTTCACCCACTGCATCGTATAGTTTGACGAGTCACGGTCATCCAGATGAAACGTCCAGGCTGTTTCAGGTTTTAATGAAGGAACCCGTTCTTTCTGGGCATGCAGGAACAAGACCCATCCGACCTTCAAGCCCTGTCTTCCGGCCGCCGTAACCACCGAATCGGCAAAAGAATAATCAAACCGGTTGTCGGCCGGCTCTATATCTTCCCAATGCAACATGACATAGGCTGTGTTGGCTCCCATCTCCCGCATATCGGCAAATACCGAATCATAATCGGTATCTTTTTCATAACGGGTATCCCAATAACCGGTTTCAATCGCCTTCACATAGAAAGGTTCCCATTTCCCTTGTTCCTTTACCATATAAACGATTTTCCGATTAGGTAAACGAACTAATGCAGCCGTAGAAGGCACCGTATCCAGCATCCCGATATCCACTATCTCGGCTGAAAGAGGCTTAGCGTGAGTCATAAAAGGTAACGGCTCACTCAACTGGGCAAATGACAAAGAAAGGGACATCCCAAACAAAGAGATGAAAATCAAGCAAGACTTCTTTAAATATGTATTCATGGCATGTAAGATTTAAAATGAAAAGCCAGCCTGGAAATCCGGCACAACAATTGTGTCCTCCAGGCTGGCTAAAGTACTATATTTTTTTCGGATTACGCGTTTAATAACCGATTGCTCCGGCATTTGCTTTCAAAGGCCATCCCGGATTCTGATATATCACGGAGGTTTCCCCGTTTTCCGGATCTGTTGCCGTAATACGGAAATGCTGCATGGCGATCGGACTTAAATAATGGGCGTCACACCAGTTGTATCCGTCATAGACCAGGTTCGATGTTTTAACGATCTGGTAAGGACGCAGATATTCACTGTTCCTGGGACTGGACACGTTGGCTGTTTTGCCTTCAGTTCCCTCCGGAATCAAAGACGAATTACCCTGACTATCCACATAGTTGTACTGCATCGGTCCCCATAATTTGAATCCTTCCACCTGATAATTCTTGATCTGATCCAGCGCTCTCCAACGTTTCAGATCGTTCATACGGAAACCTTCTTCCATCAGTTCACAACGACGTTCACGACGGATATTGTATAACAGTTTGGATACCGGCTGGCCCCCGGAGTATACAGCCCAGTCTTTTTCCTTTGCCAGATCGGTGGCTGCTACCGTCATCTGGTAATCTGCCGGCAGACCGACACGTTCGCGAATCGCTTTCCAATAAGAATCGGCTTTACTGTCGATACTGCTTCCGCCATTTTTCATGCAGGAAGCCTCTATATAATTAAGATAGGCTTCTACCGCACGAAAGACAGGTGATCCTTCCACACAATAGTCTCCGTCGCGATACCAGGTATGCGGCATTCCTTTACGCAGGCAATAACCTGTTACGGCACGCACCTCCTGCTTTGCCAGGATATCCGGATATCCGAACGTATCGACGTCGGACAGTTCACTTAACAGCTCACCCGGTTCTTTCATGAACAGTTGCAGACGAAAATCACGGTTTGCCTTCACTTCGGCAATCGTATTATCGCTCACATAGTTGGAAGAGGCATAAATCGGAAGGCCGTCCTCACAAAGGAATGTTTCTACAAAATCTCTGGTAAAACCGGAATTACCACCTCCACGCTGTAAATAATAGCCGGCGGAGTGCTTCTCTTTATACTCCATATCATATGCCCGCCAAAGAAGTATTTCCTCATATCCTTCCATACTTTCTGCGGCAAACTGTGCATAATAGGGGTTATCCATCTTCTTCCCGAAGTTATTTGCAGTCAAAGGAACATTATCAGCAACTTCAGCAGCAGCTTTCATCGCTTCATCCAGAAAATAATTGATCTCATTATCGATGTTGATCGAATAATCCTTCAGATAAGTAGCGGAAGCGCCCGGCCATCCGGAACCTCCCGGTACACGGTTCGTACCTTTATGATACGTTTCCCAGCTTGCCTCAAACAGGGCGGTTCTCGACTTCACCAATAAGGCGGCATTGCGTGTTATACGGTTTTTACCGCCAGCCGGACTGTTATTCAATAACATAATAGCCGAATCCAGGTCTGAAATAATAAAACGGGCCACTTCATTTCTCGGACGACGGTGGCTGGCTTCGGTCAAAGCCTCCTGTTCATCCGGCAATGTGTTACGTACAATCGGGAAATCGCCCAATGTCTGAAGTTTACCCAGATATTGCCAGGCACGCATAAAATAGGCTTCTCCGATATAATGCTTGATATTGGCATCAGTCCCTTTTATTTCTCCATTCTGCCAGCGGGGCACTGCAATCTCGAGGAAATAATTCAGATTTCTTATCTTATCGAAGTTCCACGGGTCATCGCTCCGGCTGGAAAACGATTCGCTTACCCGCCATTCACCCGGCACCCAACGGTTATTGAAAGAACCAGCGACCTGGTTATCGGTATTATTGTCATCTTTCCATGTGCCCAGATTCCAACCGTCATGGGTTGTAAAACTATACTGCTTGATTGTATAAGCAGCCAGATCACTCTCACTCCAGAAGAAAGCTTCGGGCGTGACGTTATCCAAAGGTTCCCTATCCAGAAAATCATTACATGATGTGAAGGAAAATGCTCCTATCAGTATGGGTAAGATATATTTTAGTTTCATAATGTATTAATTTTAGAATGTTACACTTAATCCGGTCGAAACCGTTCTTGACAAAGGATATGATTTGGCAGACTCCGTTACCGTACCATTCCAGTTTCCGTATCCCGAGCCTAATGTTTCAGGATCAAAACTATCAGGCAAACCACTGATAGTAAACAGGTTCTCCACGGAAAGGAAGACTCTTAACTTTGACAGTCCCGCTTTATTTGTCAGACTGGCAGGCAAGGTATAACCTATCTGCAAGTTCTTCAAACGCAGATAAGCCGCATTCTGAAGATAACGGGTCTGTTTCTTCTGATTCTTTCCGCCATCCAATATCGGACGAGGAAAATAAGCATTCGGGTTCGCTCCCCAGTCGTCACCTTCGGAACGGAAGAAATCCAGATGGTCCGTGAAGCAAGTACTCTGCCACAATCCACCGCTTGCCCCCCAAAACATATTATCGCCTAACCAGTAATCCCGTTTTGCTACGCCCTGGAAAAACATACGGATATCAAAACCGTTCCAGGAAGCATCCAGGTCGATACCGAATTTATAACGCGGACTGGAATTACCGATGATTTTCTTATCGCCCGAATCGGTAATCGTATTACTGCCCTCATTCACTTCACCGTCGCCATTCAAGTCCTCATACATAATATCACCGGCAGCCCAGCTATTTCCGAATGATTGCTTATGGTTGGCAAGCCAGCTCTGCATTTCTTCATCCGTCTTAGCAATACCATGAGTTACATATCCCCATATTTCTCCGGAATACTGTCCTTCATACCAAGTGTTTAATGTTCCTGTCGGATTTGAATACCGGGTTACCCGCTGACGGTCGTCCGACAAGAGAATATGTGCACCGTAATCAACTTTACCGATCCGGTCTCTCCACGCGACATCCAGTTCGAAACCTTTCGATTCCATATCGGCATTATTTGTTTTAGGAACGGTTGCCCCCAGGATAACAGGCAACTCGGGTGCCGGTCCTACCATATCCAGTGTTTTACGGTTGAAATAGTCAAAACTAAACGTAAGACGGTTCTGCAAAGCGCCGACATCGATACCGATATTCCATGAGCGCATTGTTTCCCACGATAATAATGTGGAGATCAGATCAGGAGCATTAGCGGTATTGGGTTTCATTCCGTTCAGCAGCCAATGACTGTTTGCATCGTTCGCTACGAATTTGAGTAACTGGTAGTAAGGATACAAATTGGTTGTATTCTGATTTCCCAATTCACCCCACGATCCTCTTAACTTCAGATTGTTCACAACATCTGTATAGGGTTCCCAGAATGCTTCGCGTGCAATATTCCAACCGGCAGACACAGAAGGGAAAACATTCCATCTATTATCGCGGGAGAAGCGAGACGTTCCGTCGTAACGGGCATTTACTTCCAGCAAATAACGTTCTTTATAGTTGTAATTGATACGACCGAAGAAACCGGCTGTAGCCCAATGTGAATATCCGCCTTTCGTGATCTTGTCCGTTCCGGTGGAAGTATTCAGGGTCGGCAAATTAGAAGTGATCATATCTGTTCTGGAAGCTCCCAGTTCCCGGTATTTATTCAGTTCCGCCTGGAAACCGACCATCACTTTAAAAGCGTGACCGCCATTAAGTTCCTTGAAATACTCCGTATAGACGTTCGGGTTGAAAAAGTTATTCTTAGTTGCCTGTTCCAATACGGAAGACTGTTCAGCCGGATTCGTCCACGGGTTGTTGCTCACGTCATATTTGGTTACCAGATTCACATCTTTATGCAAAAACTCCGTTGTAGTCCTGTAATTCAGTTCTCCAAAAATCTTCCAGTCCTTAATTGGCTCCAGGATAAGCTGAAACTGCTGGTACAGGTTGTCTTTCTGAGTCTTATAATCCCCACCCTGCAACAAGCTTTCAGCCATACTCATTCCGTGTCCGTTAGGATCGAGGAACGGTTCCATAGGCCAGCGTTTTGCTATATTGTGATAGAAAACATTATCATCCACCGCAGAGGGTTTCTTATAATCATTCCGGATAAATTTCGAACTGTAATTGAAACTTAACCAATCTGTCGGCTTAGCATTGATTTTACCGGTAACGGTATAACGTTGCATCTTATCCGTATTAAATTTGAGCAGACCGCTCTGGTCCAGATAATTGGCAGATACATAGAATTGATATTTCTCACTTCCCCCATTGGCACTGACGGCATGTTCCTGTGAAAACGCGGCATTATTAAAATAGATATCGTACCAATCGTTATTGGAATTTCCCTGCCAATCCCAACGGGTCGGATTATTAGGATCCGGTACGGTTGTCGGAAGATACGTTCCTTCCTGATATGCTTTAATGCGTTCAAGCCATTCCGGTGTAAAACGTCCGGTTTCTCCCATATTTTCTGCTGCCCGGTTAAAATATTGGGCATAAGTATACGAATCTGCAATGTCGGGCGTATTGATTGCCGAAGACCAGCGGAAACTGTTATTATAGTTCACTGATATTTTTCCGGCACTCCCTTTCTTGGTTGTGATCAATATCACTCCGAAAGGAGCTCTTGATCCGTAGATAGAAGAAGCCGCTGCATCTTTCAAAACGGAAACACTCTCGATATCCTGAGGATTCAGCGCATTCATATCACCTTCCATCCCGTCGATCAATACCAGCGGAGACGATTTCGAACCATCGCCGATCGTACCACCACCGCGGATATTCAGTTTCATATCATTATTCAGCTCTCCCCCGTTTCCGGAACCGGCATACGAGAAATTCAATCCCGGAACCAATCCCTGAAGCGCCTGACTGACATTCGCTACAGGTCTCGATTCCAAGGCTTTTGAAGCAACGGTAGAAACAGATCCTGTAAGATTCACTTTCTTCTGCGTACCGAAACCAACCACGACCACTTCACTCAAAGCCTGCGAATCTTCCTGCAAAACAACATTAATGGAAGTTTGATTACCTACTTTTTGCGTAATTGTCCTGGAGCCGATAAAAGAATATTGCAATACCGCATTCGGACCGCTTACTTCCAGGGAATAATTCCCGTTCATATCCGTAATCGTACCGTTTGTCGTTCCCTGTTCGACCACATTCACTCCGGCTACCGGCTGGTTCGTCTCATCGGTAACGGTTCCTTTCACCACCTTCTTCTGCGAAGTTCCTGTCGGAGCATTCCGGTTTTCTTTTGAAATACGGATACTCTTCCCTACAATCTCTATCGAAACCGGCTGCCCTTCAAACACCTTGTAAAGGACCTCCCTGATCGGTTCATCCGTGACATCTACAGACGTTTTTTTCTGCATATTCAGATCTGAACTTTTTATCACATACGAATAGCCATTCTGTTTAGTGATTTGCTCCAATGCCTGTTCTATCGTGAGATTTGTTAACTTCATGGAAATCTTTTCAGCACCCTGTGCCGTCACTGTAGAAGAAACAAAGATCATCAACAGGAAAAACAGAAGAAGCGGTTTTTCATAAAAGGACTGTCTTGTTCTCATGTTAATTAATTTAATTGTTTATACAAAGTTTACATTCATGCATAGAAATATCCGTCAGCTGACCGTACGCTCCAGCTTACTACCTATATCTCCACTAAATAAATTGAATTATTATCTTCTCTTCCTTATTTCAATCGTATCCTTATTATACGTTATAATCAACTTTTTATCATTGTTGATCGCATCCAGCATATCAGGCAACACTTCATGATTTACAAAGGATATATGATACCTATACTTTTCAATATCGTCATCTTCTATTTTGATGCGGACATTAAATATACGTTCCAGTTCTGCTGCAATCTCTTTCAATGAATTATCTGCAAAATGGTAATATCCGTCTTTCCAGGACAAATCATCCTGATACAGTAATTTTTCTTTTCTGGTGGTCTTATTCATTTTATTATAATTGACCTTTTCGCCAGGTTCCATATAAATTCCGTCTTCTTCTCTGACAGAAGGTGTGGATAAACAAACCGAACCTTCATAAAGACGGACTTCCATGGTCGGATCTTCCGGATATGCTTTTACATTGAATACTGTTCCCTTAACATGCACCCCGCATCCGGCAGAATAAACGACAAATTCTTTTTTCTGTTGCCTGGTGACCTCAAAATAACCTTCTCCTTCCAGAGTGACATCCCGGTTATTTTTATTAAAATGACTGGAATATCGCAATTGCGAACCGGCATTCAACCAAACAACTGTTCCGTCGGGCAAGGTCAGTTTACTTTTTTCACCCAGCGGCGCTTCTACGATATAGAAGGATTCTTCATCCTGCGTATCTTTCATATTCCACGCCATCCAAGCCGATCCCAACATCAGCAGGAACATGGCAGCGACAACCGCAATCCGTTTCACTGCAAAATATTTCCTATTCCCTTCCGCCAGATCGATACGGGCATTCAGTTTCGCATATTTCCTGCGTGTTTTCTCATCTGCTTTTACCTCTATCCCATCCCATATTTTATGAAGAGCCTTCTCTTTTTCCAGGCTGTCTTCAGTTTGAAGAAACCAGTGCTGGAAACGGAGTTGAACTTCCTTTGGCATATCGTTGCCAAAAAATTTCGTAATAATGGAATATATATAATTTGTTCTCATTCTTAGTGGTGTTACATATATAAGACAGCCAAGTAACTGTACACACGGAGTCTTATTGAAAAAAAAATTATTTTTTTACATGAAAGTGATCACATACAAAACCAAAAGCTTCCTTAAATCACTCATTGCCTGCGAGATGTGAGACTCCACAGTACGTTTGCTAATATTCAACTGTTGTGCGATTTCATCATTGGATAAATGTTCAAACCGGCTCATCTTAAATATTTTCTTTCTTTGAGGCGGCATTTTCTCTATTGACATAACGATGAGCAGTTCCAGGTCTTCGGCATGTATTTTCTCCTCGATCAAATCCTCATAATTTTGTTTGTTCTTCTCGATCTCGATATAGTTTTCTTTAACCAGCAAATGGGAATAATGATTGTATACGGCATTTTTCGCCATACGGAACAGGTAAGACTTAAACGAATCGATCTGGGCAATCGTTTCACGATTACTCCATATCTTATAAAATATGTCTTGTGTTATATCCTCCGCTTCAAGATCGTTTTTAAGCAAGCCACGCAAAAAATACTCGACACGGGGAGCGTACGTCATATAAAGTACTTCAAAGGCTTTACGGCTGCCTCCTGCAAGTTCTTTCAAATATTTTTCTTCAATCTCTACATTCATTCCCATAATCACAGATCTCACACCTAAGGTACTTATTGTCTCCCGTCTCTCTAAATAAAGTTATTTACAAACATAGGAATTTTTTTTGTATATAATGTTAAACCTCCAAGTTTTGTTCCTATGCCACATAAAAGTAAAAAGGGAAAGACTACAACCTTTCCCTCTTCTAATCTTCATTATTATGCTTGCCGGACAAAGTATTTTATCCGGCATTTCCTATTACAATTTATAAGGCTGATCGATATCAATAACTATTTATGATCTTATTTGCTTTAGATATAACAACTGAAGCGGGAACAGTTTCCAGCGTATTTTCATCAAACAGACTCAATGCCTTATCTATTTTAGCTTTTGCCTGTTGATTCCCCGACAAATTGAACTCCTCTCTCAAAATCCTGATTTTCTCAAATGCCTGAATACCAGCAATCAGACGTTCAAAACGCATGGAGGTTCTTGCACCCGGATAGATAAAATAAGTATCTCCTCCCGGCCAGGTATAGAAGCGGCTGTCAAGCAACGGTTCGATCACCCAGCTGTTCAATGCCCAGCGGGAATAACCATCCAGATTTTCTTTCGCCGCATACCAACTGAACCATTCACATTCGGCAGGCGGATTAAAGGTAAATGTATTCGGACGAGGTTCTTCACAACTGGTATAAAAGGTAGTGACTTTACCCTCAGCTCTGCGTTTAGCCTTCATCTCTTCTGAATATTTCATCCGTAATGCCACACAGTAATCATCCAGCTCGTCAGACAGTTCTTCATGTAAAGCACCGGCTAAAGAAACCTTGAAGCCTGGATCGGCCTTATGTATCACTTTCAATGTTTCCTGCATAACCGCCATAGGACGTTCATCCATAGAAATATGGGTAATATCGAACCAGCCTTTTTCTTTCAAATGAGCAGCAAACGATCTCAGCATAGTTCCCCATATATCTTCATATTCCAGATCACCGGGTTTCATCTCTATAAACTTCAGACTATTGGTTGCCTGGTCGAAATACTGAAAAGATAACCTCCAGGGAACCATCGAATAACAGTTTATTTCCTGCGTTACACCGACACTCATCATAAACTCTATCCACCGATCGAAAACAGTGTAATCAAAAGACCAGCTACCGTCTGCTTTCTTCATCCAGGTAATCATCGTTTCAAAATAATCGTACGTTTGCCCATTCCAGGGTTTATGCATGATGGAGGCAGTTATGACCTTTCCTCCCGCTTGGCGATACATCTCCATATAGGGACGCATACAATCAAAATGAGCCTTACTCCAGGGTTCAACCTGATGATAACGTGCTATTGCGAACGGATTCTGCCATAAGTCAAGATGATAAGTCCACTCGGACGGCATAGGTAAGATGCGATCTTTCACATTGATTTTTAAAATAAGTTCCCCGAGTGTTTTATCCCCATCTTTCAAAACCACTTTGCCCTCATAAATACCAGCCGGGCTATCTTGAGGAACCCATACGCGTACCCATCCTCCCTGGGTAGTACGCTCCGGTAAAGAAAGCACTTTTGTCAGGTGATCTATCGGATCAGCAACCAATGACGAATCAAATGCAGCAGCATCCGGACGGGAGCCACATCCCCCCATTCCATCCTTATTCAGTTCGTCTGTCATTACATAACGAACAAAACCTGACAGCAACCGATCCTGACCAATCTTGCTTTTCTTATTTTTATGAACCAGTTCCGTTACAGAAAAGGATAGACTATGTAAAGGTTGATCACTCCATACAACCCACTGGGTAGCAACACGTTCTCCCTTCCATGCCGTCAGTTCGATCTCTTTACTTATCCGGCCGACTGGTGCCGGTTCTTCTTTTTTATACCGTATATCGGTAGAACCCCAACTTACACTTGTCCCTTTTACATTTTTCCATAATCCCGGATCCGTTGTTGCCGGATTAGGCAATTCTGCATACGTATCTACGGGAAAAGGTGTTTGCCCGGTAGATTGGCCGGAATGAGTGGCTCCTACCATTGATTGCGCCTGTCCCTGTATACTAAAACTGATACTTAAAAATACAGCAACTATTATTTTATTCGATTTCATACAAATATGTTTTTACGTTGTTATCAGAGACAAATAAGGCCGTTGCCAGACGGTAACGGCCTTATCCTGTCAACTTATTCTATTCAATTACCAGTCACCATTCTGAGTACACAACAAGTTGGTTTGTATCTCTTTAGCCGGTATGGGCAAATAATAATGACGTTTCTGGAAGCTGGCAAAACGAATTGGGTCCTGCGCTTTCAACTCCTGTTCAAGCAACCCCCAACGACGAAGGTCATAGAAACGTTCCCCTTCTTTAAAGAACTCGATAGCACGCTGATGGATCAGTTCTTCCTTAACCGATGCAGCATCTGTCTTGCCGGAATAAGGAAGCAAGTTACCTCCACGGGTACGTATCTGGTCTATGTAACCGATTGCCTGCGCCGTATTATTCAGATTCAGCTCACACTCAGCCAATAACAGAATCACATCGGCAAAACGCATGGCACGTTCGTTGATATAGGAAGGAATTGTTTCCACTTCCTGTTCACGAGTTTTGGAATTCTGATATTTAAGGATCCAGTATGAACTCAGGTCTTCACCGGATAATACTTCCTGAATAGGCTTCATATAATACATACAACCGGGATAATCCCAGGCCACAGATGTCAATGTACGATAATCATACTCTCCGTTTGCCGCTCTTTCTTTCCTGAAAATATCCATCATCTTCTGGGTCGGTTTTGCCTCAAACCATCCGCCAACAGCACCGGCCGCATATTCAACGGCAATGGTGGTCGACTGGGCAGAATTGGCTGTTTCACCATTATCCCACTGGTCCGATCCGCCAACCGGTTCATAGAGGATCTCAAAAATACTTTCTGCATTGTTTTCATGCTCCTCATCGAAATTCCAGGTAAAATCATCTACCAGTTTATACGTATACGGAGCTTTAGTCAATGGTTCCAGGGTATTTTTAGCTTCCTGCCATTTTTCCATATACACATACAATTTACCTAAATAAGCATACGAAGTTCCCCGTGTCGGCTTCCCTTTATCATTTGCCAAAGGCAGCAGAGATGCTGACTCGATAAAGTCTTTTTCGGCTTGCCCGTACACTTCTGCCTGGCTCGATTTAGCCAACTGGAAAGTTGCCGGGTCCTGAGAAGCTGTTAACCGCAGAGGAACATCACCAAACTCTTTTGCCAGCTGGAAATAATACATACCGCGGATAAAAAGAGCTTCGCCCCGAATCTGGTCAATGAACTCTTCTGTAAAATCTTTACCGTCTATTTCTTGCAAAATAGAATTAGCCCTGTAAATAGCATTGTAGAACTGATAAAAGATATTATTTGCCACTGCATTGTTCGGATCATTCGTGAAACGATGCATTGAATATATTTCCTGAATATCATTACGGAACTCAATATCATCCGCACGTGAAATACGGGTCATCAGTCCACGGGTTCCATAATATCCGCCATTCCAGTTTTTTAGCGGCGTATAACAAGAGGCCATAGCCTGTCTGAAGTCGGCTTCCGTCTTCCAGAAAGTTTCTCCGGTCGGCTTATTCGGATTAGTCAGATCCAGTTTGCCTTCACAACTATTGAGTGCAACGGCAATAAAAACGAATATGATTAATTTTAATGTTTTCATAATGACATGATTTTTTAGAATGTAAGATTAAGTCCCAACATGAATACTCTGTTTGTCGGATAAACAAAATTATCGAAACCACGGGACGTTGCATTGTCTGCATTATTGATGTCAGGAGTGTAACCACTATATCCTGTGATTGTAAACAAATTTTCCGCATTCACATATACACGCAGTTTTTGTATTTTATCCTGGAACCAACGATTCGGGAATGTATATCCTAACTGGACATTACGCAGACGGAAGAATGAACCGTTTTCAAGGAAACGATCACTCTGGGGCCGGGTGTTCTGGTTCGGATCATCCCAAACTAAACGGGGATGCGATGCACCGGGATTATCCGGAGTCCAGTAATCGAGCGTAGAAGCCAGGAAGTTCGTTCCTTTGTTTACACCTTCCAACTCTAAACGGGTTCCATTATACACTTTATTGCCAAAAACACCCTGCATGCCCAATAAAAGGTCAAATCCCTTGTAGCTTGCATTCAGATTTAATCCCATAGTCAGTGTCGGGAACGGACTGCCGCAATAGACACGATCGTCATCCGTAATTTTTCCGTCACCATTAGAATCCTTGAAACGGATATCTCCGGGTTTTGCATTCGGCTGAATCAAATTACCATCCTTTACATATGCATCTATCTCCGCCTGGTTCTGGAACAGACCTTCTGTTGGGATCAACCAGAAACCACCGATCGGATAGCCGGCCAACGTACGGGTTGTAGCTACATTGGTACGGTTTTTACCACCTTCGATAACTTGATTGGCATCTCCCATTTCTACTACTTCATTTTTCATCGCATTACCGGTCCAGGTAATTCCATAAGAAAAATCTTTTGAAGGGGCATCATTCCAACCCACAGTCCATTCCACACCTGTATTTTTGATTTTACCGGCATTACGGACGGGATCGTTTGCACCGCCTGTCGAGATAGGAATAGGCACTGTCAACAAAATATCTTTAGTATTCTTACGATACCAGTCAGCCGTGACCATCAACCGTGAGTTCATAAAAGCCATATCTACACCGATATTGGTCATTTCCGTTTCTTCCCATTTAATTGCCGGATTCGCAAAATCTTTGGGGAATGCACCACTGATCAAACCGCCGTTGCCATCCGGATAATTAATATTGGATGTAATAACACTGGTGTACATATAGTCGTCAATTTCCTGATTACCCAGGATACCATATCCCGCTCTCAACTTCAACTGGTCCATCCAATCCTTTGACTGTTCCATAAAATGTTCTTCTGCGATATTCCAACCGACCGAAACAGAGGGGAAATGTCCGTATCGATTCTCTTTGGCAAATTTGGAAGAACCGTCCCGGCGATAAGTTGCCGTAATCAAATAACGATTATCATATGAATAGAATACACGGGAAATGATTGAGGTCAACGCGCTCTCTTTCGACCATGTATCATTCATACGGTCCTGTGTAGCAGCACCTACTTCAGTTATTCCTTCAGGCAACCCCTTACCGGAAGCCAGTATATAACGGGTATGATAATTCTGATAAGAATATCCCAACAAAGCACTGATTTTATGTTTACCGAATGTCTGATCAAATGTCAACAGATTTTCAATCAGGAAATTATTCTTTTGATAACGATATTCGGTCATGTTGGACACTGCATTATTACGCAAACCGAAATCATAAATATTTTCATAAGACGTATTCCGCTCAAAGGAGAGATCAGGAGTTGCATTCAGACGGTATTTAAATCCTAAAGGCAATTTAACCTCTGCATACAGGTTGATATAAGCATTGTAAGCATTCCATGTCCTGCGCGTCAGGTTTTCATCCAGGATACCCAGCGGATTAGGAATATCGGTTGCATCACCATACACTTTACCATAGCCTCCCTTTTCGTTGGTCGGATCATATTTTTGAAGAGTCGGTATAGACTGAAGAATAATACCCAGATAACCACCACGTGCAAAACCGTACAAAGGATTATTCTGTTGTGAACTGAACACGACATTGTTTCCAAAAGTAAACCAACCACGCTTATATTCCGATTTAAACTGGGCATTATAGCGTTGGTAATTCGTACCTTTTATTGTTCCGTCCTGATTGACATAACCAAGACCTGTATAATAAGTAAAATACTTTGTGCCGCCTCTGACCGTCAGGTTATAATTCTGCATCAGGGCAGGTCCCATCATTTCATCCTGCCAGTCATTACTTTCTTTCATATCGGTTGCCATTTCAAGCGGACTGGCACCGATAGCCTGACGGGAAACGGTTGTCAGGCGCGCCCAATCTTCCGCACCCAGCATATCCAGATATTTGGACGGAGTTTGCACACCGACATTTACCGAAGCATCGATAATCGGTTTTCCTTCCGTATTGGAACCGGATTTTGTGGTAACAATAATAACGCCATTGGCAGCACGTGAACCATAGATGGCAGCAGAAGAAGCATCTTTCAGCACATCTATACTTTCAATATCGTTCGGATTCAGATGGTCCATGCTGCTCATATACATTCCATCCACAATATACAGCGGACTGGCATTGTTCAAGGTACCGATACCACGAACCATGATACGGCTGCTCTGTCCCGGAGCGCCACCCTGGGACACAATATCGACCCCGGCAATTTTACCCTGAAGGGCCTGCCCGATATTCACATTACTCTGCGTACTCAGCTTCTCGGTACTGATATTTGCCACGGAACCGGTAAGGTCGGCTTTCTTCTGTGTACCGTATCCGATTACGACAATTTCATCCAGTGCTTTGGAATCTTCCACCAATACCACACGGATATTCGTCTCATTTCCTACCGGTATTTCTTTTGTCAAATAACCAATATAAGAAATATTCAATATAGAACCAGCTTCCGCTTCAATTGAAAACTCGCCATTTATGTCTGTAACCGTTCCGTTGGTAGTTCCTTTCACAACTACATTCGCCCCGATAACCGGTTCGCCGTTTGAATCGAGTATCGTTCCATCGATTTTTCTTGCCTGTTGCTGGATTTCAGCATCCGTTTTTCCTGTTACTTTGGTTAGTACGATATGCGTACCTTCCATATCAAAATCGATTTCCGAATTCTTCAGGATGTTTTTAAGGACTGCCGATACCGGCTCATTTTTAACTTTGACAGAGACCTTGCGGTTCACATCTACCTGATTATTATAGATAAACAGATAATCGGTCTGTTTTTCGATTTCGCCTAATACTTCGTCCAGCTGGGCATTACGTTTACTAATACTCACCCGGGCATTTTGTGAATGTGTATTTTCTGCGAAAGAGCAGAACACACATACTAAAAGTAAGAACGTGGTGATTCGCATAATTCTAAAGATTTGTTTAAGTTTCGGGCTTTTAGGATAATACCTACCCGACAAAGAGTTTTTTTTCATACCTTTGTTGATGATTTGAAGTTAATACAGTTTTTAATTGAATTGTGTTGATTGAATGCCGGTAATTGCCCCCCAGCGTTTGCCGGCATTTTTCAGCTAGTGATCATGTATATTATTCATAAGCATTCTTTTAAAGTTAATAAATATCATTATTACAATCTTATTCTATATAAATTATCTGGTTCTCGTCATCCCGCTGATAAGTAAACTTTATATCCTTCTGCAATACCCTCAGCGCATAATCGATACCGTCTGTCTGTCGGAATTTACCCGTGTAAACGTATTTAAAGACATTCTTGTTTTTCACCTGAATTGTTAATCCATAGTATTTTTCAAAATCTTTCATAATGGATGTAAACGTTTCATTCTTAAAACAAATCAAGCCTTCTTTCCATCGGTAAGGATTATAGTCGTCCACAGCGGTTACATGCAATTTTCCATCTTGCAGATAAACCTTATTGTTCGGTTTCAGAGTTATTTTTTGTGTGGAGTCGCTTGCTGAAGCTACCTTTACGCTACCCGACATTAACGTTGTTTCAAACTCGCCTGTTTCTGAATAGGCATTTACATCAAATTTGGTGCCCAATACCTCTACGTTATAATTATCCGTTTGCACGATGAACGGTTTGCTTTTATCTTTTGTCACATCGAAATAGGCTTCGCCATCCAATACCACCTGGCGATTATTTTTACCGAATTTCACCGGATATGACAGTGAAGTCCTGGCATTTAGCCAGACATTTGTGCCGTCGACCAATGTGATATTGATACGTTGGCCTGCCGGGACAGTGATTGTCTGCATCGCCATCAATTCTTTTTCCAACGAAGACTGATAATAAAAATAACTTCCTCCCAAAGTGATTGCGACAACTGCGGCTATTTTGATTAACTCAGTTCTAAGAGAACTAAGGTTTATAGAAAATCTTTTCTTTCCGTTCTTAATTATTTCTTCATTCCCCAAAAGCAACATGGCATCAAACAATTTCCGTTCTTTCAAAAAGGCCAGGCGGTTCTCAGCAGACTCTTCCATCCACTGTTTTACAGCCGCTTCCTCCTCGAATGATGCGTTGCCTTCAAAAAATTTATATAATATATCTTTGTTCATTTTATATCGTTTAGGATTACCCTTCTATATTAATAGCAGTTCACACTTGCATATCCCTAGTAAAAATATAAAAAAAATATTACAAACTCAATTTTTCCTTTATATGATATTGTCTCCAGTGGTGTCAATAAAGACAGAAACAGCTCTGATTTTATCAAATTTGTTTGCGAAGCCTAACTCTCACCCCATTGCACTGGGTATTTTCCCCCATTGTAATGGGGATTATTCCCCTTTGTAGTGGGGAAAATTCCCCACATAAACAAAAACAGTGGGGAATTTTAGCGAAAGAAACTTTCTGCGGTAGAAATCCGATCCGCCCAATAGAGCTGAAATAAAATGATACTTTACATTTTATTTCTTTTTTTATCCTGCCGGGCCTGTTTTTGAATCCTTCCAAAGAAATATTAAAACTCTTTCTAGAGAAATAGATAAACCTTAGTTCTCTTAGAACTGAGTTAATCAAAATAGCCGCAGTCATCGCCCTTACGCTTGGCGGGAGTTTTATCTACCGGCAAATGCAAACGGAACAGACTCCGATAACATTGCAAACAATCACTGTCCCGGCAGGACAACGCATCAATATTACATTAGCTGACGGAACAAATGTCTGGCTGAACGCACGGACTACCATTCAATACCCAATCACCTTTAACGAAAAGGAACGTCTGGTAAAACTGGACGGCGAAGCCTATTTCGATGTGACAAAAGATAAAAACAAACCGTTCATCGTGCAAACAAATAATTATAACGTAGAGGTATTGGGTACTAAATTCGATGTCGATTCTTATTCGGAAACAGAAATATTTGAAACAACCCTGATGGAAGGAAGTGTGAGGATTTCTTCCCTGACCGATGCAAACGAAAGCCTGATGCTCACCCCAAATAACAAAGCCTATCTATATGAAGGCAAACTACGGGTGAAACCGGTAGACGATTATACGCCTTACCGCTGGCGGGAAGGCCTGATCTGTTTCAAGAACGAGACATTTGCATCGATCATGAAAGATTTTGAGAAATACTATGGGATAAACATCTATATCACAAATAAACAAGTACAAAAATACTTGTATACAGGAAAGTTCAGACAAACCGACGGCGTTGATTATGCATTGAGGGTTTTACAAAAAGATATAAAGTTTGCCTATGAACGGGATGACGACAATCACATTATTTATATCAAATGATTTTAACAATATGTTTCACCTAAATTAAAATGCTTATGGGATAAAAAATTTGTTAACCGTAATGCCGGTGAAAGCTGGGGGGCAATAGCCGGCAGACATCCAATTAACACAAACTAAATTATTAATTTATTAATTTCAAATCACAACAAAGTATGAAAGAAAACACTTTGTCGAGGTGTAATTATCGGGCACCGCGACCCTTAAAAATTTTCAGAATTATGAGAATCACGACATTCCTGCTCTTAGTATGTGTGTTCTGCACTTTTGCAGAAAATACACATTCACAAAATGCGAGGGTCAGTATTAACAAGAAAAATGTTCAACTGGAAACAGTACTGAACGAGATAGAACACCAGACTGATTACCTGTTTATCTACAACAACCAGGTAAACGTAAACAAGAAGGTGTCGTTAAAGGCTAAAAACCAGCCTGTCTCAAAAGTACTGGAAGAATTGTTGGCTGATTCGGGTATCACATATTCTGTAGAAGGAAACCATATCGTACTTGGTAAACAGACTATGGCTGCCGCTCCGCAACAAAGTAGTACAATCAGAGGTAAAGTAATCGACACCAATGGAGACCCCGTTATCGGAGCCAACATTGTTGAAAAAGGAACAACCAACGGAACTACAACGGACGTAGAAGGGAATTTTTCTATTAACGCAAAGTCAGGTTCAACGCTGGTAATCACTTTCATCGGCTATGTCAGAGAAGAAGTGAAAGCTAACGCCGGAAGAAGAATGGAAATCATCTTACAGGAAGACTCCGAGACATTGGAAGAAGTCGTTGTCGTAGGATACGGTACCATGAAAAAAGCAGACTTGACAGGTTCTGTGGCAACTGTCGGCTCGGAAGTGATCGAAGACCGTCCGTTGACCAACCTGGGAGCGGGGTTGCAGGGCGCAATTGCCAACTTGAATATCAGCTCTTCCAACGGTGCTCCGGGAACAGGCTCGACATTCAATATCCGTGGTACGACAAACTTATCCGGCGGAGGTCCGCTGGTCCTGGTGGACGGTATCGAAATGGACCCAAACCTGATTAACCCGCAGGATGTGAAGGATGTAACCGTTCTGAAAGATGCGGCTTCCGCGTCTATCTATGGCGCACGTGCCGCTTTCGGTGTAATCCTGATCACCACTAAGACAGGTTTCGTATCACAAAAACCGGTCGTTTCACTGAGCGCAAACTATTCCATCAACGTTCCGACCGTTCATGCCAATTATATGAACTCCATGGAATATACCCAATGGATGAATGATGCCAACACGACAAGCAACGGTAGTAACTATTTCGATGACATTACTATGGAGCATGTCAGAAATTATTACAATGATCCGGTCAATAATCTTCCGGTATTCCATCATCCGGACGATGCAGCCAGCAAATACCGTTATTGTGGCAATACCGACTGGTATGAAGCCTTGAATAAGAAAAGTTATCCGATGCAACAGTACAACATCAGTGTACAAGGCGGTAGCGAAACAGCAAAATATATGACATCGGCCGGTATGTTCCAGCAGGACGGTATCTCTAAATGGACAGACGAAGATTACAAACGTTTCAATGTATTGCAACACGTAAACTACAAAGTGAACAACTGGTTGCAGGTTGGCTTGAGAGCAACTCTGTCAATGGTAAAAATGAATACCGGTCCACAAAATAAATATGGTAGCAACTCTTTGGGAGCTACGATTCCGGGCGACAGCCGCCCTCTGATGCCGGTTTATCATCCGGACGGACATTTTGCCGGTTACTGTGGCGACGGTTACTTTACGAATCAGGCAGCCTGGTTATCACAAGGTGGTTCTGCCGAAATGAGAAACAATAATATGTATGCAACGGCATTCGCTAAACTGAACCCGTTCGAAGGATTGGAAATCAACTTCGATTATACATATAACTACTATAACTATTCTTTCAAGAACCATGTACGTGAATACATCGACTATGACGCTGATGGAAATCAGGGTTCAATCTTCCCGCATACATCTCCGAATCAGGTCTCTTATAACAAAAGAGAATCGCAGTACGACGTATTCAATGCATATGCTACTTATAAGAAGAAAATCAACAAAGTACATGCTTTGGAAGGAATGATCGGTTTCAACCAGGAAAATGCGACTTATAAAGGTGTGGGTCTGAGCAGAAATAATCTGATCGCCAACGATATTCCATTTCTGAACCTGGCAACCGGCGACCGCTCGACCAGTGATTATATGAACCAGTGGGCCATCCGTGGTGCTTTCTTCCGTCTGTTCTATGCTTACGACGACAAATATCTGGTACAGGTAAATGGCCGTTACGACGGTTCTTCACGTTTCCCGAAAGATGACCGCTTTGCATTCTTCCCGACATTCTCATTGGGTTGGAGACTTTCACAGGAAAAATTCTGGAAACCGATCGCCCATATCGTAAATGACTTCAAGATCAGAGGTTCTTACGGAGCTTTAGGAAATCAGGTATTACTGCAAGGTGGTAATGACATGTATTATCCCTATATTTCTACCTATACCACAGGTGAAGTAGGCTACCTGTTTAGCGGTGAAAAACAGATGGGTGTATATGCTCCGGGATTGGTAAGCGACCAGCTAACCTGGGAAACAGTTAAACAATGGGACTTAGGTTTTAACTTCTCTATGTTTGACAGCAAGCTGACCGGAGAATTCGACTATTACGTTCGAACAACAGAAGACATGTTGACAAAATCAAAAACATTACCTTCCATTTTAGGTGTTTCTGAACCTCAGATGAATGCTGCCGATTTGAGAACCAGTGGATGGGAAGTTGCTTTAACCTGGAAATCGGCCTTACAGAATGGTTTGGCCTATAGCGCGACGCTATCTTTATCAGACTATCAGGCTGAAATCACCAAATATGATAATCCGACAAAAAACTTGTCTGACAATTATTATGAAGGTAAAAAGCTGGGTGAAATCTGGGGATTCGTAACAGATGGTTTATTCCAGTCTGACGAAGAAGCCTCTTCATGGAACCAGTCAAAAATAGTCGGTTATACGCAATATGCCGGTGATATCAAATTTGCCGACCTGAATGGTGACGGAGAGGTTACAAGAGGCGAAAACACGGTCAACAACTCAGGTGACCTGAAGATCATCGGTAATGAAACACCGCGTTATAACTTCGGTATCCGTGGTACAGCCGAGTATAAGGGCTTCGATTTCACGTTATTCTTCCAGGGCACTATGAAACGTGATATTATACCGTCAAAGACATTCTATCTGTCTCATTATACATCTGAGTGGTCTGTTCCCCAAAAGATGAATTATGACTATTGGAGAGAAGACAACCGCGATGCGTTCTTTCCACGTGCCCGTATGAACGGTTCTGCTGTAAATGAAAACCAGACCCGTTTCATGTTGAATGGTGCTTATATCCGTTGTAAACAGCTCGCTCTTGGTTATACTATTCCTAAATATATCACGGAAAAGGCTAAAATCTCCAAGCTGAGAGTTTACTTCAATGCAGACAACTTGTTTGAATTCTCCGGAATGCCTGACACTTTCGATCCTGAATTGGCTACAGTAAATGCTTATCCATTTATCCGGTCATTCTCTTTTGGTGCTAACCTGACATTCTAAGATGAAACATTGTAGAATAATTAAAATTAAGAACAGAATGAAAAAAGTATATTATATAGCAAGCATGTCTTTATTACTTGGATTTTCCGCATGTAATAACGACTTTATGGACTTGTATCCGGAAGATAAGATCAATGACGAGACTTATTGGAAGACTGAAAGCGACTTGAAAAACTTTGCCAACCAGTTCTATACAACACTGGATAATACCGGTATATATAACAGTGACAATGCCTCAGACAATCAGGCACCTCAATCTAAGGATGACTTTGTTTGGAGTGATTACACCATCCCTACAGCCGGAGGGGGTTGGGCTAAAGGCGATTGGGCTAATATCAGAAGTTGTAATTATTTTTTGAGCCGTTATCATACCGTTGAGGGGAATGCTGAAAAGATCAACCAGTATGTAGGGGAGATTTACTTCTTTAAAGCCAAGTTCTATTACGAAAAAGTTCTTCGATTCGGTGATGTACCCTGGTTGACAACAGACCTGACTACTTCTTCCGAAGAACTATACAATCCACGTAATGATCGCGGAGCTGTTATCGACTCTATCTATGCTTGCCTGGACAAAGCCAGCGAATGGTTGCCGGAAACAATGCAAGACTCACGTCTAAGTAAATATGCTGCATTGACTCTGAAATCCAGGGTATGTCTGTTTGAAGGAACCTGGAGAAAATACAGAAATCTTGAAAATGCAGATAAGTATCTACGTATTAGTGTAGATGCTGCCGAAAAAATTATCAATAGTGGTAATTTTACTGTTTACTCTACCGGTAATATTGAAGACGACTATCATGCACTGTTCAACCAACAAGATTATTCAAACAATAAGGAAGCAATCTTTTTTGCTGCCTATGTGACAGATAAACGCATGAATAACAGACCTCGTACAGTCCGTGAAGCAAAAACTGGTATGACCAAGGACTTTGTAGAATCATTCTTATGCGATGATGGTAAACCTATTGCTCTAAGCGACCGGTATAAAGGTGACGTAAAATTCACTGATGAGTTTGAAAATCGTGACCCGCGTTTGAAACAATGTATATACACACCAGAACGTCCTATAGCTATATTGGCAGATGGTTCTGAAGAATATGAAAATTCTCCGGTATTCAGTAATCTCTCAAATACAGGTTACCGCTTATACAAAATGTATTCTCCGTTAGCGGAAGATAACGAATATATTAAATGTACACTGGACGACCTGATCTACCGATACGGTGAAGTTCTTCTGAATTATGCTGAAGCAAAAGCCGAATTGGGTGAATGCGACCAGGCGGTTCTGGACAAAACGATCAATAAACTGCGTGACCGTGTAGGCATGAAACATCTGACAACAGATGTAGGATTTACCGATCCGAACTGGCCGGCATGGGAAGTTCCCATCTCTCCTCTATTAAACGAAATTCGTCGCGAACGTCGTGTAGAGTTGGCTTGCGAAGGCCTCCGTTGGAACGATTTGTGCAGATGGAAAGCAGGGAAGTTACTGGAAAACATAAAAACTTATTTAGGTCCGCGCGATCCGGCAACAGGTGAATACCGTGTTGTTTATCCGGGTATGACCCGCACATGGTACGATCGTTTATACCTGTATCCGATCCCGACAGACGAGTTTACTTACAATCCGAACTTATTACCTCAAAATCCGGGTTGGGCAAACTAATTAAAGTTCTATTATATAGATCAGATATAAAACATCGAATGACATATTTAAATTAATAAAAACTCAATGTTTTATATCTGATTTATTACTAGTACAATTGAGGACTTAGTCCCTTACAGCAATATCAATTTCAAATTCAATTATCATGAAAAAGTTATTCCTCTCCATTCTATTTTGTTCATTATTTATGTCTGTTTATGGTTACACTTATCAAATTCGCGAGACTGCAAGTGATTCCTATACATACCGTGACAGTAGTATACGTACCTATACTTTTTTCGCATCCGGTGAAAACAAATATCGTTTCACCGTAGATCTAAATTCTAATGGAGCTTATCCTACTAATGGAAAAATTACTGATAGTTTCGGCAATGTATTAGCTCCTGTTACTTTATATCTAAATCTTGAAAATAGTACCGGAAAGCAATATATTGGTGTAATTAGTAGTGGAAACATCTATGGTACAATAAAATACGATGTTAATACCCCAATTCAAATAGGGACCTTTAACTCAATCTTTGTAAATATGGAACTATTTATTACTATAAGTAGTCAGTAAAAAGAGTTCTTCAAAACATTTGAAAAGTATACTATCTTCCCCTAGAGTTCTTTCTCTCTTGTTAAAGCAAGAACTCCCACTTACTTAAGCATTTAGGTAACAATATATATTTCAGCAAGTATATTATCAATATACTTTTCAATTATTATATGTTATTACTATTCAGTAAATAGTAATTATCTATATATTTATTGACTTATTCTTTTACATAAAAATCTGACTCAATCATGAAAAAAACATTTGTAGGATTACTGGCAGCCTTGTCAGTTCTTGTTTCCTGTTCATCCAACGAACCGACGAACGTTGTCACCCCAAACGCACGGCAACTGGCCTGGGCCAATGCCGAAGTTGGCGTATTGATCCATTTTGATATGCCTGTTTACCAACCGGACTACAATTTCAGGAAATGGGGAACGCATCCGGACGCATCCATTTTCAACCCGACAGAATTGAATACCGACCAATGGCTGGAAACCGCGCACAAACTGGGAGCCCAATATGCCGTACTGGTAGCCAAGCATTGCAGCGGCTTCAGCCTGTGGCCAACGGAAGCACATGATTACAGTATCAAACAATCTCCCTGGAAAAACGGCGAAGGTGATATTGTTGCCGATTTTATCGCTTCCTGTAAAAAGTATAATATCAAACCGGGAATCTATGCCAGCACAACGGCAAACGGTTATCTGTATGTAGACAATCCCGGCGTTGTCCAGGAAGGCAGTCCGGTCACTCAGGAAGAATACAACAAAATTGTGACTCAGCAATTGACTGAGTTATGGAGCAATTACGGGGAATTATTTGAAATATGGTTTGATGGCGGCGTGCTTTCCAAAGACCAGGGCGGTGCAGACGTACTATCCCTGGTACAGAAACTACAACCCAATGCCATCGCTTTCCAGGGTCCGTACGGTCATCCAAACCTGATCAGATGGGTAGGCAATGAGGAAGGTGTCGCCCCTTATCCGTGCTGGTCTACTGCCGATTCGACAACCAATGCCGACGGCACGCGTGTCATAAATGGCTTGAACGGCGATCCTTTCGCCCCGTTCTGGTGTCCGGGGGAATCAGATTTCACCCTGCGCTGGAACCGTTCCTTCCAGGGCGGCTGGTTCTGGACGGCCGGACAGGACAGCATGATGTTCACTCTCCCTGAACTGCTGACAAAATATGAGACCAGTGTAGGAAGAAACACAAATATGCTGTTGGGATTAGTTATCGATGACAAGGGACTTATTCCGGATGCCGACGTCCGCCAAGTGGAAGCGCTGGGCAAAGAGATTACACGCCAATATGGTAGTCCGCTGCAACAAACATCGGGCACCGGATCGGAATTTGTCATTTCTTTCGACAAACCGGTCAGCATCAACCGTGTCATCCTGCAGGAAGATATCTCAAAAGGAGAACGGGTTCTGAAATATACCCTGAAAGGTAAAATGAATAATGAATGGATTGACCTTTCTTCGGGTACCTGCATCGGCCATAAACATATAAACAGGTTTGAAGCACAAACGCTCGATGCAATCAAATTAGTTGTAGACGAATCAAAAGCTGATCCCCTGATCATGAACTTTTCAGTTTTTGAAACCATCTGAACGACCTACCCGGAAAATAACGGACATTTCCTGACTTCATCAAAAAGTCTTTTCCAAAAGAGGTACGTCTAATTGAAATTAGAGGTAGGTGTAAATTGATTTAGAGGTACGTCTAAATTGATTTACACCTACCTCTATCTAAAATAAGGACAGGACGAATTTTTGGAAAGAAGCTGACTTATCCATAAATCAAACGTTTTGATTATATTTTATTTGTTTTATATTTGTATGTCAAAACAGCAATATGCAGGATAATGAGACTAAAATAAAATGGAGACAGTTTATCGCAGGGGATAACGACTCGTATAGTTGGTTGTATAATGAATATGTACAAACCTTATATCAGTACAGCCTTCGTTTTACCTCAAACCCTGAACTAATAAAAGATTGCATACAGGAAGTTTTTACTCAACTGTATAAAAACAGAGAACGTCTCATCGTTCCCGATAATATTAAAGTATATTTGTTTGTTACCATAAAGAACTGTGTATTACGTGCTCTTTATAAAGAATCAATCTACGAAAGAAGTACGATGGAACAAGTTCCGTTCTTACTCGAACCCACAGTGGAAGACGAGTTCATCAATAATGAACAATACAAAAATCAGCAAAAGAAAGTCAAAGAGATTCTCTCCATACTGACTCCCCGCCAAAAAGAGATCATATACTATCGGTTTATTCAAGAAATGAGCATGGAAGAAATATGTATATTAATGGATATGAATTATCAGTCTGCACAAAACCTGATACAACGATCATTAAAAAAAATCAGACAAAATTATAGTTCTACCGGATTATTCCTTTTATTACTTTACCTATCAATGAAATAGTACAACAAAAAACGACTCTTTCAAAAAAAATTCTCTTTAGTGAGTATAAAATAGGTAACAACGTCTCCTTATATAAAATCCTTCTTGATATAAATGAGAAAAGATTATACAAAATATAAAGCAGACGAGTTACTGAACGACGATTATTTCCTGCTATCGGAATTATATCCGACAGAAAAAGACCGAAAGTTCTGGCATAAACTTCAGCAAGCTGACAACGCTCTTGCTGAAGAGATAGAATCTGCTCGTTTCTTCTTAAAAAGTATCAAAAGGATATCCTACAATTCAGCTCTATCAGTCGACGATGAAAAAGAATTATGGAAACGTATACAAACAGCCAATACGGTATACGATAAACACACAAAGAAGATTCATTTCCTGAAAATAGCGGTTTCTGTAGCAGCCTCCTTGCTGATAATCTCCGCTTATGGATGGCATACTTTATACAATCAGGAACAAGCGATCGATTATGAAGCTATGATAAGTACCATTCCGCAAACCGACAATCCGTCGGAGAACGTTCAGCTGATCCTTTCAAAAGAAAAAAAGATATCTATTGAAGGGAAAGACACCCGGTTGGAATATACAAAGGAAGGAAATATCAATGTAAACTCGGAAGAAGTAAACATTGAAAAAGAAGATATAAAAGAAGAAAAAGTTCAATCGTTCAATCAATTAATTGTCCCGATAGGAAAACGTTCTTCCATTACATTCACAGATGGAAGTAAAATGTGGGTGAACGCTGGTTCAAAAGTGATTTATCCCGCTCAATTTACCGCCGACAGCCGGGAAATATTCGTAGAGGGAGAAATTTATCTGGACATTGTACACGATGAAAAAAGACCTTTTATCGTAAAAACCAGAAAAATGGAGGTCAGAGACCTGGGAACCCAGTTTTGTGTCTCTGCCTACGATAATGAAACAAGCAGTCATGTTGTACTGGTAAAAGGAAAAGTTGAAATAGAAACAAAAGGAAAAAGAAAAAATACATTAAGTCCTAATCAGTTGTTCCTATATGACAACAAGAGTGATGAAGAATCCGTGTACCACGTAAACACACAAGATTATGTTGCCTGGAAAGACGGATATTATCAGTTCAATCACCAGAAGCTGGATGTTGTTCTTGAGAAGCTCTGCAAATACTATGGGATTAAAATCCATTGGGACGAAAAAGTCAGTGAACTCACTTGTAGCGGAAAACTGGATTTGAAGGAAACCCCCGAGAAAGTACTCAGTGCACTTCAGAATGCCGCCCCGATCAAAGTCGAGCAAACAGGCGAACAGATTTATATTATTGTCAAACATTAAAACTCACAAAATTATGGGACCTTAGATTTAGAGGGATAAAATTTTAGAAATTTCCCCTCACTAATAATTTACATGCATTAAACCGTATTATAAACTTAAATCGTTACACAACATGAATGAGAACACCAGGTTTACTCAAAGGAAAACCCAATCCAAAAGACTAATACGTGTCATGAAGTTTTTTTTACTTTTTGCGTTTTTAACAGCAGGATCATGTTTTGCCTCAGAGATATATTCTCAAGAGACATCATTCTCCATGAACTACGAAAACAAAACGGTTAAAGAAGTTATTAATGAAATAGAAAACAACAGCGAGTTTATCTTCTTTTACCTAGACAAGTCAATTGATCTGAACCGTAAAGTATCTATAAATGTAAAAGATCAGAAAATAGATACTATCCTTAATCAATTATTTTTCGGTACGGAAAATAATTACTCCATATCTGACCGTCAGATAATCATTTCCCAAAAAGAGACACCTGTAAACACTGAAACAAAACAGAAAGACACTCGTACAATTTCAGGTATCGTAAGAGATAACATGGGACCGGTTACCGGCGCTAATATCGTTATCAAAGGAACTACAAACGGAACAATCAGTGATCTGGATGGGAAGTTTACATTGGAAAATGTTCCGACAAATGCTATTTTGCAAATTTCCTATATCGGTTATCTTCCGCAAGAAATTACAGTCGGTAGCCAATCTTCCTATAACATCATGCTGAAGGAAGACAGCCAGTCACTCGACGAAGTTGTTGTCGTAGGTTACGGTACAGTTCGTAAAGCCGATTTAGCAGGTTCCGTAGCCGTTTTGGATAATAAAGCATTTAAAGATCAACCGATCACTCAGGTATCAGACGCTTTGCAGGGTCGTGTGTCGGGTGTTCAGGTACAAAACAGCGGTGTGCCGGGAGGAACCGTTAAGATTCGTGTTCGCGGCTCCGGCTCTATTAATCGCAGCAACGATCCGTTGTATGTAATCGACGGTATTGTGCGCGAAAGTGGTCTGACAGGATTGAATCCGGAAGACATTCAGTCTATGCAGATATTAAAGGATGCGTCTTCAACTGCCATCTACGGTTCCCGTGGTGCAAATGGTGTCGTTCTGATCACGACAAAAACCGGTAAAGCGAATGTCCGTCAGATTATGTTCGATGCACAGATCGGTATCGGTACCGTAGCCAAACGTTACGAAACACTCAACCCGTATGAGTTTGCTACATTATATAACACATATCGGAAAGATACCTTCTCTCCGGAACAGTTATCTGCATTCCAGAACGGAACAGCCGGTACGGATTGGCTGGACGAAATCTTTCAAAATGGTATCACACAGGATTACAAATTGACTCTTTCCGGAGGTAGCGATAAAATCCAGTACATTGTTTCCGGAAACTATGTCGGTCAGGAAGGTGTCGTAAAGGAAAATACAAACAAACGCTACCAAGCACGTGCTAATATCACTTCGCAGCTGACAGACTGGTTACATCTGACAGCCGACGTGAATGCCTCTCATAATGTGAAAAGAAGTGCAGATTTCAGTGCAGCAAAAGGTAACATTGTCAATATCGCAATGAATTATGCACCGGTACTTGGTATCATGAATGAAAACGGTACTTATACACGTGACCCGTACAGTGCTATTACACAGTTAAATCCGGTTGGTCTGCTTAATGAACAAATAGGAGAGTCGATGAGAGATATCGTCAATGCTCATATCGATTTAAAATTCAACATTCTTCCTGGTCTGACTTTTACTACCAGTAATGGTATTGATTACAACGACGTGAAAAATTACTCTTTCGCAACAACAAAGGTGTCCAGTTCAAGCAGTATGGGAAACAATGATGCGTATCGTATGACTTTACAAACGACAAACAACCTGACTTATAATGGGAAATGGGGTGACCATGCTTTGACTGCCACAGCCGTTTATGAAGCTACACAATCCGAATACCGCTATATGGATATCAGCGGAAATAATCTGATGACCGAAAGTGTCGGATGGTGGAACGCAGAAATGGCTGGTACCCGCAATGCGAAAAATGATTATTCAAAATGGGCTCTGATGTCCGGTGTAGGCCGCATAATGTATAACTACAAAGACCGCTATATGCTGACCGGAACGATTCGCGCGGACGGTTCATCAAAATTTTTTAACGACAAATGGGGTTGGTTTCCCTCTATTGCTGCCGCCTGGTCAATGGGTAATGAAGACTTTATGCAACATCAGAATATTATACAAGACCTCAAAATTCGAGCCAGCTACGGTTTAATCGGCAGTCAGGCCATTGACCCGTATGAAACATTGGGACTGATGTCTCAAGCCATGTATGCATTCGGAGGAAATGCCTATTACACAGGTTATTGGATTGGACAAACTGTCGCAACCCCGGATCTATCGTGGGAAACAACCCACCAATTCGACTTAGGTTTGGACTTTTCCATTTTGAATCGCAGATTGAACGTTTCTTTCGACTATTTTGACAAACGAACAAAAGACGGTCTGTTAAAACGGACAATTCCGAATTATGACGGTGGAGGTTCCTATTGGGTGAATGCGGCAGAGATAAGTAATCGAGGTATTGACTTTTCTATCAATGCAAATATTTTCGAAGGCTCGGATTTCAGTTGGAACACGACCTTCAACGGCACTTATCTAAAGAATGAAGTAAAAGATCTGGCGGGTCTGGACTTTATCCAGGGAGCAAATATTGCTAGCGGCATGTTTTCAACAGACGGCGTTACCCGTATAACAGTAGGGCAACCGATCGGTGCATTCTACGGCTATGAATGGACTGGATTGGATGCTGCAGGTAATGATTCATTTGTCGATCGGAACAAGGATGGTATAATCGACAGTAAAGATCGTACCTTTATCGGTAAAGCCACTCCTGACTTTACTTTGGGCTGGAATAATAGCTTGCATTGGAAAAACTGGGACTTGAACGTATTCTTTACCGGTTCATTCGGAGCAGAACGTTTTAATATGGTACGTTATACTGGAACATCCATGACTGGCGACTTTGCCTTCATCACATTAAAAGAGTATTTGAATGATAATTTCGATACAAAAGGACAATCGGCCCGCTATCCTTCTGTAAATGTTAAAGGGAATAATTATCAGGCAGCGGCAACCTCTACCAAGTATTTGGAATCAGCAAATTATTTTCGTCTGGATAATATCAGCCTATCATACAACCTACCGAAAGCTGTATCCAAATTTGCCGATCTACGCTTTACATTCAGTTGCCAGAATTTATTCACTATAACCAGTTATAAAGGAATGGATCCAGCCGGTATTTCATTTGTGGATACAGGAACAGGTAGTGTAGATGTAAACGACGGTATCGACTTGGGAGCTTATCCGTTGACTCGTTCGTATACATTCGGAGTTCGTATGAATTTCTAATATTAAATAAAGAATAATTATCATGAAAGCGAAATATATATTATATACCTTAGGCATAGCCTTGTTATCAAGCTCATGTAGTGATTTTCTTGACGAAGATCCAAAAGGCAAACTGACACCGGGCACCTTCTTCTCTACACAGGAGGAATTAACAATGGCAACCTATGCATTGTATAAGAATGTCTGTCTGACACAGACCAACACAAACCCAACAATTCCTTCCTGGTTAGGTGACGACGTAACCGCTAATCCCGGCAGTAATAAACAAGCTTATGCTGAAGTAGATGCATTCCGCGGCTCAGATGCCAATAAGGGGGTAGAAGCTGCATGGTCTACCTCTTACGTCGTGATCAAGGCTGCCAATTATATCATCGAAAATGGGGCTAAAACCCCTACGACACAAGAAGAAATAAATATAGCATTAGGTCAGGCCAAATATTGGCGTGCAGTACATTATTTCTGGCTGGTTCGTCGTTGGGGGGCCATTCCTCTGATTCTGGACACCGAAGTTAACTACGAACGTCCTTTAGCCAATATTCAAGATGTATATAACCAGATTGTCAAAGATTTACAAGACTGCGTTGCTACACTTCCGACCGACTATTCCAAACCTCCTCAGAAATTCCAGGGAGCCAACATCTTCATTACCAAACAGGCAGCCCAGGCAACACTGGCTGCCGTCTATATGGCTATGGCAGGATGGCCTTTAAAACAGACACAATATTATGCTTCGGCTGCAGAACAGGCAAAAGCTGTTATTGATGGTGTAAATAGCGGAACATATGAATATATTCTGGAACCGGAATATAAATATGTATATGCTCCAAGCCATAATTATACAAATGAAACAGTTGTCGGCATCAATTTCTCCAGTGCAGTAGGAACATGGTCTGAAGATTCACAAATGACAAATAGCCACTTGTTCGAATCGCTTACCGGGTGGGGCGATGCACTGGGCGAAATCAAATTCTGGAAAGAATTCCCTACCGGTCCGAGAAAAGATGCAACTTATAACCCGAAGATTCTAGAAGGGAATAAAGAGGGTGGAAAGTTACTGGATTGGTGGGACGAAAGTATTCCCGAGCAGCAGCCTATGTTCTGTGCCTTTACCATCAGTGAAGACGGAGGTGATTACGATTATACGAAGCCTGCCAATACTTCTTTAATGACCAACGATCATCGCCATCGCCTGATCCGCTATTCGGAAGTATTGTTATGGTATGCCGAAGCACAAGCACGTGCTGAGGGTACACCGAACGCAATGGCTTACGAATGTATAAACCTGGTACGTGAACGCGCTGGCCTGGAACCACTACAATCAGGTATGAATGGAGAAACATTTGCCAATGCTGCCTTGAAAGAACACGGTTGGGAAGTAGCCGGTTACTTTGTCGCTTTGGTAACCCGCCGCGATGATCAGATGCGTATGGAATTGCTGGAACAAACATTCAATGAACGTAAAGCCAATGCGGCTATCGAAGTAGCTCCGGGTATTGTGCGAAAAGAAAAAGTGGAATTACCGGCTTCTCTAACCTGGCAGGGTGAAAAATCTATATATCTGCCGTATCCAGCATCCGATGCCCAGCTGAATTCGAACCTGACTCGATGAATTGCTCCTTCAAATAAAGTATTAGTCAAAAGTGTGTTTTTAAGGCTTATACCTTGTTGGGAACTGTCCCGGGAGTGATCCCGGACAGTTCTTTACTCTCTCAAATTCACTCTATTTTTAGTATACTTAATAACAAATCAAAGTTGCGATACCATGAATTCTAAACTTCTATCAGCATTATTGTTATGTGCAACTCCTCTTTTAGGTCAGGAGGTTCACATGAAGTCTGTAACAGAAAAAATTCCGACCTATCAGATCGGTGCCCCGGAAATCGATCCGATCTTCTTTACCGGCCGTGTTTATCAGGGAGCAGAAGGATATATTTATCCTTATCCCCTTTACGATGTCCTGACAGAAAAGCAAGTTCAGCAAGATTACAATGTACTCCGGCTGGACAATCAGTATGTCGACATTGCCATTCTTCCAGAGATCGGCGGTCGTATCTTTGCCGCCTCCGACAAAACCAACGACTATCCTTTCTTTTACACCCAAACAGGAGTAAAACCTGCCTTGATCGGTATGTTAGGTGCCTGGCTTTCGGGAGGTGTCGAATGGAATATCCCCGACCATCACCGTGCCAGCAGTTACATGCCCATCAACTGGACAATGAAAGAAAATGAAGACGGAAGCAAGACAATTTGGGTGGGAGAAACAGAATTACGTCACCGGCTAAAATGGTCGGTAGGTGTATCGGTATACCCCAACCGTTCTTGGGTGGAAGCAAAAATCAAAGTGATCAACCCGACCCCGATGATCCAGTCGATGCTGTACTGGGCAAATGTATCCGTCCATTGTAACGATCAATATCAGGTGATATTCCCGCCTGATGTACAATTCGGAGCCGACCACCATAAAGTATACTTCACAAACTGGCCGATCGGAGAAGCAAACCTCGGCAGTGGGGAAAATGACGATTTATCCTGGTGGAAAAACTTTACAGGGAACTCCCGCTCTATTTTTGCCTGGGGAAGCGAAATGTCTTTCCTTGCCGGTTACGACTATGGAAAAGATGCAGGAACAGTACATGTGGCCAACCGCCATGTCGTACCCGGAAAGAAATTCTTCTTATGGGGAAACAACGCGAACGGCGAGATGTGGAACAAAATACTATCCGACAACGACGGACATTACCTGGAGTTGATGGTAGGCGGTTATTCCGATAACCAACCGGATTACAGCTGGATAAACCCGGGCGAAATCCGCGAATTCAGCCAAATATGGTATCCGGTAAAAGGTATCAAAGGTGTAAAGAATGCCACGAATGATGCAGCCGTAAACTTTGAACCGACCGAAGGCAACAACTATCGTGTAGGTTATTGCGCGACTACTTTGTACGAAAACGCCCGTGTTGTCGTAAAATATAAAGACCGGATAATAATGGATAGGCGGATCAACATCGATCCAGACAAATATTTCCTCGAACAGGTATCCGTGCCCGATCCGTCAGATCCCTCGACACTTTATACTGCACTTTACGATGCTGAAGGTAACCTGCTGGTCGATTACCGTCCGATCGTACAGGAAGAAAAACCGCTGCCTAAAGTCATCGACGGCACCAAACCAGTCAAAGAATATAAGACAAACGAAGAGCTTTACCTAGCCGGTCTCCGCGTCGACCAGTTCAACAATGCCCGTCTGGATTATATGGATTTCTATAACGAAGCTCTTTTACGTGACTCGATGGATGCCCGCGTAAATATCGAAGTAGGGAAACATTATATCCGTCAGGGGAAATGGGAGAAAGCGGAACAACATCTGTTACGTGCCCAGGCGCGTTTGTCTCACGATTATACAACGGTAAAGAACACGGAAGCGCTTTATTATCTGGGGTATCTATATCAGATGACAGACAATATCGGCAAAGCGACGGATGCTTATTGGGCTGCTACCTGGACTCCCGACTTCAAACATCGTTCTTTCTATGAACTGGCTGTCCTGGCAGTGAAAGACAAGGATTACAAGCGGGCTATGGACATGATTATCCAATCGCTTTACGTAGGAGGACGCGACTTACAGGCACTTACTCTCAAAGCCTACATTCTTCGGATGCAGGGTAAGAAAGAGGAAGCACAGGAAACGATCCGTTATATCCAGCAGATCGATCCGCTCGATTACTGGAGTGCTGCCGAAACCAACTTATCCGTTTCACAAGGTGCTTCTTTCCTAAAAGCCGGAACGAATCATAACAGCAAAGGGATCATTGCCGTACAGGAATTGCTGGAGGTCGTGAACAATTACATGACAATCGGAGCCACAGAAGATGCACTGACCTTACTGAACAGTGCCATTTCTTTAGGTGAACCCTATGTTTCTTATCCGCTGCTTTATTATTACAAAGCATATAACCTGCTGAAAGGAAAGAATACAACAGAGTTCCAGGCTTGTCTGGATAAAGCCGCATCATTATCGCCGTTGAACAACTATCCTTTCCGGATCGAAGAAATAGTTCTTTTCACAACGCTATTGCAGGAAAGACCGAATGATGCACTCCTCCACTATCACCTGGGGAACTTACTCTATTATCTGGGACAAAAAGAGAGTGGTCTAGAACACTGGCTACACGCAACAGAGGCTGATCCTACCTTCGCTATCGCAGCGCGTAATGTTGGTTTCGGATACGGATGTCTGAACGACCTGGAAAAATCCATGAAGTATTATGACAGAGCAATCAATGCTAACCCGAATGATCCGTTATTACTAACAGAATCGGATAAAATATATGAGCAGGCGAATATTCCGGCAGCCCAGCGATTAAAAAGACTGGAATCCCATCTGAAAACCGTCATGAAACATGACGATGCCGTAATGCGGTTGCTTACGCTCTATAATGCCACAGCAAAATATGATAAAGCAATAAAAATAATGGATACCAGACATTTCCATTTATGGGAAGGCGGCGGACAGGTACACGACATCTATGTCGATTCGCATATGTTGAAAGGAATGCAACTTCTAAAAGGAAAACAGTATAAAGAAGCGATCCGGGAATTCGACCTGGCTAATCAGTATCCTGCCAATTTGGAAGTAGCTCCGTCTCTCCGGGGTGGTTATGAAGCCAAGGTATATTATTTATCCGGTATTGCATACGAAGCTATGAAACAAGCAGACAAAGCCAGGGAATGTTTCGAAAAATCTGCTGAAACACACTTCAGGGACCACCTGACAGATCTGAATTACTACAAAATAAAATCTCTCAGGAAATTAAATAAAAATGAAAAAGCTGATGCTGTTTTAAGCAATATGCAAAAAACACTGGAACGCATGCAACAAAACCTGATGGATTCATATGCTAAGTTCGGTGAAGCCAATCAGAACGTACAACAGAGCAATATCTCCTATTATTCCGGTCTGATACATCTGCTGCTGAATAATCCGTCGGCAGCAAAGAATGATTTTAATCAGGCTATTCAGCTGTATCCAGGAAATATTTGGGCTAAATTAATGAACGAGGATATTCGTTGAAAAATAGAGTCTAATCCAAATAAAAGAACGATCTTTCAGAACAATTGAAGGTCGTTCTTTTGTTTTATATAAGAATCCCCCAAACAAAGAGAGAAACGGTAACATTATTTTTATTATATTTACGACCGATTACAAATCTCGGGGAATGGAGAATACAACAGACTTAAAAGCATTCAATCAATTATTTACAGATTATCAGGGCCGGTTCATCCGCTTTGCTAATACGTATGTAAGGGATATAGCTGTTGCTGAAGACTTTACTATCGAAGCCCTGATGTATTACTGGGAGAATCGTCATTCATTGGAAAAAGATTCGAATGTGCCTGCCTATATTCTTACTATCATAAAAAACAAATGCCTGAACTATTTGCAGCACCTGCAGGTAAGAGAAGATGTCAACGAACAATTACTGAATCATGCCGAATGGGAACTGAATACCCGCATATCGACTTTGGAGGCCTGTGATCCCGGCGAACTATTTACTGCCGAAGCACAAGAAATAGTCAATAAAACCCTGGCCGGTTTACCAGAACAAACCAGAGTCGTATTCATTATGAGCCGTTATGAAAACAAATCTCATAAAACGATTGCGGAAACGTTGGGAATAACCACTAAAGGGGTCGAGTATCATATTTCCAAAGCCTTGAAAAAGCTGCATACCAGCTTGAAAGATTATTATCCGGTTTTCCTGTATTTATTTTATATAAATTAGTTGTTACAGTTCTTTTTCGAGGATTAACCGGTGGCGGCACTGAATGCCATTTTCCCAGATCGGTTCCGGATAATTACGTACAAAATAATCACGGTCCAACTCTTTCAGGTCAAAACCTTCCTGCTGGTACAACATCATGGGACCGGGAGCAGAAGTGCCGGTACAGACTTTCAACAGAGCGATTCGATTCGATCGAGCCCATTCATCAAAGACAAAGCGAAGCAAACGGCGTGCAATACCTCTCCGCTGGAAAGACTCACCTACGGCAAGATTCAATACTTCTGCCCCGTTTATAGACTGTTTCTGAACGACAATCACTCCTACGGCTTGTCCTTCACACAAAGCGACAAAACAATCGGATGCTTTCAGATAACGATCTACCAACTCGCGGTTCGGATCCGCTAACAGAAGCAAATCATAAGGATAGTCTGTCGTTTGTTCAATATGTATCTCCATATCAGGCAATTATTTCCACAATATTTCCGTCAGGATCAGCAATGGCCCCCTCATAAAAACCATCTCCCGTCGTTCGTGGTTCACCGAGTACTGTATAACCATTTTCACGAAACAGTTCTATCATACTATCTACCTTTTCCTTTGAACCGACAGAGAAAGCAAAGTGGGCAAGACCTATAAACAGCCCATCCCTCTCTTTTGTAATATCTATCCGTTGCATAATTTCCAGGGAAGCACCTCCCTCAAAAGTCACAAAATAAGAAGCAAACCCTTTCTTGGGATTCACGTATTTTTCATTGCTTTTCCCATTAAAATACGTTGTATAAAATTCGCGGGAACGTTCTAATTCTTTCGTCCAAATCGCTATATGACTCAATTGCATATGATAATAAATGATTGGTGAAATACAAAGATAGACAAAAAAACCCGGACAGACATAACATCTATCCGGGCCTTTATAAAAATCAGAATAATATCTTATTTACAGATACGGCAATCGGCACAACGTGCCAACTCTCCGCGAAAACGTTTTTCAACCAACTTATGCAGACGGTCTTTCAACGCATCCAGACGCACATGATCAATCACATCCGATGTAAAAGCAACACTCAGCATCATACGTGCCTCATTCAATGGAATACCACGGCTACGCATATAGAACAAAGCATTCTCATCCAACTGCCCGGTCGTCATACCGTGCGAACATTTCACATCATCCGCATAAATCTCCAATTGCGGCTTACTATACATACGGGCTTCACGGGTAGCACAGAGATTACGGTTTGTCTGGAAAGCTGCCGTTTTCTGGGCACCTTCCTTTACCAGGATACGGCCGCTGAAAGCACCGACTGCATGATCGTTCAATACATTCTTGAATAGCTCGTTACTTGTACAATTGGGTACAGCATGCGTAATATGGCTATACGTATCCACTTGTTGCTCACGGTCCATAACGGACATTCCGCAAAGGGTTGTTTCTGCATATTCGCCGTTCAGTTCAATATAATAGTTGTTACGCGTAAGACCGTTATTCAAGGTAATACCGTTTACCAGGACATTGCTGGAAGCCTCCTGTTTCACATGGACCGAGGCAAAGCGGGAAGTGGAAATGCTGCTTTCTTCCAGATCATAGTAATCGAAGTAAGCACCTTCGCCGGCAAATATCTCAACGACCTGGGTAGCCAGGAATTTCACATCGTCTATACTATGATCGCAGATCAGCAATTTAGCTTCCGAACGCGGTTCCATAATAACCAGGATACGCCGGTTAGCCATCGCATCCACATCACTACGGAATATATTGATCAGCTGGATAGGACGTTCCACAGCCACACCTTCCGGCACATAAAGCACGAAACCATCCTGCGCCAGCATTGTGTTCAATGCGATTATACCGTCATGGCTACTTTTAGCAGCTTTTCCGTAATAGCGGGCTGCCACTTCCGGATATTTCTCTGCAAAGTTTTTCAAACCACCGGCGTATACCCCCTCAGGTAAATGCGCTTTCGGCATCATCTTGTCATAAAAAGTATCATTCACGACAAAATACAAAGAAGTACTCAGGTTCGGGACATCACAACGGAATACGTCATAAGGATTGACCGGAATAGCCAGGCGGTTTATGTTCACCCCATAATCAGGAGCAAAAGCCTGCGCTACATCTGTATATTTATAATCTTCACTCTTTACCGAAGGAAAACCCAGGCGATCAAAATCAGCCAAAGCCTCAACACGCGGAGCATTCATCACCGCAGTACTATGACGGCACACCAGGTCCTCATACCGGGTAAAAAGATCGATATATTGTTGTTCGGCTCTCATCTCACTCATCCCCCATCTCTTTCTTGATCCAGTCGTAACCTTTTTCTTCCAGTTCGAGAGCCAGTTCCGGACCGGCTGTTTTTACGATACGTCCTTTGTATAATACATGTACCACATCGGGTTTGATGTAATCCAACAAACGTTGGTAGTGAGTAATCACGATCGCTGCATTTTCCGGAGTACGCAACTGATTGACACCGTTTGCCACGATACGGAGCGCATCGATATCCAAGCCGCTGTCCGTCTCATCCAGGATAGCCAGTTTCGGTTCGAGCATAGCCATCTGGAAAATTTCGTTACGTTTCTTTTCACCACCGGAAAATCCTTCGTTCACGCTACGGCTCGCCAGTTTATTATCCAGTTCGACGATAGCACGTTTCTCACGCATCAGTTTCAGGAAATCGGTTGCGGAAACCGGTTCAAGACCGTTATATTTACGGTGCTCATTCAAGGCAGCACGCATAAAATTCACCATGCTTACGCCCGGGATCTCCACCGGATACTGGAAACTCAGGAAAACACCTTCACGGCTGCGGTCTTCGGGTTCCAACTCCAGCAGGTTCTTCCCGTTGAAGATCACCTCGCCCTGAGTTACCTCGAAAGCCGGATTACCTACCAGTACACTGCTGAGTGTACTCTTTCCCGAACCGTTCGGACCCATGATGGCATGTACCTCACCAGCCTTTACAGAAAGGTCGATACCTTTCAATATCTCTTTGCCATTCACGTTGGCATGTAAGTTCTTTATCTCTAACATATCTGTTGTTATTTCTCTATATTTATTCCATACTCATCGAGGATGATGTGCAATCCCTATCGCGGACATCACTCGATACCCATCGCGGACGTCGCGCGATTCCGTTTTACCCAACGCTTCCCTCCAGGGAGATGGTCAGCAGCTTCTGTGCTTCGACGGCAAACTCCATCGGGAGCTTGTTCATTACCTCACGGGCATAGCCGTTTACGATCAGGCCGACGGCCTCTTCGACGGAGATACCGCGTTGCTGGCAATAGAACAATTGTTCTTCGCTGATCTTGCTCGTTGTAGCTTCGTGTTCCACCACAGCCGTTTCATTCTGTATATCGGCATAAGGGAACGTATGGGCACCACAGGTAGAACTCAGCAGCAGACTGTCGCACTGGCTATGGTTACGGGCACCTTCCGCACGCGGAGATACTTTCACCAGGCCACGGTAACTGTTCTGGCTATGACCGGCCGAAATACCTTTCGACACGATCGTGCTTTTCGTATTCTTACCCAAGTGGATCATCTTCGTTCCGGTATCCGCCTGCTGGTAATTGTTGGTTACAGCAACAGAATAGAACTCACCGACAGAATTATCACCGGCCAGGATGCAACTCGGGTATTTCCAGGTAATGGCCGAACCGGTTTCCACCTGTGTCCACGAGATCTTACTGCCTTCACCTTTGCACAGGCCGCGCTTGGTCACGAAGTTATAGATACCGCCTTTACCTTCTTTATCACCCGGATACCAGTTTTGTACGGTCGAGTATTTCACCTCCGCACGTTCTTTGGCTACAATCTCAACGATGGCCGCATGCAACTGGTTCTCGTCGCGCATCGGAGCGGTACATCCTTCCAGATAACTTACATATGCCTCATCGTCGGCCACGATCAGTGTACGTTCGAACTGTCCGGTATTGGCCGCATTGATACGGAAATAGGTGGACAACTCCATCGGGCAACGTACGCCTTTCGGTATATAAACGAACGAACCGTCAGAAAAGACTGCCGAGTTCAATGCCGCAAAGAAATTATCACGATAGCTCACTACGCTTCCCAGATACTGTTGTACCAGGTCCGGATGATGCAGTACCGCTTCACTGAACGAACAGAAGATGATCCCTTTCTCTGCCAGCGTTTCCTTAAAAGTTGTCTTTACGGAGACACTATCCATAACGGCATCGACCGCCATACCGGCCAGTTGGGCACGTTCGTGCAAAGGAATACCCAGCTTATCGAATGTCTTCAATAACTCCGGGTCTACTTCATCCAGACTTTTCGGACCTTCCTTTTTCTTCGGAGCAGCATAATAGATTATGTCCTGATAATCGATCGGCGGAATATTCAGATGAGGCCATGTGGGCATCTCCAGCGTCTGCCAGTGGCGGAAAGCCTTCAGGCGGAATTGAAGCAGCCAGTCAGGCTCATTCTTTTTGGCCGAGATGATACGGACGGTCTCCTCATCCAGACCGCGATGGATCATCTCCGTATCTATATCAGTAACAAAACCATACTTATAGTCGCTGCTCGTTACCTCATTTATTATCTTATTCGAATCTTCCATATACATTTATATATATTATACATCTTGCCGGATAACAAACCTTCAAGATATTTACTCTTTTCCCCAAAACAATTTATCGAAGTAAATGGTTGGAATAATCTCTTTAACCGGGTTATAATAGTGGGATTCCACCTTAGCCTGACGCGGGATCAGCACGGATCCCCTATCTATGCCTTCGAGTGCATTCAGTATAAGACTGACAAATCCTAACATAAAACAAAGCCCGACCACTCCTCCTCCCAGATGGTTCAGCACACTGAGGGGCGTAACTCCGACAACCCGGCTCATGATCTCACCAGCCAGCATGATCACTCCCACGATCAGCAGGAAACCGGCCACATAACTAAGTATGGTCACCCCTTCAGGCGGAAACCAGTTCAGGGCGACGATATATCCCTTCAACCAGGCTGCCGCCTTCGAACAAAAAAAGATGGCAACAACCAGGGCTATAAGCGAAACAACCTGTTTGATGACTCCATCAAACAGGCCTTTCACAAATCCAATTCCTGCCAGACATACTAGTACAATGTCTAACCAGTTCATGTTTATAAAGTTTTCTTTATTTCAGTTTCTTCGTACGACTCGATCACGTCGCCTACCTGGATATCATTAAAGTTCGTAATATTCAAACCGCAATCCAATCCGGCCACAACCTCTTTCACGTCGTCCTTGAAGCGTTTCAACGATCCGAGTTCGCCGGCATAGATAACGATACCGTCGCGGATCAGGCGGATCTTGTTTGTACGCTTGATCTTACCTTCCTTAACCATACAGCCGGCAACCGTACCCACTTTCGTGATCTTAAATACCTGTTGTACATCCACATAAGCGGTAATCTCTTCCTTGATTTCCGGAGAAAGCATACCTTCCATAGCGCTCTTCACCTCTTCGATCGCATCGTAGATGATAGAGTACAGACGGATCTCAACGCCATCTTTCTCTGCATTACGGCGAGCCTGTACGGACGGGCGAACCTGGAATCCGATGATGATCGCATTCGAAGCGGCAGCCAGTACCACATCCGATTCGGAAATCTGACCGACAGCCTTGTGAATCACGTTCACCTGGATCTCTTCGGTAGACAGACGGATCAGAGAGTCGGACAATGCTTCTACGGAGCCGTCCACATCACCCTTCACGATCACATTCAGTTCCTGGAAGTTACCCACAGCGATACGGCGGCCGATATCGTCCAGCGTAAGCATTTTCTGTGTACGGATACCGAGTTCACGTTGTAACTGTTCACGACGGGTTGCAATCTCGCGTGCTTCCTGTTCAGTCTCCAATACATTGAATGTATCACCGGCCTGAGGCGCACCGTTCAATCCAAGGATCAGAACCGGTTCGGAAGGACCGGCCTTTTCCACACGCTGGTTACGCTCGTTGAACATAGCCTTGATACGTCCGTGGTGTGTACCGGCCAAGACGATATCACCCATTTTCAGGGTACCGTTTTCAACCAATACGGTAGAAACATATCCGCGTCCCTTATCCAGGGATGATTCGATGATGGAACCGACTGCACGTCTTGTCGGGTTAGCCTTCAGATCCAGCAGGTCGGCTTCAAGCAATACTTTTTCAAGCAGTTCTTCAACGCCCATGCCTTTCTTGGCCGAAATATCCTGGCTCTGGTATTTACCACCCCAGTCTTCCACCAGGTAGTTCATGTTAGCCAGTTCTTCTTTGATCTTTTCAGGGTTGGCATGCGGCTTATCTACCTTATTAATAGCAAATACGATAGGTACACCGGCAGCCGAAGCATGGTTGATCGCTTCAATGGTCTGCGGCATAACGGCATCGTCGGCAGCTACAATAATAATAGCGATATCCGTTACCTTGGCACCACGGGCACGCATAGCGGTAAACGCTTCATGCCCCGGAGTATCCAGGAAGGTGATACGGCGTCCGCTGGCCAACTTCACATTGTAAGCACCGATATGCTGCGTGATACCACCGGCTTCACCGGCAATAACGTTCGCTTTACGGATATTATCCAGCAAAGACGTTTTACCGTGGTCGACGTGCCCCATCACTGTTACGATAGGCGGACGTGCTACCCAGTCTTCTTCGTTATCGTCTTCTTCGTCGGCATTGATGGCTTCCACCACTTCCGCACTGACATATTCAGTCTTGAACCCGAACTCTTCGACCACGATATTGATCGTTTCCGCATCCAGGCGCTGGTTGATTGAAACCATAATACCGATACTCATACAAGTAGCGATAACCTTCGTCACAGGCACATCCATCATGTTGGCGAGGTCGTTTGCCGTAACAAATTCGGTCAGCTTCAATACCTTGCTTTCCTGTTCTTCCAGTTCCAGCAATTCATGCTCGCGTTTAACGGCTGCATCACGTTTATCACGACGGTATTTGGCACCTTTATTATTCTTATTTCCCTTGTTCGTCAGACGAGCCAGGGTTTCTTTGATCTGCTTCTGTACATCCTCCTCGCTTACTTCGGCCTTAACCGGCTTTTTCAGACGGGGTTTGCCACGGTCGTCGCGCTGATGCTGATTAGCGGGACGGCTGTAATTCGTACCCGGAGTGTTGTTCACATCCACACGGTCCTTCTTGATACGGTTACGTTTCTTTTTCGCATCCGCATTAGCTTCGCCCGGTTTAACAGGAGCTCCCGGCTTCACCGGTGCACCCGGTTTGGCATTCGGATCTTTCGGTCCTTTATGGAATCCCGGTTGTCCGGGTCTGTTATTGTTGTTGAACTTTTCGCGTTTATCATCGCGTTCTTTCCGTCTCTCTTCCTTTGTTTTCTTTTTAGGACGAGTAGACTGGTTCAAGGCATTCAGGTCAATTTTGCCGGTTACCTTGATATTCGACTCGAACTTCGGAGTGTTCAAACGGAACAAGCTACTGTCTTCCGATTCAGCAGAAGTCTGACCCTCTGCAGCCGTTTTATTCACTTCTTCAGAAGAGCTTGTCGTCGTTTCCGGCTTCACTTTAACTTCCGGTTTTTTCTCTTCGATTCTTTCTTTTTCCACAACTATCTCTTTTACTTCTTTTTTCTCCACAGGCTTTTCAACAGGAGCAACCTCCTGTTTTTCCTGTTTTGCAGGGGCTTCTGCTGTCTTTTTTTCAGGAGCAGGAGCAGAAACGACAACCGGTTGCGGTTCTGCAACAGGCTGCGGTTTGACTTCCGGCTGAGGCTTAACGACAGGCTGCGGTTCAACGACAGGCTGCGGCTTGGCTACTACCGGTTCTTCTTTCACTTCAGGAGTCTCCTGAACTTTTTTATGCTGTCCGTCCAGGTCGATACGGCCTTTCGTTACGATTTTAGGCTTGAACTCTTCCGGGATCACGGTCTTTATTTCCGAGGTCTTCTCTTCTTTCACAGAAGCGGCCTCTCTCTCTTTCTCTCTGTGAGGACGTTCTACCCGCGGACGTTCAAAACCACCCTCAGGCAGATCCTTTCCAAACTCTTTTACGAGCAAAGCATACTGTTCATCACTGATCCTCGTGTTGGGATTTGCATTCTCCTCAACAGGATGACCTTTCTTGTGTAGAAACTCAACAACCGTGTTGATCCCTACGTTTAATTTTCTTTGTACTTGTATTAATTTTATAGGCATATCTAACTTTGTCGTAATACTTTATTCCTGACTTTCATCTTCAAATTCGGCAGATAAGATAGCAAGTACCTCGTCGACTGTTGTTTCTTCAAGGTCGGCACGTTCAATAAGTTCTTCACGGCTCAAAGCAAGCACGCTCTTGGCCGTATAGCAACCGATATTCTTCAGTGCGTCGATTACCCAGCTATCAATTTCATCTGTAAATTCATCCAGATAAATATCTTCCTCGTCGGCTCCTTCCACATCACGGAATACATCGATCGTGTATTCAGTCAACATACAGGCCAGTTTAATATTCAAACCGCCTTTACCGATAGCCAGTGATACTTCTTCAGGACGAAGATAAACCTCTGCCTTATGTTCTTCTTCGTTCACTCGTATAGAGGAAATTTTAGCCGGGCTTAATGCACGCTGGATAAACAGCGACGCATTGGATGTATAATTAATAACATCGATGTTCTCGTTTCTCAACTCACGCACAATTCCGTGGATACGAGAACCTTTCATTCCTACGCAAGCACCTACCGGGTCGATACGGTCATCGTATGACTCAACGGCCACTTTTGCTCTTTCTCCCGGGATACGCGCGATAGCCTTGATCAGGATCAGGCCGTCATTAATTTCGGGAACCTCCAGTTCGAACAAACGTTGCAGGAACATTTTATCTGTACGGGACAGGATAATCTTCGGATTATTATTATAATTATCCACCTTTTGTACAACCGCACGTACGGTTTCACCTTTGCGATAGAAATCGGAAGGAATCTGTTCTGATTTCGGGAGCAGCAACTCATTACCCTCGTCATCCAGCAACAGGATCTCTTTCTTCCACACCTGATATACATCAGCTGCTACGATTGTACCTATTTTATCTTTATATTTAGCATACAAACTATCCTTCTGCAATTCAAGAATCTTTGAAGCCAGCGTCTGACGCAGGTTCAGGATAGCACGACGTCCGAAATCGGCGAAATGAACCTCATCGGTTACTTCTTCTCCAACTTCACAGTCGGCATCGATCTTACGGGCCTCGGTCAACGTAAGTTGCAGATTCGGATCTTCCAGTTCGTCATCAGCCACAACCGTGCGGTTTCTCCAGATCTCGAAGTCACCTTTTTCAGGGTTGATAATTACGTCGTAGTTCTCATCCGTACCGAACATTTTAGCGATTACGTTACGGAAGGAATCTTCCAGCACGCTGATCATCGTATCCTTATCTATATTCTTCAACTCCTTGAACTCCGCAAGTGTGTCAATCATACTGATTGTTTCCTCTTTCTTGGCCATAATCTTTCTTTACTTGAATCTTATTAGGTATTTTGTATATTTTATCTCATCGAATGTATAGGATTGATCTTCCCGGACAGTAACTTTGCGTTTGGCACCATCAGGTTTTACCTGCTTTTCAACGGTAACTACTGCACCGTTCTCGTCAGCCGATTTCAATACTCCGGTCAGTTTCACACCGCTTTTCAGCAGCATCTCCACTTCGTTCCCTATGTTTTTTACATATTGACGAAGCACTTTAAAAGGAGAAGTAACCCCTGCCGAACCGACTTCCAACTCGAAGTCTTCCACATCCCGGTCCAGATGCTCCTCTACATACCGGCTCAATTCCACACAATCATCAATGCAAACTGCCTCATCATTATCAATCTCAATAATAATAAGGTTTCCCGGCTTAACTACTACGTCAACCAAATAATTGTCGGAAGAAGCCAATTTTTCTTCAACCAACTGAGTTATTACTCCCTTTTCAATCATAAACATACTGTTAAGAACAAAAGAAGGGGACTACCCGCCCCCTCCTCATCTTCGCTTAATCGCCCGCAAATATACAAATAATCAGTGAGTTTTCAAACAAATACAATCTTTTTATCAGAAAAGTTCGTTTTGCAGCCTAAGATAAACTCTCTTTATCTCAATACTTAAATATGGGTTACATCTTTTAGGAAATTAAAACAATGGAAGAATTCCGGTAAAAACATAAAAAACAAGGCAGGAAAGGACTTTAATTCATTGATATATAACATAGTTCTAAAAGAACTCTATACAATTATTACAGTGCAAATATATAGAATAATTGTTTCATTATATTGCATTTTGTTTAAAAAAAATGATTGATAGTCCGTTTTTTAACATATCGCCAACGATTATGCCCCTAACTAACCGTAAATAATATTTTTTCATATCTCAATCCTAAAAATCGCGAAGATTTATTTATCAATATATAAAATAAACATTAAAGCGATACATATTGTTAAAAAAGAAAACATTGCACAACACGACCTTTTCAGGCAGTATAAATATCTTCCATAAATCACTATAGATATGTAATATAACTACAAAAAGCAGCTCAGAGATTAATATTGAACCGCAGTAGAAGAACAATCTGTTATCCGGGAGTAAACTGTTAATTTTCTTTATGAAACAGGGAGATTGTGTTAAAAACAGGCGCTTTTTTCAATAATTCAGACATAAACGGACTAATTTTTTCATTCTGATATATCTCTGATTTTTTCAAATTCCAACAGGTCGAATACACACCAAGTCCAACACGTGTTTAACAAGTTGATAATATGCAAATTAAACCCAATTAATCAACATAATAAAAGCACGTGAGTTCTTTTAGGACTATGAATTCGCCAACTATTAAACGTCAGGATCTAAAGTTTTCTATACACATTTTAAACAAAATAGAGTAAAAGAAAAAGAAGGGGGACAAAGAGAACGCCTCATTTATTAATAAAATCAATTATTATGTTGAAAAACTTCAAACCTGTCAGCTTGATTCTTGTCGCAGGAGCAATGACACTTCCCGTAAGTGCATCCGCTGACTTTGCGCCAGAGAAGCATGAAACCGCGATTTCCCAGCAGAACGGGAAAGTTACCGGTACCGTAGAAGATGAATTCGGCCCGATCGCCGGAGCATCTGTAGTTGTGAAAGGAACCACAAACGGCACAATTACCGACACAGAAGGTAATTTTAGCCTGAACGATGTAAAGAACGGAAGCGTCATCCAGATTTCTTTCATCGGGTATGCAACAAAGGAAGTGACATACACCGGTCAATCTTCCTTATCAGTCCTACTGGCTGAAGATACTCAAAAACTGGACGAGGTAGTCGTTACCGCCATGGGTATCAAGAAAGACGCCAAAAAACTAGGTTATGCCGTAAGTACAATCGATGCCGGAGAGTTGATCAAAACGGGTACTCCGGACTTCGCCACATCATTGTACGGTAAGGCTTCAGGTGTGCGCATCCAGGCAGCTCCAGGTGGTGGTACTTCCTCCGTATCCATCTCCGTACGTGGTCTGTCTTCTATCACCGGTACGACACAGCCGCTGATCGTAATGGACGGTGTGCCCATCCATAACGGCGACGCCAACAAAGACGGTTACTGGACTAACCAGCGTGTAGAATCCAACGGTATGGTGGACATCAACCCGGAAGATATCGAAAGCATCTCTATCTTGAAAGGTGCCGCCGCATCTGCCCTGTACGGATCTGAAGCAGCCAACGGTGTTGTGATGATTACCTCTAAAAGCGGTAAAGGCCAGAGTGGTCTCGGTGTAGACTTCAGTGCAAATGTCAGCTTTGACAAAGTAGCCTACATGCCGAGCATCCAGAAAGAATTCGGTCCGGGATACGACAATGCCCTGTTGGCCACCGCAAGTGAATTCGAACAGCAAACCGGTTTCCAGAATACCCGTACAGACCGTAACGGAAACCAGGTAATCTCTCCGCGTAATACCTATTATTCATGGGGACGTCCATACGACTATACCACCCAATTATACAATTATAACGGGGCAATTCGTACTCACGCGCCTATCGACCACAACCAGTGGAACGATGTTTTCCAGACAGGTATCAACCAGACTTATAACCTGGCTATCACCAACGGAACGGAAAAAGGCAACCTGCGTTTCTCCTATACCTATATGGATAATACGCCAACACAGTTGAACTCGCACAACAACAAGCACAACTTTGCTCTTTCTGGTAGCGCCAATATCCTGAAAAACTTAAAAGTGGATTACTCGGCAAACTATATGCGCCAGCATGTTAAAAACCGTGCCTACCGTATCAGCCGCTTGTTGACAAACTATGCAGGTATGTTCACCGGATATGATGACATCGCAGCAATGAAGAACAGCACTGTTACCAGTTTGGGATACATGAACGTCCCTTATACCAGCAATACACTGACTCCCGATGAAGCCTGGGACTGGAATCCGGCCAACTATCAGATGTCTTCAGAGTATTTCTGGAATATCTTAGGTAAAGAACAGTTGGAAGACAATAACCGTTTCATCGCGAGTGTAACGCCAAGTTGGGAAATCATTCCGGGTTTGACCGCGCGAGGCCGTCTGTCAACAGACTTGACGTACAATGTAATTGAGAATAAGAACTCAACGGAAACGCCAAACGTATTCAGACAGCCGGGTAACTATACCGGAGCCTATACATTGAAAAACTCCAAGTATGAGATCTATTATGGTGATATCATGTTGATGTTTGACCGTACATTTGCTGAAAAATACAATGTTGCTGCAACCGCAGGTTGGTCTGCCCGCCAGGAAAGTCAGTTCGACACCTCAGTGAGTACCCGCGGAGGTCTGAGTGTTGAAAACTGGTTCCACCTGAACTCTTCCGGATTAACACCGGCAAATCCATCGATGAAAAAAGCATCGCTGTTAAAACAAGCCTTCTTTGCTACAGCTTCTTTCGGTTATGACAGTTGGGCTTATGTGGAAGGAACTGTGCGTCAGGAAAAAACATCTACACTGTACCCCGGATCCAACACATTCGTTTATCCTTCTGTGAACGGTAGCGTCATTTATTCATCTTTGCTGAAAGATAATAAACCCGAATGGCTGGATTATGGTAAAATTCGTCTTAGCTACGGTGTTGTAGGTAACGCCCCGGAAATATATAAAGCAGCTACCGGTTACAACCAGAGCGCTGTAGGCAGTTATATCTACAATCAGGTCCCACAGGCACTTGGAAACAATGAGATACAACCGGAACAGAAATACGAATTCGAATTGGGTTGGGAAAACAAGTTCCTCGGCAACCGTTTGGGCTTCGAACTTTCTTATTACCAGAATACAGTAAAAGACCAGATCCTTCAGACTACAACATCAGCATCTTCAGGAGGTACTTCCATCTGGATGAATGTCGGTGAATTAAAGAACGCCGGTGTTGAAATGTCTATGTACGGTACAGTTATCCAGACTAAAGACTGGAACTGGGATATTCGCGCCAACTGGTCATGGAACAAGAACGAAGTAACGAAACTGATAGACGGCATCAACTCTATCGACCATTCTACAGTAGATAACGGAGCCGCAGTGCTGCAATCCAGAGTAGGACGCCCGATGGGTGACTGGTATGTTTACGGTACGGTAAAAGACGAGAACGGAAACAAAGTCGTTGGCGATAACGGTCTGTATATCGTAGACTATACAGAACGCCAGAGAGCAGGTAACGCCATGCCGAAAGTTGTCGGAGGTATCAGCACTTCATTGAGCTATAAAGATTTCTATCTGGATGCCACTATCGACTTCCGTATTGGTGGTGACGTACTGAACTTGCCTTACCAGTATATGACCGAACTCGGTATCCTGGATTGTACATTGGATAACCGTGATGCTTCACGTGGCGGTCTTACCTGGTATGCAGACGGAAACGACCTGTCAGACCCTTCAAAACGTCATTTGACAGACCAACCTGCCGGATCTACAGTAAACGGTAACATGGTTTACGATAACGGTGTAATCCAGCCGGGTGTTAAACAAGACGGTTCTGAAAACAAAACGATCATCACTGCCGGTGAATCATATTACAACCAATACGGTTGGGGATATTCCGGAAACATCACTTATGAAAACGCAATACAGAAGAATTCATATGTAAAAATGCGTGAACTGAGCCTTGGTTACAGATTACCGAAAAACATCACTTCCAAATTCGGTTGTAAGAACCTGATGGTTTCCGTATACGGTCGTAACCTATTCTACTTCTATAAGAGCCTGAAAGAATTCGATGCAGAATGTACAGACGGTACAACCTGGATCACGCAGGCACAGATTGGTGGTTCAACAGCCACAACACGTTCATTCGGCTTCTCATTACGTGCAAGCTTCTAATTGACGAAAAATAATATAGAATATTAAAATTGAAAGATTTATGAAAAAAATATATGCACTCGCACTTGGATGTACTGCCCTTCTGGCAACGTCTTCCTGTAGTGACGACAAATTCACGGATCAATATCAGGACCCGTCAAAGACACAGACGGTATCATGCCCGGCCTTGATGGTTGGGGTATGGCAAGCCTCTAATACATGGATGAATCCAGTCTATTACAGATATTATGTATCTTCCACTACTTCCGGTCTCTTCTCTGGAATAATCGGTCATACAAACAGTAAAGACCGTTTTGCCGGTACCGGTCAGGGGTATTTCAACGAACGTTGGAGAAACTTTTACAACACTGTCACCCAGTATAGGGTATTGGAAACCGAATTCAATAACCTTCCGGAAGAAGAAAAAGAAGACTATCGTATCTTCTATCTGCTGGGACGTACAGTAATGGAAGAGCAACTTTATGAAGTTTGTTCCGCCTGGGGTGGAGTACCATTCTCTGAAGCCGGCACATTATGGGCAACAGGAGACGTAGAAGCTTCCAAACCCAAATACGATTCGGATATCGACTTGTATAAAATGATCCTGAGCGACCTGGACGAAGTCAACACATACCTCAACGGACGTTCGCTTACTGCCAATGCCAGTACTTACCTGAATGCAGAAGACTATGTGAACAACGGTGACATCACCTTATGGCGTAAATATGTGAATTCCCTGCGTTTACGTGTAGCTACTCACCTGGCTTCTAACGGCGACCTGGTAAGTGAGGCACGTGCTGCGATTAAAACGATGTTGGAAAATCCCGGTACTTATCCGATGGTAGATCTAAACTCTGATAATATCACAGTGACACAAACCGACGATGACCAGTTCGATTTTGACCGTGACCTGCAAAACGCAATCGAGAATTCAACTTACAACCGCATGTCCGGCCCAATGCAACGTGCACTGAATGCCAACACCAATAATCCGGACCCACGTTTGGAAGTCTTGTATGACAGTAACTGGAATAACGAATATATCGGCCTCGATCCGTCTGAAACACTCACGGAACAGGAAACGAATATGAGTATCTCTACGCATGGTACGGCTAAATATTACGCAGCCCTGGATACATCGACCTTCACCCGTAACCCCGGATTCCCGGGACTCTGGATGACAGCAGCCGAAGTTGCTTTCATGAAGGCGGAAGCCTATGCCAACAACTGGGCTACCGGTAATGCCAAGAGCGAATATATCAACGGTATAAAACTTTCCACTGAATTCTATTTCGATTTGAATTCAACCGGTACCTATCGTGACGCGCTGACTCCTCCTTCTACGGCTGTAGTAGAGGCATATGCCGAAACACAATGGGATGCCAGTAACCCGCAGAAGAGCATCCTGACACAGCGCTGGATCCATCACGGTGCCATCCAGGAATATGAAGCATGGAATGTTGTCCGCCGTACCGGATATCCGGAAATCTATTTCAAACGCGACCCGCAGTCTGTCGCAACTCCGCTTCCTCTGGACCGCATCCAGTATCCGTCTGACGAAAAGGACTATAACTCAGCCAACCTGAATGCCCATCTGGGAGGTAAGGAAGACAGCTGGTACGCTCCTTTGAACTGGATGAAGAGCAATTGGTACACCACTATTGAATAACAAATAAACAGAGAGATATCCACAGTAAATAATTACAACATAATTGATGGAAAATTGTGGAGTCGAAACCGCCCCGAAGTGATTCGCGGCGGTTTTTTCCATTTGTACAATTCCCTGATTTTCCCTATCTTTGCTCCCCGAATACAAAGGGGTGCTTGCCACGTACCGATACAGTACGTGCCGCAGGCTGAGATTATACCCATATTACCTGATACGGATAATGCCGGCGAAGGGAATTGTAAAACATGGTATACTTCTTCACACAACACACCTCTCCTATTCATTTATCAGGTTTTTAAACATTAAGGTAAAAAGGATGAAAAGTGTATTGATTATTTGTGCCGGATCTCTGGCAACATTCGCAGCAGCGGGAAACCGTCCCGACCCTGTCGATTCTCTCAAAATTTCACGTGACTTATCACTGGACGAAGTAGTCGTCACCGCCACTAAAGTAGCCAAAGGTACTCCGGTGGCTTACAGCGAAGTATCCAAAGACGAACTCAGCCGTAAAAACGACGGCCAGGGTATCCCCTACCTCATCTCCCAATCCCCCTCCGTCATCATGACTTCGGACGCCGGGACAGGTATCGGCTATTCGGGCTTCCGTATCCGCGGCACAGACGCCAACCGCATCAACATCACGGTCAACGGCGTACCGGTCAACGACTCCGAGTCGCACAGCGTTTTCTGGGCCAACATGTCCGATTTCGCATCTTCCGTCGATAACATACAGATACAACGGGGAGCCGGGACATCGACCAACGGAGCCGCCGCCTTCGGTGCCACCGTCGCCATGCAAACGCAAAAGCCGGACCTGAAACCGTATGCCGAATACAGCCTTTCGGCAGGTTCGTTCGGAACCGTCAAAAACTCAGTCAAAATAGGAACCGGGTTACTCCGGGATCATTTCGTTTTCGACGCCCGCTACTCCAACGTCCAAAGCGACGGATACATCGACCGGGCGACAGCCAATATGCACTCTTATTTCGGTTCTGCCACCTATTACGGCGACAACACCCTGGTCCGCTTCCAGACATTCGGCAATATAGAGAAAACGTATCAGGCCTGGAACGGTGTCCCTTCCATTTATCTGGACAGCGACCGGACCTACAACCCTTGCGGAGAATATAAAGAAAACGGAGTTAAAAAGTTTTACGACAACCAGACAGACAATTACCGGCAGCAAAACTACCACCTGATGGCAAGCCAGCGACTGAGCGACCTGTGGAATATGAACCTGACTCTCCATTACACACATGGAGAAGGATATTACGAAGACTATAAGCCTAATGAAGAATTTACAAAATATAAACTCCCCGAGTCTTATATCAACGGAAAAGGCGACACAATCGTCAAGTCCGACCTCGTCCGCCGCAAATGGCTGGACAACGACTTTTACGGTGTCGTTTACAGTGCGAACTATCGCTCCGAACGTCTCCAGATGAGCTTCGGTTCAGCTGTCAATAAATATGTAGGCGACCATTTCGGTCGTGTCATGTGGGTCAAAAATGCAGAAGCACTCCCCTCGCCTGACTACGAATATTACCGTAACAGAGGGAACAAACTGGATTATAACTTTTACGTAAAAGGCAACTACCGATTCCACCCCTACCTGAACGGATACCTCGACCTACAATACCGCGGCATCCACTATACGATCAAAGGAAGCGACGACAATACCGGTAAGGAAATCTACGTCAACAAAAACTGGAACTTCTTCAACCCGAAAGCCGGTATCAATTTCCAGAAAGGCGGTCATAATGCTTTCGTCTCTTTCTCCGTCGCCAACCGTGAACCCAATCGCGACAATTTTACGGAAGCCGCGGCCAACGAACGTCCTACCCACGAAACACTCTACGACTACGAAGCCGGTTACAGCTTCGGCAACCAGCGTTTCCGCGTCGGAGCCAATCTTTATTTTATGGACTACAACAACCAATTGATCCTGAGCGGCAAAATCAGCGAAATCGGTGAAGCATTGACCAGCAATATCAAAGACAGCTACCGCATGGGAATTGAACTGACCGGAGGCGTAAGTATCACCCACTGGCTGGACTGGAACGGAAACGTCACCCTGAGCCGCAACAAAATAAAGAATTTCACTCATTATATAGACGACTACGACAACGGAGGCCAGGCAAGCCACTATCTGGGAACGACCGACATCGCCTTCTCTCCCGGTATCATCGCCAACAGCATGTTCGATTTCAACCTGAAAGGATTCTCCGCCAGCTTCAACTCACAGTTTGTAGGCCGTCAATACATCGACAATACCTCCGCCAAAGACCGTTCCATCGATCCCTATTTCGTGAACAGCCTGCGTATCGGATACGTTTTCAAACCGAAGTTTGTCAAGGAGATCGGCGTCGACGTCACCATCAACAACCTCTTCAACGAGAAATATGAAACAAACGCCTGGGTATATACCTACATCAGCAAAGGTGTCGTCAACAAAGACGACGGTTATTTCACCCAGGCCGGCACAAACGCTATGGCCAGAGTAACAATCAGGTTCTAGAAAAATATAAATTATGGAGCAACTATTAGAATATTTCGGTGTCATTACAGGTTTTATCTACCTGTTATTAGAGATCAGGCAGCATAAAGCGATGTGGGTGGTAGGCTTCCTCACCTCCCTGGTCTACGTATTTGTCTTTTTCTTCTCAAAGATATATGCCGATATGGGACTGAATATCTACTATGTTGCCATCAGCATTTACGGTTTCAAAAAATGGACCTGTACGAAAAAAAGCGTCACCGAAGAGAAAGTCTCCGATGATCCGATTTTCTACCGTCATATCACCTGGCCGTTATTAGCAGGGATAGCTTCCGCTATCCTCGCTATATACGCCCTATTATATTACGTACTCCATAACTTCACAGACTCCCCCATCCCGATGGGCGACGCCTTCACCACCTCCGTCGGCATCGTAGCCACCTGGATGCTGGCCCGCCGTATCATCGAACACTGGATCTTCTGGGTAATCGTCAATTGCGTATCCGTTTATCTTTATTACCTCCGTGGCCTCTATCCAACCATGTTTTTGTACATTTGCTACGCAATATTGGCCATCGTCGGATATTTCACCTGGAAAAAGAAAGGAATAAATAAAGAACGGATATGAAATGTTGAAAATAAACTCTACATTTGTGAGGTATTACAAACTTATTAAAAACAAAACCTTATGAATGTAATTCTTAAATCTGACATTGAATACAAGCAATGGCTCACCGATCTTAAATTCCGTATACGAAACAGCCAAATCAAAGCGGCTCTGAAAGTTAATGCAGAATTAATCAATCTATATTGGGAACTTGGAAAGGAAATTGTTTCCAAACAGGAACAATCACAGTGGGGGGATGGCTTGATAAAACAATTAAGTACGGATCTGCAACAGGAATTTCCTGAGATGAAAGGTTTTTCCACAACCAATATCAAATACATCAAAAGATGGTATTCATTTTATAACCAGGACATTACAATTGGTCAACAAGTTGTTGACCAATTACGGGAAGCAGTTTCACAAATTCCCTGGGGACATAATTTACGTATTATCATTCAATGCAAATCCATTGAAGAAGCATTTTTTTATATACACAAAACAATTGAAAACGGTTGGAGCCGCAGTATTTTAGAATTACACCTCAAACAACAAGACTACCAACGAACAAGGCATTCCGTATCAAATTTTTCCCGCTTATTACCAACAGTCCAGAGTGACCTGGCCCAGGAATTACTAAAAGATCCTTACAATTTCGATTTTCTTACACTTACAGATAGCTATAAAGAACGCGAACTGGAAAATGCCTTAACCGACAATATCACGAAATTTTTAATTGAGTTAGGAGCCGGTTTTGCATACGTTGGCCGCCAGATACCTTTAAAAGTAGGTAATAAAGAATTTTATCTGGATTTACTCTTTTATCATCTGAAATTACGGTGTTATATTGTTATCGAGTTGAAAGCAACCGATTTCATACCAGAATATACCGGTAAATTAAGTTTTTACCTGACTGCTGTAAATGATTTATTAAAACATCAGACAGATAATCCAACAATCGGTTTACTGATATGTAAAAATAAAGATAGCTTTATTGCCGAATATTCATTGAAAGGAATTAGTCAGCCCATCGGCGTCTCGGAATACGAACTAACTCGCCTATGCCCGGAAGATTTCAAGGGAAGCCTGCCTTCAATAGAAGAAATTGAAGCTGAATTAAAAGAATAAAGTTTAAAGAAAGGAATAAATACAAATGGAAACATTATATGATTGTGTAGTAGTGGCTAACGGCAGTTTTCCGCAAACAGCGGGGCCGTTGGAATTATTAAAAGCAACACCCGTCATCATTGCCTGCGACGGGGCCGTGCAGAACCTTCATGAAAGGGGATTGGTCCCGTCGGCCATTGTCGGCGACCTGGACAGTATTCCTCCGGAAATGCTCCGGCTATATGCCGACCGTATCCATACCGTGGAAGATCAGGAGATAAACGACCTAACCAAGGCTGTACGCTTCGCCCACGCTTCCGGTTACCGGAAAGTACTGATTCTCGGAGCTACGGGACTTCGCGAAGACCATACGCTCGGAAACATCTCCCTGCTGACAGACTTTGCCCCTCTATTCGAAGTCGTGGAAATGCTCTCCGATTACGGTCGCTTCATCCCCGTCCTCCGGACAACAACGCTGCCATGCACACCCGGCCAGCAAATATCCATCTTTTCCATGTATCCCTGCGGAGAAATAACCACCGAAGGCCTCCGATGGCCCATCACCCGACGCCGCCTGACATCCTGGTGGCAAGGCTCCCTCAACGAAGCCCTGGAAACCGAGTTTACCCTCACCTTATCCCCCGATGCCCGATTAATCGTCTATTTCCAGTCCCCCGCATAATTTTCAATCTTCAATTTTCAATTAAAAAAAATGCCCCGGAAGGATAACCACTCACTTCCGGGGACTTAATACACCCTCAATTTTACAACTTAGTATACTTAACTGAAGCCTCACGGCTTCACCTTTTATGCTGGTAATTTATTCAGCTGACAAGCCTTCCATTCGGGGAAGCCATCGATCTGATCGTTCAACTGAAATAAGAGCTTGTCGTCGGCCACTTGTTTCAGAATAGTCTTCGGAGCAAGAGGCAAACGCATGTCGTCCACTTCAAAAAAAGCTTTCAACAAAACCACGTCATATCCGTCACGAACTATTTCCTTCTTTATTACAACCGGCACTTTCAACTGAGCCAGATAATAAGCGGAACGTTCATAGGCGCACCATTTATTTCCTTCCAGATACAGATGCACTCCGTTCTGGTTGTCAATCTCGTTTACTAAAACGTATTCGACTTGTGCAGCATGTTCCATATTATTATTTTTATGCTTTTCCATAAATCATTCTGATGCAAAAATAGACTCTATTTATTACAATTCCACACGGTATACATATCAATTATGCATGTTGAAACTATCAAATAAAGCATTGTCATCTCTTTTCTTCTGTAATTCTCTCAAATTAGCTGCTGCGTCTATCACACCGGCTTCTTTTGCCTGTTTCAGCAAAGTTTCCGCCCCGTCAAGATCACCTTCAATTAATTTTATAACGCCACGGGCATGGATTGCTTCAGCCGAATTACCTGCTTTCGACAGATATTTTTTAGCGGATTCGTAATCGCCTTTTCCTATAGAGATATTAGCAGCATTCAGATTAGCCACCGGATCAGAACTGTACATGCGTACAGCAATTTCAAATACATCGTTATATTCCTTGCTTCCCGTTTCATAGCTATTGGCTACGGCAAACATTTCACTCAGACTCAATTGTTGCGGACGGGTCTTGATTATCTCACGACCTTCTTCTACCGTAAACTCACGGACCGTATAGTCGATACGATATTCCGAGCGGCGCAACGACGGGAAGATATTTTTCAATACATAGCTGAAAGCAGATCCGCCTTTCAAAGCACGCAGTTTAGCCTCTTTCTGGTCGGGCTGCAAATCACTATTGATAATGCTAAGCACTTCATCGCGTGCCGGCATATCATAGTCTGCCTCTGCCTGCGCTTTGAAACCGGCCCAGTCTTCAGGTTCGTTTTCCAGCGTGAAGAAACTCTGCGGGAAATCATTCTTCGAACGGATATAATCGCGCAATGCCTTCACACGATTATCCGACAAACGGTCGTTGGAAGCATACGAACCTTCCGGCGAAGCATAACCTTTCAATATAATACCCTTCGGAGTGATATTCTTGTCCGACGTTACCGAACGGATCGTACTGTTGATCTTATCCAATTCAGACGCATTATTACGGAAGTCAGGCAAGATCTGCGATTTACCCACCTGGAAATCCAGATAAGCCGTTCCCACTTCGGCACGATGTTTCTCTGTTTCAGCCTCCGGCGAGATATATGCCAGTGTCGGCTGCACTTTATATCGTTCCGTCGGTGCCATACGGATCTTATCGGCGATCAGCAACGGACCCACTGCTTCTTCTTTTCCACATCCGCACAGATCCTGTGCCAATACAAAACGGGCATCTTTCATCCACGGTTCCCAGGCGATCGTCATTTTGTAAGGGATCACATGTTCCGAAGCATCACTGGCACGAAGCACCTGATAACGCGGTTCATCCTGCAAATTCTTCAACGCCACTTCGCGTTTATAGACTTTTGCACGGTTCTTCCCGTTCAGCAAGATGGAAGGAAGTCCTTCTTTCTGGTCTGCACTTTCCAACAGCGGAGTCAATGTCAATGACTTACGCGCTTCGATCAGGTCACCCTTCACCCGGATTGTTGCATCGATATAAAGTGAATCCCCTTTCTGCATCAGGTCGTTGCAAGCGACACTGATCGGACTGTTTCCCGTTTGCGCTCCTGTTGGAACCGCACCGGCCACCAACAAAGCGGCTGCTATATAGATATTCTTTCTGTTTTTCATTGTCCCGATCATTTAAAGAAATAAATAAAGGAAAGAGCTGCTTTTGTCACGCCGAAATAATCCTTGGTACGGCTTTTCTCGATAGAGCCGCAAACAGCACACGGATACTTGTCGTCCTCCAAATGCGCCCAACCCACACCGATCACAGCTTCCATACTCCACCGGTTACTCAGCAACCATTGATAACCATACGACAGACCTGCCCCATACAGATGTCCCTGATAACGGTGATTTTCCATATTATCACCCAGAATCTTCAGGCCGCCCACATTATAATCGGCATAATGAGCATGCACACCGAAGAAATGTCCGTTAAATTTCTCGCACAGCCAATAACGTGCTTCCGGCTGTACCAGCCAATGTTTAAAACGAGCTTCGTCTCCCAGCATCCAGCCGTTATAGTTACCGGACAAATCCAGCGACCACTTTTTGCTCAATCCGACCTCTACTCCCAGGTTAATGGTAGCAGTAGCATCGTAAAGCAAGTTAGACTTCACCGCAAACTTCTGTCCATAGACATTCGTCATACCTGCCAAAAGCAAAAAGAGGAAAAGTACTTTTTTCATATACATTATTATTATAATTTCATTTACCCTGCAAATCTAATTAAAAAGAAAGATTTTCAACGTTTACAAAAGTAGTTATTTACTTTATTCCCAATAATAGGCAAGTCTTTCAAGTTGATAGGGTGTTTCTACCAAATTAGCCGGTTTTGATAGAAACACCACCTGAGCTCTCATTTTCGGATAGGATTGCCGATAGATAGCAGTTGAAAAAGGCATAAAAAAACTCCGGGAAATATCCTGTTACAGATACTTCCCGGAGTTTCTTATAGTTTATCTATTCTATATAAGAGAAAATTCCGTTACAAATTCTCAAGCCATTTTTTGCCGGGCTTGGTATAAAGCCAAGCTAAAAAAGCACCGGCAACAACACAACCTATTGTAAAAAATAATGCTAGTCCGTTCATATCATTTCACTTTAATATTTTATTTCCAATATACGCTAATATATATGTTTGCAAAATTCCTACACAAATCATATACCAACTCATAGGATCTGCCATGTCTTTCTGTAAAACTAACATTTCACCTAAAACAATAGCAGCAAACGTCAGTTTAGCCAAGTCATAGAAGAATTTACTCAGATTCTCTCTACGAGATCTGTCCCTTTCCCGTCCTTCTTTCTTTACTTCCTGCTGTTTTTCCCAATTGCTCATACTGCAAATATGGTGATTTTTTTCGAATAGGAATGTATGAGACACATAAATATTTACTAAAACAAAACAGGCACGACCCCGTTATCCGGTTCGTGCCTGCTTTGTTAATCAGAGAAAGAATTGTGCCTATTCGATTTCCGGACGGTCGGAACCACCGCCTTCGCCACTGCCCGAACCGGTTTCATCAGTTTTGGGGATTTCGAACTTCTGGATGCTTACTTCGCTCAGCATGTCCTTGAAATAAGAACCCGGAGTGAAGATGATTTTACGATGGCGCAAAGCTTCCGCATTCACAGCCTCTTCCGTATCCTGGCTCTTGCTGCCGAAAGCAGGACGGAACGTCCCGAAATCACCCAGCTTCACCGACAAATGATTTTCCAGATTCCACATGATCGCATCGATCAGACCATCGGTCACCATTTTCACTACGCCACGGGGCGCCATACCAACCTTGGTTACCTGGTCGCAAAGAGCGGAATAACCTACTGTACCTGCCATCAACGGACGGGCTACATACTTCACTGCCTTGGTTTTATCAAACCCGAAAACAGTTTTCTTGACTACATACTTTAATGCCATACTAGTTATTATTAAATGATTATAAAAAAGGATATAATGAATTCTTTGTTTTCAATAAATAATCGATTACACTGCAAAGATATACTATGCTCAAAGGGGTAAAAAGCAATAAGAACAGGATATCAAAACACAATAACATTCTAATAAACAAAGCATTGATCTCAATAAAAACTCATAGAAGAAGCTTTTTTCCTGTTCTCACTGCTTCTCTGAAACAGCAATATTTTAGATACTTTAATACGTCACTTACTCCAGCGAAACCTATTCGATCTCCGGACGGTCTTCCGAACCGCCGCCCTGAGAACCGCCGGTTTCATCGGTTTTGGGGATTTCGAACTTCTGGATGCTTACTTCGCTCAGCATGTCCTTGAAATAAGAACCCGGAGTAAAGATGATTTTACGATGACGCAAAGTTTCCGCATTCACAGCCTCTTCCGTATCCTGGCTCTTACTACCAAAAGCTGGACGGAACGTCCCGAAATCACCCAGCTTCACCGACAAATGATTTTCCAGATTCCACATGATCGCATCAATCAGACCGTCGGTCACCATTTTCACTACGCCACGGGGCGCCATACCAACCTTGGTTACCTGGTCGCAAAGAGCGGAATAACCTACTGTACCTGCCATCAACGGACGGGCTACATACTTCACTGTCTTGGTTTTATCAAACCCGAAAACAGTTTTCTTAACTACATACTTTAATGCCATACTAGTTATTTTTAAATGATTATAAAAAAGGATATAATGAATTCTTTGTTTTCAATAAATAATCGATTACACTGCAAAGGTATACTATGCTCAAAGGTGTAAAAAGCAGTAAGAGCAGGACATCAAAACGCAATAACATTCTAATAAACAACGCATTGATCTCAACAAAAACTCATAGAAGAAGCTTTTTTCCTGTTCTCACTGCTTCTCTGAAACAGCAATATTTTAGATACTTTAATACGTTACTTACTCCGGCGAAACCTATTCGATTTCCGGATGATCTTCTGAACCGCCCCCCATAGAACCGCCGGTTTCATCAGTTTTGGGAATTTCGAACTTCTGGATGCTCACATCACTCAGCATGCCCTTGAAATAAGAACCCGGAGTGAAGATGATTTTGCGATGGCGCAAAGCCTCGACATTCACAGCCTCTTCCGTATCCTGGCTCTTACTGCCGAAAGCAGGACGGAACGTCCCGAAATCACCCAGCTTCACTGACAAATGATTTTCCAGATTCCACATGATCGCATCGATCAGACCGTCGGTCACCATTTTCACTACGCCACGGGGCACCATACCAACCTTGGTTACCTGATCGCAAAGAGCGGAATAACCGACTGTACCTGCCATTAACGGGCGGGCTACATACTTCACTGTCTTGGTTTTATCAAACCCGAAAACAGTTTTCTTGACTACATACTTTAATGCCATACTATTATTGTTTTATGATTACGAAACAAAAGTACAGCAGACTGTTCCGATGAAAACGGGATAGAGCGGTTTAGAGCGGAATAAGAAGGTTTAAATAGGAATAAATCGGTTTACTGCCATATATGTTCCTAATCGCAACCGTTTTTTCATCCAAACACCGTCATACCTTTGTTTCTCGATTATGTTACAAAGATAGGACACCGATCAGGGGCCAAGGGGACCCTACGGAAGGATACGGGAACATTCGGGTACTTTTTTCTTGAAAAAGACATAAAAACCCGAAAACAGTTTTCTTTATTACATTCTTTAATGCCATACTATTTTGTTTTAAATGATTATGAAACAAAGGTACGGCGGGAGGTTACGGCCTTGAAGACCTATGTGTTTTCACGTGACGAAACGACACTTTTTTTCATTTAATTGCACTTTTGTACCGTTAATTGGAAGTGATGGCAATATCGAAACAAGGAGTCTATAAAAAGAGATGAAACTATCCAGCAAAATTTAACATAAAAACTCCGAGAAATATCCTATTACAGATATTTTCCGGAGTTCTTACGATATTTTTATCGCATTATGACATTATCAAACTTTAAGCCGGATAAGTTTTATATCATCTGGTTATATTTTACATAAATCAGATTTAATCTACATCTTTCACACAACGTGTAACAGAACTGCTACTGCTTCCATTTAATGATACAATATTTGATTTATCCTCTGATTTCCAAAATGCGGTATAATAGACATCCTCTTTATATGTTAAATCAGAATAAGTACAAGAAGCTGTATTCCCTATAGAAGATGTTGAATATCCTGCAATCAAAGACAATTCACGCTGATTTGGTTTACGATAACCTGCAGGACATTTTCCTTTCACCGCTGTAGTTACCTCAAATTTCGTATATGGACGATTTAAATCTGCACCAGTATGTTCAGGAGCAGCAGTTATACTTGTTTCAAGAGTACTTCTCAGTGCAAGAGGATCCACGCGAGTTAAAACAATCTTCGTAACAATCCCATTATTATCTAAAGTTGCTTGTACGTAATCATCTACAGATTCATTTTCCTTTGGAACCCCAGTGTAATATCCTCCTAAATTTCTAGCACAGCGGTAATTGAATTTACTATTCTTCACATTATACAGAGTATTACCCGTAGCCGCACCTTCTTCCGCCCAAAATCGTACACCATTACTTGATATAAAGTGATTATTAGTCCTAAAATCCTCATCTGTTCCACCATCAGTTCCATCATTTGTTATTTTTTCTGGATCTTTTTGAAACAATCTAGCTTCAGGATAAAGTGCATCTTTACCCAACCACAATCCTGTATATTGGGTAGTAGAAGGCAGATACCAACGTATCTCATCCGCATCTATTTTCCCATTTCCATCCAAATCACGATTTCTTTGCAGACAAGCATATTCTGCATATCTCTTACTTTTCCACGAACCCTTTAACTTATTAAGACTTTCTGTTGTCCAATCTAAATAGTTCTCCCAGCCACCATTATCCTCTTCTTTTGAAAAGTCTAACATCTGAAATGTATTGTATCGTCCATTTTTTGAAGCTCTAGTACCTGAATTTTCCATCGGCATCCCCTTTGTCTCATCTACCGTCTCTATACCCCAAGCTGTACTATATCCATCTGCAGATTTATTATAAATCGTTTTAATGGAACGCTGGCTAATCATTATATTCGCAGTTGTAAGATTACTTTGTTTGTCCTGGCTAAATTTAGTATTGCAAAGAATATGCATCTTCCTATCTTCGACATTCACAAATTCTTTCCAATTTTTATCCCCTTCTTCATAATAATATTCATCAATAAAGGCAGTATAAGTAACTGATTTATCATCATTCTTTCCCTTCCAATAAGAAGATCCGTCATCATCTTTTTTATTATAAAGCTGTTGAAGCACCTGATCTATAGTCAAATAATGCTTTCCATCATCATTGGTAGGAACTCCCTCACCATTCACTGACACAGTTTTATTATTTCCCGGATATTTAGCTAATCCTGATCCAGCTGTTCTCTTCACAAACTTCACCCATTTATAATCATTTTTCATTGTAGAGGTAACTACACCTGTAGTAGCGTTAATAAGATATTTCTCTTCCCCTATAGTGTATGGAGTTGAAACGATTACTGAAAGATTTGTTAAGTCATTTTTTCTAAAGGTTACATTTTTTGCTTCATAATGTGCATCAACAGATATAGATTGTTCTGCTACCACTACAGAACCTTCTGCACCCGGTTGTTTTTCCTCAAATTCTTCACCTGGCTGAGAACTCTCAACTTCCAGTATAATATTTTTAACCCCAACAACTGTTACTTTATAGGTATAAATTGTATTACGCAAACTAGAAAAATCAGAAGCTATATCATTCACATATCCCAAATGAATAGTATATCGTACTTCTGCACTGGTTTTATCTCCATCTGAATAATCTCCAGTCAATACCACGTAAGTGGCATACGGATCTGCATAAGTGAAATCACCGTTTAACCCTGTATCATTTTTATCTTGTCTTTCCCGATCATTATAATCTGCGGGTGTTTTTATAGCCGTTTTCCTATTTTCATACATATAAAAAGAAAATGAACCACCTTTATATTTTGTATCCACAATAGTTGAGTTATCAAATGATTTCTCACTTGTATTGAAATAAGAAATAGAGGCATAATCAAAAATGGCAGAAAACACATTTGTATACTTAGGAATATTCACAACTTTCCAAGTCCTAGGTACAAATGTAATTTTGGAATCCTCTTGTACTCCTACCTTAAAAGTAACCCTCGAATCTACATGCGTAAGTTTAATCTCTCCCGCAAGTGATTTCCCACTCATATCTTTACTAACAAGGCAACTAGCTTCCTCTGCTAAAACATCAGCATTTTTTTCCACATAGGCTCCACTCATTAATAGATGTCCCCCCAATCGTTGATCTGTCTCTGTGTTCAATTCAGATACAAGTGTTTTCAAATCATTCACTTTTTTTATATCTGTTCCAAGTGTTTTAGAAAAATTTCCAGCTCCACCTTCTGTATTTGCAATTGCATAAATATATTTTTGTCCCGATGTTACCTCACAATTAGAAATAATTCCCTTTTTAGCGGTATTTCCCTCCTCATATTCTACTATACCTGTATATTCCAACTTTTTATCTTTATCAAAAATAAAGACACGAACATCATACACCTTATTTTCTTCTGTTTCCGGTAAAGCGGCTCTTGTAGTAACTTCAGGCACATCCTCACGTGTAAAAGCTAAACTCACCTCCACAGGAATACCTTCTTCTACTTTTGTGTTCTTCACAAAAGTTTCATCCGCACATGAATAAAGAAAAAAGAACCCTAATGCTAGTATTACATATATATATTGTTTCATTTTCTGATTCTATTTAGAGATTAAACATAACAAATACTATTCAAAAGACGGTATTGTAACTTCCTGCGTCCCCATATTTACAACCTCCCATTTAATATTTACACTAATAGAAGGAGTATATTTACCTTTGATTCTATACAAATTACCCTTTATAAATTTATTCGCATCGAACGGAAAGTTTTTAGTCTCATTACCCTGTTTTACAGATAAAATAATCTTTTTACTCGCATTGGTTTCATAGGTGTAAAATGTACCATTCCCGTTAATATCAGCCGAAGAATAAAACGTATTTTCTACTTTTTCTACACTAAATATTGCTACCTGAGATAGTGTATTTATACCAGAAATTTTTGCTAGAGAAAAACTGTTATCTTTAATGCCGTCATCATCAAATACCCCTTCATACTCTATCTTTGCACTTAACTGATTTAGCGAAATGGATATTGCCGCATTTGCCTGACCATAAGTTAGATCTGCAACGGATGTTCCTACCTTAACTAAAGATGATGATTCAAAAGATGAAGTGGTTAATGTCCCGTTAACATACTGATCATAAGTAGTCCAATTATCAAATTTCGAGTTATCTGCGTTTGCAACGATCAACACTTGTACCTTTTTAGCATCCTTTCCAAAAGTACGGACATTATTCAATGTTAAATTATATCCGGATAGATTACCTACAATATTATTCGTCAAACTCCCCATTGCAGCATCCGAAAAATCCTGAAAATGAATTCGATTTGTAGGTTTGTCACTTCCATCTACTTCAAAAACTGCCACATGGCAATTTTTAATTGTAAGTTCATCCTCTGTGGCATAAGTATAATTTGTAGCCGCTTTCGTTTGTATGTCACCTATGGATAAAACTAAGGAAACATCACAGGCCTGTTCACCATCAGGAATATCCGCCAACTCCTCTTGAGAGCAAGAGAACAACCCTCCTAACAAACCCAACATTAATGTTAATACATTTATTCTTAATTTCATAATCCAGTATTTTTATTTAATTACCCTATTAATTATTGTACGTGAATTCCAGGTTATGATCGGCATCATCATTATATTGCCAATCCAATGTTGCACACTTAACACCAACATTTACTGTAGCGTTCTTAATCTCCACTGATAACTTATATACATGATTTGCCAAAACCATATCCGCATAACCATTCTCATTTGGAGACTTAATTGTAAATTCACAAACTCCATCTTCTTTCCCATTGTTATATGTATAAGAGATTCTCAATGAAGTGGGTTGATTGCTATCCTTATTTTCATAAACATAAAAACGAGCATCAAAATATTTACCATAGTATCTTGCTTCAACTCCATTCTCGCCAGTTCCAGGTATTAAACCATCAGGGACATATATATAAGATTTCTCAAAACGATCATTCCCTTTATATTCAGAATCCATAAAAGTATACCTACATGTATTTTGAATTTGTAACCCTGTTACTTTGACATCATCATATTCACCATCTACTCCAATTATCTTGAATTTATCTAATTGAATGCGAGCAGATCTTTGTTTTACCGGAATAGTGATAACATTGCATTGGTCGTCCGTATGTACAAGATTCTGAGAAGATAATTTCAACGTCCATTCCTTACCTTCCTTTTTTGCATTTTCTTTTAATTCGTTGACCGTAATTGAACCAGTTTTTACATAAGTATTGGGATGTGTTTTCAAAACGACCTCTTCCAATTTTTTCAAAGAAGTACACTTCTGTAAATTAGAAACATCCTCTGTATAATCACCAATCTGAGCAAAGGCCACAAATCTTAAATTAGGCGTTTCGCCCTCAGGGACTTTCACTGTTATATGTTTTTGAATTCTTTTGGACTGGATTTCACCAGTACTCACCGAAGTTCCCGAAGGATAATTATTCGCATAATAATTAGCAATAACATCTCCCGCTTCATTTATCACTGCGATGAAACAGTTATTTACAGTGTTTTCACTTGGAGTTGGAGCTTCCCCCTCCTCTTCATAAGAAGATGTAGATGACTTAGTAGATACATTCTCCCCTGTTAACAATGATATATCAAAAACAGCATAAGAATCAGCCTTTTCAGGAGTAGGTGTATCCAAATCATTCAATATATCATCTTCCATCGAACAAGCGACAGCAACAAACAGGAAGCACAGAACCGATAGTATATTTCTTAGTCTCATATCCCTATACTTTATTTCGTTTACATTTTCATTTAACTTACACTGCAAAATTACGGGGATTATAAAGAAGTGGCGATAGGCGAAACTTTCAAGATTAAGGGGTAAAAATCGCAATAGGCAAGATTGATAGAAGTGCCTTTGCGAGACGATAGTAATACCAACAAAACAATTGATTTCTATCTATTTGATGGAGTCCATATCGTAAAAACAGAAATTTCTCATTTTGAGAGGCACACACATCAGGAATGAAACATATAACATTGTAATAAAAAAACAGAGATATGGAAAAGATCCATATCTCTGTTTTTGCCGTATGATAATACAATCTATTAATTCACATCATCCTCTGTCTGCTTGATCACTTTCCAAGGCTGTACATCAACAATAAAGCTAATGCAAGCATTCAGCATATTCTTATCCGGATTGTCAGTACCTTCGCCAGTCAAAGTTGCTGAAACTTTATATACATTATTACGCATTACACCTCCAGCACTGTCAGTGGATTTAATAGGAATTCTGAAATTGCGTACACCTTTAACCGGACCGTTATTCCATTCACCAGTAATAATCAATGTCGTATAGATTTCATTTGTACCACTCGAACCTAATTTATCACCATCCTTCGGATTTAAATCCTGTCCTATTGCATAATTTTGAAATTCAAAAACATAGAATCTTGCCATTTCCGGAGCATCTTCCGAAGCATTATCTGCGCCTTTAAATAAAACAGAATGTTCATTATTTATAACAACCCCATTTTCGTATTCTTTCTTTAATACATTTTTTTGTGTACCCGCAGCTAAATAATAATCAACGCGATCAATTGTTTCCGGATATCCGCGAAAGAAAGCATTTGTCTGATCATATTCTCCAGAAATATTCGTTTGGCCTAATACATTCTGCAACGCGAAAAGATCTTCTCCTAATAATTTAGAAGTATTACTTGCATTTGCAATCGAAACAGTTTTTACAGTAAAAGTTGCATCTTCATAATTTCCTGCAAAATTACAATCTAATCCTTCTAACTGGATACGAGCCACATAACGGGTCAAAGCAATTTTTTGTTGATCCTGAAGTTTTGATATCTCCAAATCACCACTACCACCCACAATAGGCTGTTTATCTGTATCTTTAGCTTGTTGTTCTACATTAGTAACTTTCACATCAGACGATTCTAATGTAATCCAATTGTCATAGTCAGTACCCGCAATCAATTTTTCAGCTGGAATAACTATCACTTTGCTTCCCATTGGTAAATAAGTAGTGCCACTTTTAACTCCATCAACAGAATAGCCATCAATCCCAGATATCAAACCATTTTCCAGTTCAGAAAACGTTGTGGGTTCTTTTGTTAACTTCACATTAGCCAACAGTACTACTTTCAAAGATGTTTTTGATATTTGACCAGCCTCTGTTGCATCCACTTTAACAATAATGTCTTCAATGCGGTCTATCGAACCTTCATCTGAAGATGTAATTGTTTGTTTCGCTGCCAACTTCTGTTCTCCTCCATCTGCATAAAACACATATGCCGTCAACGTATTGATATCAGCCTCATTATCCAACCCTTCCTCCGGATCTCCGGATGCTACAGACGACTTTGTGAGTTTGTTGGTATTCGAAGTTGCCAAGATAGATAAATTCGTATCAAACTGCTTATAGACCGGTTCATTTGGACCGTCATCATCTTTCGAGCAAGAAGCCAATGAGCCGACAACTAATGCGGTTAAAAATAAATGTTTGAGTTTCATATCTTTAATTTTTTATTTATTCGTTGGTATATTGTTAATCGATCACTACATCTTGATAAACCGGTCCCCAGTCAACCACTACCACGCGAACGATCAAAGAAGTTGGGTTTTCTGGATCTTCTGGGTTTTCTGGATCCTCCGGGTCTTCCGGGTCAAAGCTGTTTTCACCGAAAGTAACCCATACACGATAAACGTAGTTACGTTTGATCAGGTTATGACCATATCCTAAGTTTACACCGTTCAGATTAATCGGTGAAGAAAATGTCTTTGTCTGTGCAACATTGCCTGAAGCATTCATCAAGCTGGCTCTAATCTGAATACTGGTCGGAGCCGTTGTATCTGAATTTTCCATTACATAAGAAACATAGCTTGTCTCCGTTAATGAGTTTGCATCGTTAATTATAGAATTCAGGGAAGCAGCTGGAGAATTATCCAAATTCCCATCCACTTCTACCATACCCCATTCGGCTTCACTGAAATAATGTGCCTGTGTTTTACGATTAATCACCGAAACTTGTTCAACTCTTACAGAATTACCATTTAGCTTCGTTCCGGCAAATTTCGTATCTACGCTAATTAAATCTATTCGGGAAGCAACACGGGTTAAATAAATAGGAGAAGATATTCCGTTAACATTTTTATCTCCCATAGAAGTATAACCCAAATAGTTATCATCTTTTGCCAATGGTTTATCCGTATCAATCACCCGGCTACTCATTGCCAGACTAGTCTGTGATTGCGATTCCAAACCAACCAGTGCAGATTGAAAGCCATCATAAGAAGTAATACTGTTTACTACACTTTCAGGAATATTAGCAACTATCACAATACGGGCATTATTCGCTTTAGCAGGAACATCCGTTAATGTTGCCGTATATTCAGTCTTCACAGGTTCCCATTTCGAACCATATACCTCCGAACCGTCAGCACTAAACACTATCACAGCCAAATTGTTTATATTAGCTTCACCTTGCAATTCATTCTTGTCGTCCGGATTGTATGCTTTTGTCTTTACTCCGGCAGCTTTGATAGTGACAGTCAGTTTAGCATCAGCCGTCATATCAATTTTAGAATCATCGTCTTTTGAACAAGCCAAGCAAGCAAGCAAACAAGCACCTGTCAAAAAAAGATATTTAAGTTGTTTTATTTTCATGATCTGTCCTATTAAAATTCAATATGATCGTTTACTTCGCCCCAAGGACGTACCTGTACACGGGCTGATAAAGTTCCGTCTTCTGCAAATTCAAGTACGATATGGGTATTTTCACCGGCTTTAGTGGCAATCGGCTTGTTATCCTGGTCAAGCGTAGCACTGCCCAGATTAATACCATTGATATCAAGAGACACTCCCAGGCTGTCACCCGGACAAGCTGTTTGCAGATTCGGAGTTTTCCACTCACCTATTTTCTCATCACTAGCCACACTGGCCGGATTGTAATAGACACTGTCCCCAATCTGTTCTCCCTGGAAATCGAAGCCACTCAGTGTACGGTTCAGATAAAAATCACATTCCTTAACAGAAGATATTCCCTTACTTCTCAAACCATACTCCAGGTTTCTAGTTTCGATTGTTACAGAGCCAACTTTCGGGTGAACTACAATTTCTTTATTTTCAGTAATTCCTCCACTAGCTTTTGTTTGTACCTGTTGGATTCCAAAATACAAACTGTCCGGCAATACAGCCAAGCTATTCTGACTTTTCAGCATAACTTTCAATTCTTCGATTCGTTTGCTCTCGGAAACCTCCTGCTTGTCTCCCAACACATTCACATTTCCCCAAGCTACAATATTCAGTTTTCGGTTAGCCGGATAATTATCCAACACGATCTCATCATGTGAAATAATAAAATCCTTATCCAACACACGAGTTTCCAAATAGTTCTGATTTTCATCAAAGATATAGAGAGAGGCTGCTGATACATATCCTAATCCCGTAACATCTTCTCCCTTTATATTCTCTGCTCTCAGCCGAAGTTTATAACATTCTTCCAAATCCTCATTGACACAACCAGTTACCAGGACACATAGACAAAGTGCCGGAAACAAAAGTTTTTTTATTAATGATACGCGTTTCATAATGTTTAATTTTTTCCTGTTGGATGTATTCTGTTTATTTACCCTATTTATTCTACGTCTTCATGAATAATCTTCACATTCCACGGCAACACTTTAACCGATGCGCTCAGATTAGAGGAGATTGCTTTATCATATGGTTTCGTCGAACCGGATCCGGTAATTGTCAGCTCAATATTATAATTGAAATTACGGGTTACATATTCATGCTTTTCGGAGTCTGATTCAAAAGATCCTTTTCCAGGCTCATTCACAATCACGGTATAGAAGCTTCGTTGTGTTTGATAATCTGTATCGCCTTCATTCAGTTTGTATTTGAATATTCCGTAAACAATCAGCAAAGTATGATTCTTACCATTTTGATTCTGATATACATAGAAAGGTTTGCCTATCGGTGCACCATCTTCCCCTTCAAGTACAATATTCTTCTTGTCAAAAGTCATTTCCGGTGCATAAAATAAGCGGGCTTCTTCTTTAGCCTCTCCTTCTTTCAAAGCACCGATTTCATCCGCACCGGCGAAAGCGCCGCACCAATAAAAGTCTTTATCATCCATATCTGCAACTTCTGCAGATCCTCTTCCTTCTGTTTCCGAAGCGAGATATGATTTTGATTTGACGTTTGCCACATAAACTCCCTCCAACTCCAAAGAGGCGTCGATATACTCACTTTTAGGTGTAAAAATGATTTTATTTAAAAGAACACGGGATATATTACGATATAAAGGAATTGCTTTTTCCCCCAATGCAAAAGGAGAGACAGAGACCCCATTCGTTACCTCCTCAACTTCAGTCTTTGTATAACCAAGTAAATTGACCATCCCGCGTTGAGCTGTTATAACATACAACTCACTACTTGCTGTGACATTTATTTCTTTTTCTAAACTAGTCGTTTTGGCTTTACTTCCTAAAAAATCATTAATCGTAGAAAAAGCCCCATTTCCCTCAGAAACTGTTTTAAATTCACTCAGCACATTTTCCGGGACATTCGCCAAAATCAAAACTTTGACCGGTCCTGATTTCACTTCAATATCTTCAACCTTACTTATAGATAAGCCGTCGGCTGCTGTTTCAGTTTTAATAGCTTCCAACGCATCTGTATCATGTCCTTCATAAGCACCTGCATTAAATACAGCCACAGTCAATCGGGCAATTCGATTATCATCTACCGAGAAATCGCGACTATCAGCCTTTGTCAACGCCTTAAGCGGAGCTTTTTCACCCGTATTCACCAGCAATGACAATGCTGCATCAGGCTCTACAACAGGAGGCAAAACAGTACCTGGAGTATCTTCATTTCCACAAGCAAACAGAACGCAGACTGAAGCTAATGACAAGATATAATTAATTGGTTTCATATGTATTTAAATATTTATTTTACCCTTAGGTGTTACAAAGGTATATTATATGGAAAACAAGGGGTATAGGTGAGGCTATCTATATTGATAGACAAAAGTATCAAAGAATAAATTGATAGATTTACATATCATATTAAGAAAAAAAGAAAAGCCCTCCAAAGAAGGGCTTTTACTTTACTATTTAAAAGAAATTATTCGATTGTCTCTTCCTGACTAACTCTTCCCCAAGGAACCAATGTCACAGAAGCATCCATATAAGTTATCTCCTCTGTACCAGGTATTAAAGGATTCTTCGAACCAGGTCCTGAAACATTCAGAGACACATTATATTGAATATTTCTACGTACTCCTACTATTTCACTTATGTCTTTTATACCAAACTGACTCAAATCTATAATTCCGCTTGTAATCAACTTACCAACTTCAATAGTATAATATCTTGGCTCTGGATTTGCAGGTATTCTATTACCTTCAGCGTTTGTATAAGTATAGATTCCTTTTACAACTAACAAAGTTGGATTTGATTTGTCTGTATTTTCATAAGTGAAAAATGATGCAGCCCATTCCGGTTTAAAAGTGCGTGAATTATTAGCATCCTCCCGAGGTAAAGTCACTTTTACAAACTTTCCATCTATAACCTTACCTATAGGTTTCTTATAACCCTTAGCTTCGGCTGGAACTACATTTGCATCACGAACATAGTCTTTAAAGTTTCCTTCAGCAATTGTTGTGATATATTTTTCACCCGGTGCAATTTCATTTGCTTCCTCATCCCAATTGGCATACGTATCATAATCAACGCCACACAGGTAATTATCATCTACAAATTCTGTTACAGGCCAAATAGTATAAGAATCCGCTGCCATATGAGAATAACGTCTAGCATTCAAAATAAATGCCTCATCAATTTCAAACTTAGCGTTTGGATACTTCGGATTTTCAACAAGAGTAACCCTCTCCAAGTCTATCCACGAAACATTTCGATAAGCAGGAATCGAAGTCGTTATAGCTGCATCCAAATTATTACCACTTTCCTTTTCAACCTCGGCAGTCGAATATCCCAACATATTTTTCTCTCCGCGCAAAATAGATACTTTATAAAAAGCTGTATTTTGTGAAGATGTTGGATCAGAGGCAAAAGACTCTTCTGTTTCAGAAAAATCAATCGCAGCTAAAAGATCGCTTTTTTTCGTTATTTTCTTATCTGCATCTGTACCTGAACCAAAAGTTTCCGGCATATTTTTCAAAACAACTATTTCGACATTTCCTTCAGCCTCTGTCGGAACCGCAAATGCCTCATTAGCTTTACCTTCTGCTACAACATTTCCTGCATTGTCTATTACATAAACTTTAAAATCCTTTCCAGCAATAGCAGCTTTTGTTTTTATAACATTCGGACTAACCTGCAATAAAGTCTTCCCATCTGTATTTCCTCCCCCATTATCAATAGGATCGTCATCATTTGAACAAGCAACGAAAGCACATGCGATCATTGTACCGAATAACAAATTTCTTAGTTTCATATTCTTTATAAATTTAGAAGTTATATAATACGTTTAATAAATACTAGTTTAAGCCATAAGAGGATTATCATTTTTACCCTATACGATAATTCGTTTCCTGATGACATTGCAAAGGTATGGTGGTCCTAAAAAACTCTAAATAGGTATCAGTCTCAATTATCAGCGGTAAAACTCTAAATGTTTTTCAACGGGTCTTTTGAGACTTTTTGACACAACTGCAAGACTCTCAAAAAAGGGGTAAAAATCTCTTTTGAGGGTGGAAGGACAAGGAATTTTTAGCAGCCGCAGAAATAAATTGATTTTAAATGAGAAAGAGGACTCTGGCATGAGAAAATCACTTATCTTTGCCTGAGTAACATATAAAATAAAAGTAACTATGAAAAATCATTCTGCATTGGTTCATTTTGATTGGGCCGTCAAGCGCCTTTTGCGTAATAAGTCAAACTTTGTTGTGCTGGAAGGTTTTTTGTCCACTTTACTGGGGCAAGAGATACGTATTGTCAAAATGCTGGAAAGCGAAGGCAATAAAGAAACCTCGGAGGATAAGTTCAACCGCGTGGACATGCTTGCTGAAGACAGCAAAGGCGAACTTATCATCATTGAAGTTCAGAATAACCGCGAACTGGATTATTTCCACCGTATGCTCTACGGAGCATCCAAGGCCATCACCGATTATATCAACGAAGGACAGGAATATGGTATTATCCGTAAAGTATATTCAATCAACATCGTTTATTTTGAGTTAGGCCAGGGAAAAGATTATGTCTATCATGGAAAAACAACCTTTAAAGGTATCCATTACAATGACGTTCTTCAACTCTCTGTCCGGCAGAAAGAGCAGTTTGTCCGCCACGAAGCCGGCGATATCTTTCCTGAATATTACGTATTACGCGTGGACGGCTTCAACCAGCAGGCCAAAACCCCGCTCGATGAATGGATAGCTTTCCTGAAAACAGGCGAGATCGACCAAAACAGCACGGCTCATGGCCTACAGGAAGCTCGCGAACGCTTGCGCATAGACCAGTTAAATGAGAAAGACCGGCGACAATATTATGCAGATATGGAAGCACTGCGTTATCAGCGCAGCGTGATCAAAACTGGCTGGATCGAAGGGAAAGCGGAAGGAAAAGCAGAAGGTCTTGCCGAAGGGCAACGTCTGATCGCAACCAATTTTAAAAAGCAAGGAATCTGCATCGAAACGATAGCCCAATGTACCGGTCTGTCCATAGAAGAGATAAACGAATTATAATCCATTCTATTATACGGCTTGTTTTCATTAGCTTTGCAGAATTATTAATCATAAAAAAATACCTATGAACAGAGCAGAACTCATTGTGGTTTTAGCTGAAAAGTCCGGATTGAGTAAACAAAAAGCAAAAAAAGTCCTGGGATCTTATTCCCACCTATACAACCATCCTAATCAGAGTCACTTGACTATTACAGATTTATTGACTGGCTTTAACACACACCCTACCCCCTCTCAAGAGGGGAGCCAGGTACAACCAGTCACTAAACTGATAGTTTAAATCTTTCTAAATGCACATCATTTATAGATTACCATATTGACACATTTTCACCCGACAAACCATCATGACGGAAAGCGGTTCGCAGAATATCAAAATGCTATTTTAAGTGGTTATTGAAGAGATTATATCGACATACGGCAGAGATAGCGTTTTTTATGCAACTCTCAAAGAGTTTAATTTTATCAGATTGACAGCAAATAGCAGGACTGTAATATTACTTAAAACTAAAAAACAGGCTATTCGAAACTTTTTTTCTGATAAATACAGAAAATACCCCCAATTATATCACTCACATCACAACTTGTTTTTCGAACATTCCAGAAGAATAAAATGTCGTAAAACATAGAATTTGAGGGTAAAAAATCTTCCCGAAATCCACCGATTAACTTATATTCACATTGATTTTTGCTTTAAATAAACCGTCAATCCATTTAAAACGAAAAAAAATTCGTTTTAAACGAGATGGCAATTTCTCTTAAACGAACTGGAAGCGGGCTATAGCAGAATCAAATCGTTAATTATTGTAACAAAAAATCTTCCGAAAGACCAATTCCGGAAGATTCTCTAGTTACCACATAAAGTATTTATGCAGCATATTGATACATAAATCAAATTATTCAAAACATTTCGACAGATTTAAAATCTGCACAATATAAAATCTTACGGCTGCCCATATTGCGAAGGCGTCGTTCCGTATTGTTCCGTGAAACGTTTGCGGAAAGTGGCCGTGTCGTTGAAGCCGACCATTTCTGCGACTTCCTGCACCGAATACTGCTGCGTCTGGATCAACTCGGCTGCCTTTTTCAAACGAATCGTACGGGTCAGTTCCAGGATACTGCAATCAGAGAATTGCTTAATTTTACGATACAATGTCGGCAGACTCATGTTTAATGAGTCTGCGAGCACCTTTGCCTCAAAGGTGGAATCGTCAAGATGCATCTCGATATTTTTAACAACCAGGTCCATAAACGGATTGCTCGGTATGGCGGAATCGCTTTCATCCGTATCCGGTGCGCTTGTTCCTGCCAGCGACTTGGTGAAGAACTGCTTCAATTGTTCGCGGCGTTTCACCAGGTTGTTCAGTTTGCTGCGAAGAATCTCCACATCGAACGGCTTAGTGATATAATCGTCCGCCCCGGCTTCGAGACCGACGATGATGTCTTCGCTCTCCACCTTTGCCGTCAGCATGACAACCGGCGTCTGCGAAGTGCGCGGATCAGCCTTCAAAACCTTACAGGTCTCAAAACCGTCTTTGACAGGCATCATCACGTCACAAAGGATCAGGTCCGGATTGTTGGCAAAGGCAACTTTTATTCCCTCCTCCCCATTACGGGCCTCGAGTATCTCATATTCCTTGGCAAAGACATGTTTCAGGAACCAACGGATCTGGTCGCTGTCGTCAATGACAAGGATTTTCTTGCCGGTGAGCTTTTTCTGCGGGACAACCTGGATAAATTCGGCGATCTCTTCCTTCTGACGGTCGTTCAATCTCACCAGGTCGGCTTCGGGTTCTACAAATTCCACCCGACGTTCCATCAGGTGCTGTTTGCCTAACGGTATTAATAATGTATAGACAGTGCCCGACGAAGTCGTTTCGTTGCTATAAAATCCGCCGATATCATCCACCATATCGTGCACCTGCCTCAAACCGCGGCGAGCGCTTTCATTCTCGTCCAACCCTTCATCCTGTACGGACAGCGAGCAATATGCTTTCCCGTCTTTCCTCACGACGGAAATATCCAGCGTGACTTTACCATAAACGAATGTATTCTTAAATGCATTAGATAATAATGTACGTAAAGCATATTCCATTTTACGGCGGTCGAGCCAGATCCATAACATGGCTGTCTGGGTGTTGACCTGGAAATCGACATTATTCATCGCAACCCAGTCGACGAACAGGTCGCATATCTGCCGAGATATTTCCACCAGGTCGTAACGGGCGATGCGCAGATAATTGGCAACATCATTTGCCCGGCGGGTCCCGATCAACTGGTCGGCAAGGTCCTGCAAAGCAAGTGTGTTACGATAAGCCGAAAGTAATTGGGTGGACATATCCTTTTCGTCGTCCTTATTCTGCACCACCAACGCCAATGAACCGAGCACCAGTGAAAGAGGCGTACGCATTTCGTGGATTGTCTCGATAAAGAAGTTATCGTGGATCATTTCGGCATCCTTCAAACGGGATTCGGCTTCCGAAAGCCTGTCGGCAACCTCCCGCTGCATGGCATCGCTCTCCTTGATCTTGGTGACGAGCAACTGCTCCAGGTCTTTTTTATTGCTGTTCAGCGTAGAGATCATCGTCTCCTGCGTGGAAAGTTTCTGAACCAGCTCTTTGTTCGCCGTTGACAATACATTATATTGAGATTCCAGTTCATTTCTCTCAGATTCGAGTTCTGCCGCTTTGGACTCAATAGCCTCCTTCTGCTCCTCCAACTCCTTCTTAGCAGCTTCCAACTCATTATTTTTTTGCTCAGTTTCAATCTGGCTCAGGGCAAGCAACTCCTTTTCCTTTACCGCCTTCTGGGACTGGCTTGAAAAACCGGCATACATCTTTCTTAAATAAAAAGCCGCCAGGACAAACAACAATGCCAAAAGAATGACCACTACAAGAACAGTTATCTCCAAAGGGTTGGCGGAGTCTCCTACGGCAAATGCCTGCTGACCGCAAAAAGCAAAGCATGCAAGAAAGACAGACCACTTCCTGAACAAAGTTCTATTATTCATAATGATATATATATTTTAATTTCTAAGATAATTTTTTCCCGAGTATTTCAGAACCAACAGTAAAATCTCCTCACAACTGTGTATAATCATCTATGCAAAGATGATAATAAATTTTCGTTTAGCGAACATCAATGCAAGATTATTTGCGTAAAAAGAAATGATTATCATATTTTTTTCGCACAATTTCCGATATTCAAACCAATCTGTCAGTGATATTTAGAATAATAAAGGGATTGACCGGAGCAGAAATAAGCACTATTATTAACCGGCAGAACAAAAACAGGTGTATTCGTATCACTCACACAAGTCATTTCTATCAAATAAGAGATAAACACATCAATACCAGAACCAGATTCAAGGGCTAAAATAACACTTATACCACTCATTTGAGACATTTACACCACCTATTTTGATATTTTCGGCAATTATTTTGATCGTTTTAACTTTTATTACCACCATATTTGATACACATATCATTTTAGTCTCTATATTTGCAACATCAAGATGAGAGAAAAGGTTTTGATGAGGGTCTTAACCGGATAGAATCTCTCGAAAGTATAGGGTAATTAAGCATATAAAAAATTAAGGTCATGAAAAAGGGTAGAATTTTCACAAATTGTTTGTTTATTGTTTGCACACTGATTGCAGCAATTTCTTTCACTAGCTGTTCCGCTGATAGCGATTCTTCTTACTCAGGTATTGACGAAGGCGTAATTGAAAACGCTGATTCTCAGACCGAGGCTCCTTTCTCTGTTGTACTGAAAGCTTATTCCGATAACAAAGATATTACTGTTAAGGGTGACGTAGACCAGACTACTCTGTTCGTTTTTGATCAGAATGGTGACTACTACACACAAGTGTCTCTTGACAAAACTTATTTGCTACAGGCTAAACCGGTTGAAATCAGCTGTCCGGGTTCAAAACAGATCACAGTTGTTGCATGGGCAGGTCTTTCTTCCGACAGCGAAAATATCAGTGCCATGAGCAAAGCGAATATTATTTCTGATTTGCAGGTTAGCCTGAAGCAGAACAATGGTGTTGCAGCCGCTTTACCGGGAGATTTATTTTACGGACAGGTTACTTTAAAGAGTACTTCCACCAAGGCGAGTGCTGAAACTTTAAAGATCGAACGTAAAGTGTCTTCTATTTCTCTGATCACAAAAGGCGTTATTAAAGTGCTTGATTCCAGAGAAGGTAATTTTTATTATAAAGTAAAGAAAACAAAAGCTTCTTTTGATCACAACGGTGAATTGACAGGCGAAGAAATTGAATATATCATCCCTGCAACCATGGATGCAAAAGGTAATGTTATTGCTGACAACACAGCTATTTTACCAGCTTCCGACGTGACTATAGAGCTTTACAAAGACGATAACATGATCCTTTCTTCAAAAAATGTCAAAAATTCAGAGAAAGTGTCTGTAAACGAAGGAGAACAGTCAGAAATTACTTTTGACCTCTCAAAAAATAATTGCAATATTGTTGTTGCTGACTGGGGTACAGTTATCACACATGTTACAATTGGTTAAAATTTGACCCTCAATTTTTTATATGCATAAAGGCGTACATCCGGATTGTTCCGCGTGTGCGCCGTTTTTTTTCATATATGCGATTCTCCGTGATAGTTTTACCACCGCTTATGAGAGTAATACATATGTTAATTTATATGTCTAAAGCGTTGATTTACAACACCCGCATCAATACCAGCGGCAAATACATCATATATGACACATTTACCACCCTTCGTAAAATAACCAATCCATATCATTCAATCCATCCCCACCAAAAGAAGAGATATTAGAAATATTTGAACCTACTTTTCCCTTGATGGAAAAGTAGTCAAAAGATCAAGGCTTAACCGGCTTCACTGCTCCGGTGAAAGACTTCGCTGAAAAATCCGAAACTCGCTTCGCTCAGACAACGGATTTTTTTAACCGCTTCGTCTTCCCCCTACGCGGACGTTCACCCGCTTAGGCCTTTTCAAGGAAGCTGTGCTTCCTCTTAGGATGGCCGATACTGGTACTTATAAAACAAAAACTTTCGGATTTAACAGGTAGTATCGGCAATCTTAAGAGAACGCAAAGCGTTCTATGAAAGGCCTCATCTGGTGAGCGTAAAGCGAAGCGTCCGGAGTGAGCGCCCGGAGGCTGTGCTGTTTGAGCGTAGCGAGTTCACAGACGACAGCGAACGCAGGATGCTGAGTAGCGAACCAGATGCAGCCTTGATCTTTTGGTTACTTTTCTATCAAGAGAAAAGTAACATTCAAAACTGATAATAATAGAAATATCTTCCCCACAAAAAAACAGATGTACACATTATTATATAGAAAAACCAACAACGCCATCGCCAAATCAACAAATCCCCGCCTACACAGGTTGTACTTCTATCATATAATATGTATTCATATCATGCCATCCAATATATTTTAATCTAATACATTTTCATTTTAAGAGTACAAAATGACTCTTTTACCACCTTTTGAGAGCTTTACATCACCCGACGTGATACTTTCAGCAACCTTCTTGATTGTTTTAACTTTTATTGTCAATATATTTGATAATCATATCATTTTTGTATCTATATTTGCAATGTCAACGAGAGACAAAAGGTTTTGATGAGGGTCTTAACCGGATAGAAAATCTCTCGGACAGTATAGGGTAATTTAAGCATATAAAAAATTAAGGTCATGAAAAAGGGTAGAATTTTCACAAATTGTTTGTTTATTGTTTGCACACTGATTGCAGCAATTTCTTTCACTAGCTGTTCCGCTGATAGCGATTCTTCTTACTCAGGTATTGACGAAGGCGTAATTGAAAACGCTGATTCTCAGACTGAGGCTCCTTTCTCTGTTGTACTGAAAGCTTATTCCGATAACAAAGATATTACTGTTAAGGGTGACGTAGACCAGACTACTCTGTTCGTTTTTGATCAGAATGGTGACTACTACACACAAGTGTCTCTTGACAAAACTTATTTGCTACAGGCAAAACCGGTTGAGATCAGCTGTCCGGGTTCAAAACAGATCACAGTTGTTGCATGGGCAGGTCTTTCTTCCGATAGCGAAAATATCAGCGTCATGAGCAAAGCGAATATTATTTCTGACCTACAGGTTAGCCTGAAGCAGAACAACGGCGTTGCAGCCGCTTTACCGGGAGATTTATTCTACGGACAGGTTACTTTAAAGAGCACTTCCACCAAGGCGAGTGCTGAAACTTTAAAGATCGAACGCAAAGTGTCTTCTATTTCTCTGATCACAAAAGGCGTTATTAAAGTCCTTGACTCCAGAGAAGGTAATTTTTATTATAAAGTAAAGAAAACAAAAGCTTCTTTTGATCACAACGGTGAATTGACAGGCGAAGAAATTGAATATATCATCCCTGCAACCATGGACGCAAAAGGTAATGTTGTTGCTGACAACACTGCTATTTTACCGGCTTCCGACGTGACTATAGAGCTTTACAAAGACGATAGCATGATCCTTTCTTCAAAAAATGTCAAAAATTCAGAGAAAGTGTCTGTAAACGAAGGAGAACAGTCAGAAATTACTTTTGACCTCTCAAAAAATAATTGCAATATTGTTGTAACAGACTGGGGTACAGTTATTCAACATGTTACAATTGGTTAAAATTTGACCCTCAATTTTTTATATGCATAAAGGCGCACATTCGGATTGTTCCGCGTGTGCGCCGTTTTTTTTCATATATGCGATTCTCCGTGATAGCTTTACCGCCCTTTATGATAGTAACACATGTGTTAATTTTTACAATATAAGCGTTGATTTACAACGTCTACATTTACAACATAGGCAAACAGATCACAATTGAGATGTTTACCACCCACACAATAAATCAAAACAAAGATTGACAGGTACACCTCTCACGTATGATAGAAATACACGTGCTACAAATACAACCAAACATAGTACATTTGTAGACACAATACAATTTGTGAAATTTTACCCTATACTCTGCTTGTGTGAACCCTTAATTCCGCAAGCAAACCTTAATTAATATAACCGTGAGGTTACATAATTAATAAGCCCGCATTCTCAAGTTGTTTATAAACGACAATCTGAGAATGCGGGCTTTTTTTATTCCGGTTTATGGACAAATTTGTCCGTATTCGGACACCCTTCCCATAAAGCAAACACTCATTTTCAACACAATAGGTTTTTGGCATATACATTGTTACTATAGAGATAGATAAACTGAGGATAATATGGAAATAATCAAACTGGAAGGTATAACAAAAGTATACCGCACAACGGAAGTAGAAACCACTGCACTTGAAAATGTGAATCTCACAATCAGAAAAGGTGAGTTTCTTTCTATTATGGGGCCATCGGGATGCGGAAAGAGTACCCTGCTCAATCTAATGGGATTGCTGGATCTGCCGGATCAGGGAAAAATCCTGATCAACGAGACGGAAACCACACAGATGAAAGACGGAGAAATGGCTGAGTTCAGGAACAAAATGCTGGGATTCGTTTTTCAGAGTTTTCACCTGATCAATTCACTGAATGTACTGGATAACGTAGAACTGCCCCTGCTCTACCGTAATTCAACGGCTAAAAGCCGACGGGAAGCTGCTGAAAAAGTATTGGAGAAGGTAGGACTATCACATCGGATGAGACATTTACCTACACAGTTATCGGGTGGACAATGCCAGCGTGTAGCTTTGGCACGGGCCATTGTCGGGAATCCGCAGATCATTCTGGCGGATGAGCCAACCGGAAACCTGGATAGCAAAATGGGTTCGGAGATTATGGAACTTCTGTTTCAGTTGAATGAGGATGGTACAACCATAGTAATGGTCACGCATGACGAGCATATTGCCGAGTCGACGCAACGCATTGTCCGTTTTTTCGACGGAAGACGAGTTGAATAATTTTATAAAGGAACCACTATGTACAGGATATATTTCAAACAGTCGCTGCTGATGCTGAAACAAAACAAGTTTATCAGCGCCATCGCAATCATAGGAACGGCACTTGCAATCATGATGATTATGACAATCATTGTGGCCAACGAAATAAAAGGCATCAGTTCAACACCGGAAATAAACAGGGAGCGAACCTTACATATCAACTACCAGGTAAAAAAAGACACGACAAAAAACAGCTGGCAATCGGGCACTCTATCGTATGATGTCGTAAAAGATTACCTGTATCCGTTGATAACTCCGCGCTATGTTTCGGCCGTTAATTCGGTAGATCCCAAACGCCCGTCCACACTGGTCAGCCGGGAAGGGTCCAGCGAGATTATAAATGCAGGCCAAAGGCTCACCGATGCCACTTACTGGAAAATATTTTCTTTTTCTTTTATAAAAGGACGTCCGTTCAACGAAGGGGAATTTAATTCCGGAATATCCGTCGCTGTCGTTTCTGAAACGCTGGCAAAAAAAGCATTCAAAGGAGAAACAGCACTCGGACAAACGATTCTGGTCAACTTCAAACCATACCGGATCATAGGAATCGTGAAGGATGTGTCGCCGGTATTCAAACGGGCTTACGGAGATCTATGGGTCCCCTATTCATCCCTGAAAAAAGAAAACCTATATTTCGATGTGGTTATAATGGCTGAAAAAACCAGTGATTTTGCGGCAATAACCGCAGAGGTGAGAAATATGGAGAAAAAATACAACATAGAAAATGTACCCTGGACGCTTTTTATGAAAGGACCGCTGGACAACCAATTCTATCAGAAAGACATCTGGGGGAACAGCGTCGAGGATATTACGAAATCGATCACCATCCAGAACAGGAAAATGATCTTCATCCTGCTGATACTTTTGCTGATACCGGCTATCAACCTCTCAGGACTGAGTCTTTCGCGCATGAAAAAACGGACGGAAGAAATCGGGATACGGAAAGCGTTCGGTGCAAAAAGATACACGATCCTGATACAGGTGCTTTTTGAAAATCTGATTACTTCGCTGATCGGCGGGGTGATCGGTCTGATCTTGTCGTACGTTGTAGTATTCCGGATGCGGGACTGGTTGCTCGATATTCCGTCCGGCAGTACGATACCGGTCAATACGCTGATTTCCATCCCGGTCCTGCTGGCGGTATTTGCCGTCTGCCTGGTCATCAACCTGCTTTCTGCGGGAATACCGGCCTACCGGGCTTCACGGATGAAAATTATTAATTCACTCAATCAAAATGATAACTGATTATGATACGCCACATATTTAAAATCATCTGGAACGAACGTAAAACGAATGCGTGGATCACCCTAGAGTATGTACTTGTATTCTGTGTACTCTGGTTTTGCGTCGATTATCTTTTCTATATGGGAAAATGTTATTTTGAACCGAATGGTTTCGACATAGAACATACCTATCAGATCAATATGCAGAGAAAGCCGGCAGACAGTGCCGCATTCCCTACAGAAGACGGGCAGACGAAAGAGACGGACAAACAAACGCTAGCTATGACTTTTCTGAATCGTGTAAACAACTATCCGGGAGTGGAAAGTGTGAGTTTTTCGAAATGGGGCGCTCCTTTTGCCTGGTCGAATTATATGAGCAGTTATTATATTAATGAAGACACAGCCAATATGGTAACCCTACGGATGAGATGGGTCAGCGACAGTTTCTTCGATGTGTTCAAAATAAAAAACACGGTCAAAAACCTTAGCGATTGGGGGATACCAGGAACAAGAAAGATCGTGATCAGCCCCGGTCGGAACGGGGAGTTCGGTTCTTCGGAATATGCTGTACCGCTATCCGACGCAAAACAATTAACCGCCACCTATGACAAGGCGGTCTACACTATTATCGGAACTGCCGATAAAATGAAAGACGGTTATTTCGATTCTTTTTACAGCAATATGATACAACCGCTGGATAAAAAAGAATATGACCTGGCGGATATGCAGATATATATCCGTGTAAGTCCGGGAGCCGACAAGGATTTTGCGGAACAGTTTACCCGGGAGATGCGTGACCAACTGATGCTGGGGCCTTATTTTCTGGCTTCCGTCTTTTCATCGACGAAAAATGCAAGAGAAATGAACTGGCCGACAGGCGACCTGAACGGGATATATGCCATCACAGCTTTTCTGATCCTGAATATATTCCTGGGGATTATCGGGACATTCTGGTACCGGACGCAGACACGCCGGAGCGAAGTAGGCCTGCGGCTGGCACTCGGGGCAACCCGGCAGGGAGTAAAACGAATGATTTTCGGGGAGACATTGCTGATATTATTTATCGCCAGTGTGGTGGGTGTAAATATCTGCCTTAACATCAATCAGACGGAATTACTGGAATTGCTGGACATCCCTATCTCCAACAGAATGGAGGCAGGCATAGGAATGGAACAGGAGTTTATCAACTATGTATTGACTTTCGGTCTGTTGGCAACGATATCCCTGATAGCCGTATGGTACCCGGCCCGGCAAGCCGCAAAGATTCCCCCGGCAGAGGCTTTACGGGATGAATAAAATTTATAACTTTACAAAATACAGTTGACAACTATCAACAAAAAAGACAAAAGTTATGATACTTATCTGTGACGATGATACAACGGTACGGACTTCGCTTACCCTGGTCCTGAAACGGGCCGGATATGAAGTGGCTACGGCAGCAAACCAGCAGGAGGCCATTGATTTCGTGCGCCATACCTGTCCGCAATTGATATTGATGGATATGAATTATAGCAACACAACGACCGGGGAGGAAGGACTGAAACTGCTTGCCAAAGTACGGGTATTTTGCCCGGCAGTCCCGGTTATCCTGATCACGGCCTGGGGTTCCATCAACCTCGCTGTCCAGGGCATACGTGCCGGTGCTTTCGATTTTATCACGAAACCCTGGAACAACCTGGCTTTGCTGAAAACAATAGAAACAGCCATACAACTCAGGGACAGCGAAGAAAAAAATCCGGACCCGAAAAACGGGAAAACGGAAAGAACGGACCGTTTTGACAAGATCATCGGCAGATCTCCTCTTCTGCAACAGGTTTTAAATACGATCTCACGTATCAGCCAGACGAATGCCCCTGTGCTGATCACCGGCGAAAGCGGCACAGGTAAGGAACTGATTGCCGAAGCAATCCACGAAAACAGCAACCGGCAGGGCAAGCCGTTTGTCAAAGTCAATCTGGGAGGCATTTCTCAGTCGCTGTTCGAAAGTGAAATGTTCGGCCATAAACAGGGTGCCTTCACCGACGCCCGCCACGACCGGACCGGACGGTTCGAACTGGCGGACAAAGGGACGATCTTTCTGGATGAGATCGGGGAACTGGATCTGGTTTGCCAGGTAAAACTATTGAGAGTTTTACAAGACCAGACATTCGAACCGCTGGGCGAAAGCAAGCCCAGGCAGGTGGATACCCGTATCATCTGTGCGACAAACAAGAATCTCCCGGAGATGGTGGCGCAAGGTACATTCCGCGAAGACCTGTTCTACCGGATCAACCTGATCACCATACAGATGCCGGCTTTACGCGAACGCCCTGAAGACATTCCCCTGCTGGTTGAATATTTTGCCCGCAAACAGGCGGAACAGAACAATCTGCCTGAAGCGGAAATATCGCAGGAAGCATTCGGATATCTGAAAAAACTGCCTTTCCACGGAAATATCCGCGAACTGAAAAACCTGGTGGAACGGACAATTCTTATCTCGGGAAAGGATGTCATCACAGATATTGATTTCAAACAGCAATATATTGAAGTTCCTGCCAGCCAACCTGCCGGCGGAAACACGATCCTCTCCCTCGAAATGGTGGAAAGGAACATGATACAAAAAGCGGTCGAATTGTATGGTTGCAATCATTCCAGGATAGCTGCGGCATTGGGACTGAGCAGACAGACTTTATACCGCCGCCTCGAAAAATACGACATTAAACTCCCCGAATGAAATCGAAATGGATATTCTGGACGATCGCGGCCTTTATCGCTTGTATATCGAGCGGTATAGGGTTCGTTTTGTTCCGGAATGAACCGATTCCTTTCTGGGTAATACAGTGCATTGCCATTTTATCGCTCCTGCTGGCGACCTTTATCTATCATAAACTGGTCAAGCCCTATCACATTCTGCTTAGCGGAATGCAATTACTCAAAGACCAGGATTTCTCAACCCATTTACGTCTGGTCAAAAATAAAGATGCCAACGAACTGATCGGGATTTTCAACCGGATGATCTCACAGCTACGGAGTGAACGACTGGCAGTGCGCGAAAAAAACCAGTTCCTTGATCTGCTTATCCACGCATCGCCACAGGGGATCATTATTCTAAACTTTGATAAACAGATCGTAGAAGTAAACCCTTCGGGGTTGAAACTATTAAACATTTCCGATATTTCAGAAATCAAAGGGAAGACTTTCAACGATTCCACATTCGAACTGGCCCCCGCTTTAGGGCAATTAAAGCAGGGTGACGATGTGATGGTCCGCAATTCGGTAAACAAAGTGTACCGCTGTATCCGTTCGTCTTTTATCGACCAGGGATTCAACCATCCTTTTATATTGATTGAAGAGATTACACATGAACTGCTTAAAATAGAGAAAGATTCATACGAACGCATCATCCGTATGATGTCTCACGAGGTGAATAATTCGGTCGGGGCGATCGGTTCCACGCTGAATGTTGTCGCCGATATTTTCAAGCAGGACGGGAGCAACAAATGGGAATATGTGTTGCCGGCTATCGAGGCCTCTTTCGACCGTTGCGGGCATCTGGCCAGTTTTATCAGCAACCTGGCGCAGGTTATCCGCATTCCCGAACCGACTTTTTCCCTGATCTCCCTGAATGAGCAGGCCCGTTCGGTGTATTCACTGACCAGCATCGAATGCCGGCAAAGAAATATAGAATTGTCTTTATCCCTGACCGATAATGATCAATATATCCACGTAGACGGCATCCAGTTTGAACTGGTTCTGGTCAATATCATCAAAAATGCTTACGAGGCAATCGGGGAAAACGGCAGGATAAAAATCAGTACCCGCCATTCCCCCTTATCCATTATTATAGAAGACAATGGTCCCGGAATAAGCGAGGAGGCCAAACAAAAACTTTTCACCCCCTTCTTCACCACCAAATCTTCCGGACAGGGGATCGGCCTGATGTTTGTCAGAGAGGTACTGACAAACCATCGATGTCGATTCAGCCTGTCGACAGAAGAGGGATATACCCGGTTTAAAATATTCTTTCCCACAGATATCGATAACTAACCAACTCATACACAAACACAAAAACTCAGTATTCATCTGAGCACATTCGGTATCCAAAATAATCCTCCCGGTCATTTTATGGAAACGCAAAGCGATTCTCCTGCCTACATTTGTCTCATCGAAAAGAATAAAAAGTACAAACAGATAAATAGGTATTATTAATCTCTAAAAATGAAGCGTTATGAAAAAGATTGTTTTAGGAGTTATGTTGCTCATAGGTATCGGCAGTGCACAAGTGAGTGCCCAGAGTATCAGCGGAGGTGTTAAAGTAGAAGCAAACATGTCGAATTTTCTTCTTTCAGACATGAGCGGGGCAAAAAGTAAAATGGGATTCGGTGTCAGCGTCGGAGGTTTCGGGAAAGTGGATATTGTCCGCAATTTTGCCCTGCAACCGGAACTATTATTCCATTTCCAAAACTCTAAAATGGAACAAAAGAACGGAAAGAAAAGAGATTTTGAATATTGGGGTGTAGAAATTCCGGTATATGCAGTGGGACAATGGTATACAGGTAAAGGAGACCGTTTTTATGCAGGTTTGGGACCCTATGTCGGATACGGGTTCAATGCCAAATTCGACAAACCGAAGCAGAAACTGTATAAAGATGATACGCTTCAACACTGGGATTTCGGCTTCAAGGTGATGGTCGGTTATGAATTCACCAACAAAATACAGGTGAATGCAGGATATAAGATAGGTATTATTAATGCAGTTGACAAAGGCAATGGCAAGATGCGTCCGGAGGTAGTTTCTTTAGGTATTGGTTATAGGTTCTAAATAAATCGAGTAGAAAATCCGGAATTTGTTCAGGGAGATGTTGAAGAGCTAAGGTCGGCACAGTTTTTCTGTCGTTGACCTTAGTTTTAACCCGAACAATACAGCGTCGCCACTACGCATAAAAAGAAGGCAAATAAAAGATAAAAACAGTGATTATTACGCAGTTATATCTAAAAACAACTATTTTTATTCAATCTATTACAGCGATTCTGATGAGAAAAAATCTGACACGTACCAACCCGTTCACCAGGATTCAAGCCCTCAAAGCGGCTATCTGGGTTAGTTTGACCATCAACATCATTCTGATAATGGGAATGATATATGATGATTCTGCCAATCTGATCTCGGTTTTGAGAAAAGACGGAATCAATTATGTATTATTTTTCTCATTACAGTTCGCATGCAATCTTCTGTTGTTCTTCCTGCTTTTTCTGTTCTGCTTCCGGCTTACCGGACGAAAACAGGAAATCAAATATGCTGCGCTGAAAGCATTTACGGGAATAGTTGTTATCTGCCTGTTGGTAAGTCCTCTCCTGTCCAGATTTCAATTATATGTATTTGAAGACATCAGTGAAAGCGGCATCGCCCAGTTCACTATTTTCAATCTGGTGAAAGACCTAATTGCCGGTCTTGTCGTCATTTTACTTACCGAAACAATGAACCAGGCTTATAAACAGGAACAGGCCAACATCATGAACCAGCAATTGCTCGTTGAAAATATCAAGGTTAAATACGAAGCACTGAAAAACCAGCTGGACCCTCATTTTCTTTTCAATTCACTGAATACGCTTAACGGGCTGATCGGTATGGACGAAGAAAAGGCACATGAATATGTAGATAATCTATCTTCTGTATTCCGCTACACCTTGCATAGCAAAACAATTGTAAAACTGGAAGAGGAGATGGAGTTCGTCAATGCTTACATTTCGCTTCTTAAAATCCGGTTCGGCCAGAATATGAAGGTCAGGTACGAGATCGACAATAAATTCCGTAATTATTATATCATGCCTGTCAGCATACAATTACTGGTCGAAAATGCAGTGAAACACAATATCATCCATAATAAAAGCCCGTTATTGATATTGATCGAGACGAATGCCAGGGGAAACCTGACAGTCAGCAACCTGGTCAACCTGAGACCGGAAAAGAACATCGGAGGGGTTGGTTTGGTCAATTTATCCGAGAGATACAAGCTCTTGTTCAAAAAAGACATAGAAATAAAAAATGCCAATGGATTTTTCAGTGTGGAAATTCCTTTGCTCAATGAAACCGATAAAATAACGAATATATGAAAGTTGTGATTGTTGAAGACGAGATTATTGCTGCCCAGACTCTACAAAGACTTATTATGGAAATACGCAGTGATTTCCAGATAGAAACAATTTTACAAACGGTGGAGGACTGTATCGAATGGTTCAGTTCCAATTCTGCGCCCGACCTGGTGTTTATGGATATTCATCTGGCGGACGGTTCTTCTTTTTCCATCTTTGACAAAGTCGATATAGATTCACCCATTATATTCACTACTGCTTATAACGAATACGCACTGGAGGCTTTCGAAGTGAACGGCATCGATTATTTATTGAAACCGATCAATAAAGCCAGGCTGACAAAAGCAATCATGAAGTTTGGGAATATCAGCTTCAGGAAAGATAATCTACAGCTGATCGAGAAACTGGTCAGGTCACTGGATGAGAAGCAAAACCGTAGAAAAACACATTTTCTGGTACCTCACAAAGACAAATTACTGCCTTTGGCAATCGACGACATCGCCTATTTGTACGCCGAAATGAAGGTTGCGAAAGCTGTAACTTTTGAAGGTCAAAGCTATTTGCTGGATTATTCACTGGATGAACTAATGAGGAATCTCAATGAAGAATATTTTTTCCGGGTAAACAGACAATATATAGTATCCCACAAGGCCATAAAAGACCTGTCAGTCTGGTTTATGGGGAAACTGGCCATCAACCTCAATATCCCGTTTTCCGACAAGATATTTGTCAGCAGAGGCCGGGTTCCCGCTTTTAAAATATGGTTTACAAGGGAACAGAATTAGAAAAAGCTCTTATTTCACCCTGAACAACTTATTCTTATAATCTATTATTATAGTATTATTGAAGAAATAGGCATTTCCGGTTATTCCCCACACATTAAAAGAATCATAAATACCATTCCAGAGTCCTTCTTTATCATAATAGACCCGTGAGTTTCCCAAAGCTTTCCCAGCAAACTCTATGGGCTTGTTGACTTCAAGCCCATAGAAAGTTATTTCCTTTCCCCACCATAAAGGACCACTCAAAGAATCGACAATTACCGAACCGGATATATCCAACGCTCTCTCTTTCGTTGTTACCAACTGAAAGGGACTTGACCCGGTATCGAACATTAACTTATAATCTTTGCCATTAATACAAAACGGAAGTCGTATAATACCAGCTGTCAATTCAAATTTTTCTGCCGGTAAATCGTTATATTCAGCCGGCAAAAAATCAGATATAGCAAATCTGTTTAATTTATAATCGATTATTAGAAATTTGTCCTGGAATATATCGGCAGCAATTGTTCCAATATGTTTCGGGGTTTTAGAGTGAAGCGAATCTTCAGGAATTTTATCACCAAAGTCTTTTTTATAGCCGATATTAATGCTGTCAAAATCAATCACTCCCATTTGTAGGCTTAGATTTCTAAACATTCCGGTCGAATCCAGATTATCCATTAAAAAAGGGCATTCTGCAAAATATGGCTCTAATGAATTTCCATAAAATACGGATTGATACGTTCCCAGATCAAACTGCATCGTAAAATCATATGGCAAACCATCTATTTTTACAGGTACATATATATATGCTTTTTCAATATATTTCCCGGAAATAGTATCACCCTCCCAATTGAATGGAACCCAATCCAAAGATTGTTTTTGTGAACAACCTATAAAGATAAAAAACAGAAGGATCAAAGAGATTTCGTGCTTATGTCTGTTCATAAGTTATAAAAGTCCTTTTAATTCATACATTATATCATTCGTGTGCAAACGCCTCGTTGCTTTTTGCCAACGAAACCAAACCTCCCATGGCACCCAGGTTCATGGAATCGAGCGCCGAACTGGGGACAATAACCATAGAGCCTTTTTCTTTCAAGCCTTCAAACAACATATTCATTCCCCTGAGATGCAGGGCTACCGGGTTATCCGTGTACTTCCGACTAGCCAGTTCAAACTTTTCGGCAATTTCAGTCTCGGCCGTTCCCAGGATGACGCGTGCTCTTCTTTCACGCTCGGCCTGTGCCTCTTTACTCATGGCGTCGGCCAGGTCCTGAGGTATGGCGATGTCGTTAATACCAACGGTTTGACAAGTGATTCCCCAGGGATTTGTATTCCGGTCCAGGACATGTTGCAGGTCCTCAGCTATTTTATCACGTTCCTGCAAGAGAGTGGATAATTCGTGTTTACCGATCGTGTCTCTTAAACCGGTCTGTGCGATATGCTCGATGGCTTTTTGATATTCCTGAACTTCCAAAGCAGCTTTTTCAACGTCCCAAACCGTCCAGTACACAACAGCATCCACATTCACCGGTACCGTATCTTTGGTCAGGGTCTGCTCTGCTTTAAAAGCGCTTACCCTCACACGTTGGTCGATATAAGCAGAGACACTATCTATAATAGGAATAATCATGAATGGGCCAGGGCCTCTTAAACCTTTGAATTTACCCATTCGCAACACCACTGCCCGCTCCCACTGGTCGGCAATGCGGATAGAAGTAGCAAATAATCCGGAAAAGAGGATTAAGAGCACAAAGACCTGAACATTTACAATCTGTAAAACAGACAGAATGATCGATACAGAAATCAATACCAGCAATACTGTAAGAGAAATTGGATTAAACCATCCCTTGTTAATTACATTTGTTGTCATATCTATTATTTTTTAGAGGTTTCAATGTCTTTCAATTCCCGCATGACTTCATCCAGATTAAAGCCATAACTAAACGCCACGGAAGAAAACTGCATGCAAATCTCTTTCAGCTTATCTTCCCTTTCCTTTTCCGACACCACATTTTCTGTTTTGTTGATAAAAGTGCCGGTACCTTGCTGAGTCTCCAGAATATTTTTGATCTCCAATTCTTTATACGCTTTGGATACCGTATTCAGGTTTACCTTCAGCTCCACAGCAAGCGCTCTGACTGTAGGAAGCTGTTCACCCAATTTAAGTTGTCCGGATGCTATGCCAAATATGATCTGGTCGATAATCTGACGGTACACCGGTACGCCGCTGGAATAATCCAATAAAAACTTAATCATATAGATGTATATTATATTATAGAAACATTGTACTATTATTATATGACAAAGATACAAGAAAAATCACTCCGCCAAACTTTTTAGCAATATTTTTTCAAAAAAAGTACATTTCGCAGGATTTATCCGAATAATAGCTTAAATGGAGAGATAAGAAACAGAGGAGATACAAACAAAAAAGGTTTACAATTTCTTGTAAACCTTTCAGTAGCGAGACCCGGGATTGAACCGGGGACCTCATGATTATGAATCATGCGCTCTAACCAGCTGAGCTATCTCGCCATCATGTCGTCAACTTTTCTTATTGACGCTGCAAAAGTAGAGGTTATTTTTATATTATGCAACACTTTTGCGAAAAAAAATCTTTTATTTTTCAGGGCTTTCAGCTAAGGCGTTAAAAATTAGAAGCTTTTTTACTCTAATAATATTGGGAAATATGAATCTTTTGAGTAACTTGCTGCGCAAATAATTGTATGAAAGATGAAAAAAGAGAAGTTTCATATCGAATACATTTTCGATAAAGTTTCGCGACGAAGTTTATGGAATCACCTCACTACCCCTCCAGGATTGTCTGCCTGGTTTGCTGATGACGTAACGATCAATGACAACACGTATGTTTTTAAGTGGAACAGGGATGAACAGGAGGCAGAAGTTTTGTCGGTAAAACCGGAAATTAGTATCCGTTACCGGTGGACAGATGAGGAAGAAGATAATGTCTACTTCGAATTTTTAATTCACACGGTTGAACTTACCGGAGCAACTGCTCTTGAAATAACCGACTTTGCCGAGCCGGATGAAAAGAAAGATTCAATCAATTTATGGGACTCGCAAGTCTATGAATTGAAACGTACACTCGGGATTTAGGTTGTTTTAGAGAATAATGTAATGTTCTTATCGTTTTTTACACTACTTTTGCCCCGTCAACCCGGATAGGCAATGTTGAAGATAAAACGATTATATACATTTATGCTGCAGACTTTCCTGCCGTTGTTCATTATGACCTTCGGTATCTGTCTGTTTATTGTACTCATGCAGTTCCTTTGGAGGTACATAGACGACATGGTGGGAAAGGGACTGGGGATTCCTGTGCTCGGCGAAATGTTTTTTTATGCTGCTTTATTCCTCCTCCCCATGGCTTTACCTTTGGCCATTTTGCTTGCATCTCTGATGACTTTCGGTAATCTGGGCGAACGCCTGGAATTGCTGGCGATGAAATCTGCCGGAGTATCGCTGATACATATCATGCGGCCACTGATCATCACAATCGGGATTATCAGTATCGGCGCTTTCTTTTTCCAGAACAATGCAATGCCTGTCGTACAGGTGAAACTATATTCCCTTCTCTACTCCATGCGCCAGAAGTCGCCGGAGCTGGATATTCCGGAAGGTGTATTTTATGGGGAAATCACAGGATATAATGTATATGTAAAAGAAAAAAACAATCAGACCGGATTGCTGAAAGATGTCATGATCTATGACTATTCGAAAGGTTTCAATAACGCACGTGTGATCCTTGCAGACTCCGGCAGACTGAAAACATCTGCGGACAAGCTGTTTCTGGTCTTATCCCTTTTTAATGGGGAGTCGTTTGAAAACCTGTCCGAAGGCCAGACAGGCAGTAACAACCGGAAAACAGCTGTTCCCTACCGCAGGGAGACATTCAGCACCAAAGATATTCTGATAGATTTCGATGCAAACTTCACCCGCACGGATGAATCTTTTATGCAAAACCAATATATGGGTAAGCAACTGAAGGATTTACAGACTTCTATTGACTCCATGACCGTACGGCTCGACAGTATCAAGGCGATCAATTCCAAAAATGTGTATGACATGTCTTATAAAAAGACATTCTCCAAACCAAAAAGGGAATTATCCCAACAAGCAGAAATGGGAACCGGCAATACTGCAACAGTAAACGATACTGATTCCCTGACCAAAATATCAAACGAACCGGTCAAAATAATCAATTTCGACAGTTTGTATAAAGCCGAAGCACCAAGCGGGCAAGCCGCCTTATTGGTCCGTGCCAAATCAAACATTGAAAGTGTAAAGGCCGATTATTATTTCAAAGCTGCAACATTAGGAGACGAGGCTTACAAAGTACGCCGCCACCTGACTGAATGGCATAAGAAATTCACCTTATCTTTCGCTTGTATGGTCTTCTTCTTTATCGGTGCTCCACTGGGAGCGATTATCCGTAAGGGAGGACTGGGAATGCCGGTTGTTATTTCCGTAATCCTGTTTATATTCTATTATATTATAGACAATATCGGATTTAAAATGGCACGCGACGGTATATGGGAAGCCAGGGAAGGAATGTGGCTGAGTTCCGCTATTCTGGCACCACTAGGGATTTTCCTGACTTATAAGGCTGTTAATGACAGTGTCATATTGAATGCGGACACTTATCTGAATGCCATAAAGAATTTTATAGGTAAACGGGCCGGACGTAAAGTGGAGAAAAAAGAGGTAATCATTTTTAATCCGGACTATGCAGCCATGTTGCCACGCCTGGATAAGCTGGCGGAAAACTGTGCCGAATATCTCAAAAGCCATAAACGCTGGTTGAACTATTTCACTTTCTGGAAACAAGGCGGAAAGGATCATACGGCAGAACAGCTGGCTACAGAAATGGAAGGTATCATTGAAGAACTGGGTAACTCCGATCAGAATCTGGTACTGAACAAACTGATGGATTATCCCGTTATCGGCGGATACAACCAACTGAATGCAAATATCAACGGAAAGATCGGACTGGCATTCGGAATATTTTTCCCAGTCGGGCTTCCGGTCTATTTGCTTGCTACATACCAGCGTAAATTATTACGCCATGATATACAAGTAGTACAAAAAACAAGCCGCGAATTGGAAGATATGATCCGGAACTTAGAAATTAAAAATTAAAAAAGATATGAGTGAGATCAAATTAAACACCATCGAAGAAGCAATCGAAGATTTTCGTGAAGGTAAATTCCTGATCGTTGTTGACGACGAAGATCGTGAAAACGAAGGGGACTTCATTGTTGCTGCGGAAAAGATAACGCCCGAAAAAGTAAATTTCATGATGACATACGGTCGTGGTGTATTATGCGCCCCGATCACCGAAGAACGTTGCCAGGAACTGGACCTGGATATGCAGGTTGCCAGAAACACCTCTATGCTTGAGACACCGTTCACCGTAACTGTCGACAAACTGGGTGGCGGTTGCACGACCGGTGTATCCATGTTCGACCGTGCCGAAACGATCCGTGCACTGGCTGATACACAGACAAAGCCGTCTGACCTGGGACGTCCGGGACATGTGAACCCGCTGCGAGCCCGTTCACGCGGTGTGCTCCGCCGTGCCGGTCATACCGAAGCAGCTGTCGACCTGGCCCGCCTGGCCGGTCTCTATCCTGCCGGGGCATTGATCGAGATCATCAATGAAGACGGAACAATGGCACGTCTGCCGCAATTAGTGGAAGTAGCTAAAAAGTTCGATATCAAGATCATTTGTATTAAGGACCTGATTGCCTACCGCCTGAAAACAGAATCCATTGTTGACAAAGGTGTAGAAGTCGATATGCCAACCCAGTACGGTCATTTCCACCTGATCCCTTTCCGGCAGAAAAGTAACGGATTGGAGCATATCGCTTTGATAAAAGGTGATATATCCGGAGAAGAACCGGTCTTGGTTCGCGTACATTCATCTTGTGCAACCGGCGATATCTTCGGTTCTATGCGTTGCGAATGCGGCGAACAGTTGCACAAAGCCATGCAAATGATTGAAAAAGAAGGACGCGGAGCTATCGTCTACCTGAACCAGGAAGGACGCGGCATCGGCCTGATGGATAAAATGAAAGCCTATAAACTTCAGGAAGAGGGATTGGATACGGTAGACGCCAACCTGCATCTGGGACACCAGGCTGATGAACGCGATTATGGCGTCGGAGCACAGATCCTGAAGCACATCGGCATCACCAAAATGCGCCTGATGACAAACAACCCGATCAAGCGTGTAGGCCTGGAAGCTTATGGTTTAACAATTGTGGAAAACGTTCCTATCGAAGTCACTCCGAACAAATATAATGAATTTTATATGAAGACAAAAAAGGAGCGTATGGGACATGTTCTCCACAACATCAAATAATTAGCAATTTGTTGCAAAGAATCCGATTATTAATTACTTTTGTCGCAACTATTTAAAATAACCTATACAAACAGCAGTGTCATGACACAAGTTTCAGATCGTTTAGCAAGTTTATCGCCTTCCGCTACGTTGGCGATGTCTCAGAAGAGCAATGAGCTCAAAGCACAAGGTATCGATGTTATCAACCTGAGTGTGGGAGAACCTGATTTCAACACACCTGATCACATCAAGGAAGCAGCCAAGCAAGCGGTAGACGACAATTTCTCTCGCTACTCTCCGGTTCCCGGTTATCCGGCATTACGCAATGCTATCGTTACCAAGCTGAAGAATGAAAACGGGTTGGAATACGCAGCTACACAGATTTCCTGCGCGAACGGAGCTAAACAATCCGTTTGTAACACAATTCTAGTGTTGGTTAATCCCGGAGACGAAGTTATCATTCCGGCACCGTTCTGGGTAAGCTATCCTGAAATGGTCAAACTGGCTGAAGGTAAACCGGTAATCGTTACAGCAGGTATCGAACAGGATTTCAAGATCACTCCGGCACAGCTGGAAGCAGCTATCACACCGAAGACAAAGGCGTTGATCCTCTGCTCTCCGTCCAATCCGACTGGTTCTGTTTACAGTGCAGAAGAACTGGCAGGTTTGGCTGAAGTATTGAAAAAACATCCGGATATCATCGTTATTGCTGACGAGATCTACGAACATATCAACTATATCGGCAAACATCACAGTATCGCTTCTGTCGACGGCATGAAAGATCGCACCGTTATTGTAAACGGCGTATCCAAAGCATATGCAATGACAGGCTGGCGTATCGGTTTCATTGCCGGACCGGAATGGATCGTGAAGGCTGTAAACAAATTACAAGGTCAATACACCTCAGGTCCTTGCTCTGTCTCCCAGAAAGCTGCCGAAGCTGCTTACACAGGTTCACAGGAACCGGTTGAAGAAATGCGTAAAGCATTCGAACGCCGTCGTGACCTGATCGTTAATCTGGCTAAAGAAGTTCCGGGATTCGAAGTAAATAAGCCGGAAGGCGCTTTCTACCTGTTCCCGAAATGTAGCTACTATTATGGTAAAGCTGACGGAAACAACACAATCAAAGATGCTGACGACCTGGCTATGTATTTGCTGGAAAAGGCACACGTTGCCTGCGTAGGCGGTACTTCATTCGGTGCTCCCGAATGTATCCGTATGAGTTATGCTACCAGCGATGAAAACATCGTAGAAGCCATCAAACGTATCAAAGAGGCTTTGGCTAAACTGAAATAAGAGAAAGTAAACTTTTATATATAGAAAAAGGGACTCCGAAATAATCGAAGCCCCTTTTTTATTTTATTCTGCTAACGCAAAATTATTCAGCACGCAAAGTGAAGCGTTTGAATGCAAGAATCTGCAATTCAGGATCTGCTTCCTTCATTGTTTCTTTTACAGTCTTTTTGCCATCCATGATATCTTCCTGGTTCAGCAAGCAAACTTCTTTCAAGAATTTGCTAAGACGACCTTTAGCGATGTTCTGGATCATTTGTTCCGGTAAATTAGCAGCTTTTTCAGCAGAAACAGTTGCGATAATTTCCTTAGCCTTAGCTACGTCTTCAGCAGTAATCCAGCCCTTAGCCATATTGCTTTCCATATGGTCTTCGCTATCTACATGTGAAGGATTGATACCTGCCTTCTTCAAAGCAACTTCAACAGCCTTCTGTACCTGTTCAGCCTTTGTCTTTTCAATTGCCACCTGTATTTCAGCTTCTTTTACTGATTCAGGAACACCTGCTTCATCGATAGCGATAGGATTCATGGCAGCGATCTGCATAGCGATGTTGTGAGCAGCTTCTTCTGATTCTTTGTTGAAAGCAACGATCGTACAAAGCTGGTTTTTACCCATATGGTTATAAACAGTAGTGTAAGCACCTTCTACCACATTATAACCGTCCAGTTCCATCTTTTCGCCAGTGATACCGCTACGGTCAGTAACAGCGTCCTGGATAGTACCTTTACCCATAGGCAAAGCCTTTACTTCATCCAAAGTCTGACATTTGTTAGCCACAGCAGCGTCCAGGATAGCCTGAGTCAAAGCAACGAAGTCTTCGTTCTTAGCAACAAAGTCAGTTTCGCATTTCAAAGCGATAACAGCAGCAAAACCGCCCTCTTTCTTTGCCAACACGCAACCTTCTGCAGCGTCACGGTCTGAACGCTTAGCGGCGATAGCCTGTCCTTTTTTACGGATAATTTCCATTGCCTTTTCGATGTCGCCATCAGATTCGGTCAACGCTTTTTTGCAGTCCATCATACCTGCTCCGCTCATCTTGCGCAGCTTGGTAATATCAGCCATAGTTACAGCCATAATCTTATTTCCTTCTTATTTAATGTTTATACTCTTTCTACTTCTTTATTAACGAACAATGGACAATTACCTATTGACAATCTCTTACTGTCAAAAGCCAATTGCCCATTGTATTTATATTCTAATTGTCAATTGTCAACCGGCAATTGTCAACCGAATTATTCTTCGATATCTTTAGCGTACTTGTCGGCAACTTTAGCGTTCAAAGCATCTTCGTCTTCCTTCTTAGTACGTTCTTTCTTTACAGCAGCTTTAGCTTTGCGTTCTCTTTTAGCGCCTTCGCCTTCACCTGCTGCTTCCGTATCGATCTTTTCAGCTTTGCGTTCCTGCAAACCTTCGTTCATAGCTTCGCAGATAGCGCCTAAGATAACTTCTACTGATTTAGTAGCGTCGTCGTTAGCCGGGATCACGTAGTCGATGTTGTTCGGGTTTGAGTTAGTATCAACCATACCGAAAACTGGGATACCCAGACGGTTGGCTTCGCGAACTGCGATATGTTCTTTCATCACGTCAACAACGAACAAAGCAGACGGAAGACGAGTCAGGTCTACGATAGAACCTAATGTCTTTTCCAACTTAGCACGCTGACGAGTGATCTGAAGTTTTTCTCTTTTTGACAGGTTATCAAATGTACCGTCTTTTGTCATCTTATCGATAGTAGTCATCTTTTTGATGGCTTTACGAATAGTCGGGAAGTTAGTCAACATACCACCCGGCCAACGTTCGATAACGTAAGGCATACCTACTGAAGCAGCCTTATCAGCGACAACTTGTTTTGCTTGTTTTTTAGTAGCAACGAAAAGTACTTTCTTACCCTGTTTTGCCAGGTTTTTCATTACTTCTGCTGCTTCGTCTACTTTAGCAACTGTTTTATATAAATCAATGATATGAATACCATTGCGCTCCATAAAGATATAAGGAGCCATAGCGGGATTCCACTTTCTTTTTAAGTGTCCGAAGTGTACACCAGCTTCTAATAACTGATCAAAATTAACTCTTGACATTTTTTTCTTTTTAAATCGTTTACTTTCTGTTTAATTTTCAACTATCAGGTAGTTCCCCGGCATGTCTGCATGCAAAAGAAATCCCGACAATTTAGATACTAAACGCTTTGTCCTTGTAAGAAACTCACAAATAACATTAACGTTTGCTGAACTGGAATCTCTTACGAGCTTTTGGCTGACCCGGTTTCTTACGTTCAACAGAACGAGGATCGCGAGTTACGAATCCTTCTGCTCTCAAGGCAGACTTATCTTCCGGATTAATCTTGATCAAAGCACGAGCGATAGCCAAACGTGCAGCTTCTGACTGACCTTTGAATCCACCACCATCAAGGTTGATCTTGATATCATATTGTTCTTCAACATTCAGCTTTGCAAGCGGCTGCTTAACAATGAACTGAAGGATTGTAGAAGGAAAGTAATTTGCAAGATCACGTTTGTTGATAGTTATCTTTCCCGTTCCTTCGCTAACGAATACGCGAGCAACTGCTGCTTTACGTCTTCCTATTGCATTTACTACTTCCATAGTTATTATTTAAGTGAGTTTATATCGATTGACTTAGGCTGTTGAGCTTCGTGTTTGTGCTCTGTTCCTTCATATACATATAAGTTAGCAAGTAACTTAGCACCCAGACGGTTTTTAGGCAACATACCTTTTACTACTTTTCTGAACAGATGGCTGGCACCTTTCTTCATCAAGTCGTTAGGTGTGTACTCGATCTGTCCACCGGGATATCCGGTATATCTCAAATAAATACGATCGTTCCATTTGTTTCCTGTCAGAACGATTTTATCTGCATTGATAATGATTACATTATCACCACAATCAACATGAGGAGTGAAGTTGGGTTTGTACTTGCCGCGCAAAAGCTTTGCTACTTTTGCACAAAGGCGTCCCAAAGTCTGTCCATCAGCGTCAACGATGACCCACTCTTTGTTTACAGTTGCTTTGTTTGCAGAAATGGTCTTAAAACTTAAAGTATCCACTGCTTAATAAATTAATTAATTAATAACTCTAAAAAACAAGCGCCTAGTTTTTCGCTGTCATTATCACTACGGACACTTGACGTAATAATGTGCTAGAAACTAAACTCTTAGTACAATTTGATAATATTCGGCTTGCAAAGGTACGGCTTTTCTTCGAAATACAAAACATTTGTACATCTTTTTCGCACCCAAACGATTATGAGCAGAAGATATACAACAAAAGGGAATTGCCGGAGAGTTATGCTTTTCCCTAATTCCTATTTAATTGAAAAAATTTACCGGCGGAAATAATATCCCAACGAGAAAGTCACATTATTCTGATAAAGGGATGATTCGCCGTCGTGTTTGGTGGTACGTCGGTCGAGTGTTCCGCACAAGGCAGATACGGAGAAGAAGAAATTTGAATATTCTACCTGCAACCCAAGGTTTACCCCCAAGTCGAAAGTTTTAAGATCGGCTTCGCCTGATTGTCCGAAAACGATATCGCTATCCACATTCTTAGTACGCATTTTTCCAAACAGGGAGAAATCGACAGCCGGACCGGCCATCACACTGAAATAAACATCGGTAAACTGAAAAGTATACACCAGATTTACAGGCACAAGAATAGAATAATAGTTGCATTTTGTTTTCGGATAAGCTAAATCCGTACCGTCTCCTTCTGAGATTTTTGACAGGTAATTACCACCCTGATGCACAAAAGCGACTTCCGGCTGAAGCGACAATCTTTTATATAAAGGTATCTGAGCCAGTCCCGCCACACTAAATCCGAAACGGGCGCCCGATTGATAATTGTTGTCAATTTTCTGCACCAGCGACGAATAAGCCAAACCACCACGCACACCCCAAGTGATCTGTGCTGTAGCCGGCACAATCATCAACATCACCCATATTATTACCAATCCTATCTTTTTCATATTATATCCTCTTTTCCATGAGCAAAGATAGTTTTTTTTTCTAATGATGATACTTATTCTATGATTTTAACGTATTTCCAGACATCGTATGTAGAAAATAACTAAAATCAAGCAAATAATATATACATTAATATCACAGGTAACTATCTAACTAACAAATGTTAGCCAAATTGGTTTTCTCTTATTTTTATCTAAAAGAAAGATCGGAAAAAGAATACAACCGAAATAATCCCGTTTCTTTGAAAACGCAAAAAGATTGTTCGATGATTATTTATTCATTTTAATAGGTTGACGATGATTTATGAAGGGTTGATCCTGGTTGAACAGGATTTGAAAGAAATGATAGAGTCGAATCTGGGCCGCACAGGGCTCTTGTACCGCATCTACTCAAGAATTAAAAGTAACGATTCTATCAATGAGAAGATAAACAGGAAAAATTATCAGGAAAGCGGTAAACTGATTCAGGATGTAATTGGTATACGTGTAATGACGTACTTCAGTGAGGACATCGATGTGCTCATCGACTACTTTTCATCCATTTTTGACGTGATTGATCTGGAGCATGACAAGATGGACATTGCTCATTTTAATCCGGTCCGTATTAATATGGTCTGCCGGTTGCAAAATGAGCAGCTGGAGGAGTTCAACACATGGAAAAAGCGTTACAGTGAAAGCTTCAAGAATATCGATTCCACTTTCGAGATTCAGGTACGCACTACCCTTTCGGAAGGATGGCACGAGATAGAACATAACATGCGATACAAATGTAAGAAAGAATGGCAGTCGCTGGAAGATGAATCCATCTTACTGAACGGCATCCACGCGACACTTGAGACCAGCGACCGTACGCTCTTCAAACTGTTTGAAGAGATTGCCTACCAACACTATAAAAGCAGAAACTGGACAGGTATGCTACGTAATAAATTCCGGCTACGTTTTACGCTCGAGCCACTCGATCCGAATATCATCACCCTTTTCAATTTCGATAAGGACCTGGCAAAAGCTTTTTATAAAACAGAGCGCAATGTTATTTTACACAAACTGATCAAACATGATATCCGGATGGATATCTCATTCAATAACATTATTTATCTATGTAATTACCTGTTTGTAAAAAGTGGAATGATATACCAACTCACACCGCCCGCATTAATGCGGCAGTTTGAGGACATTTTCGGACAGACGGATAGTTAAAGACATATCTGTTTCGAAAATCAGCACCTATTTTACCAAACAAATGTCGTATCTTTGTTTGGTAAAATATAAAAGTTTTTTCAATCATATATGGAACCATTTATACATCTACACGTCCACACCCAGTACTCGCTGCTGGACGGACAAGCCTCGATCGATGCATTGATTGACAAGGCACAAAAAGACGGCATGAACGCCATTGCTGTTACCGATCACGGTAATATGTTCGGTATAAAGGAGTTCTTCAACAAGGTCTCCAAAAAGAACGGGAAACCGCTTGGAGCCATTAAAGACCTGGAGAAAGAACAAAAAGCCCTCAAAGGGAAAGAAGCTCTTTCCACCGAAGAGCAGGCACGCCTGCAGGAGATTCCGTCTCTGATAGAAGCAGAAAAGAAAAAGATATTCAAACCGATTATCGGCTGTGAGTGCTACTGCGCCCGCAACGGAAGGCACAACAAAACAGCGAAGGAAGACCGTAGCGGTTATCACCTGATCGTTCTGGCCAAAAACCTGAATGGTTATAAAAATCTGATTAAGATGGTTTCCATCTCCTGGACAGAAGGTTTTTACGGCCGTCCGCGTATCGACCACGAATTACTGGAAAAGTATCACGAAGATCTGATCATCTGTTCCGCTTGTTTGGGTGGCGAAATACCGCAGCATATTATGCATGATCGGATAGATAAAGCAGAAGAATCCATCCTGTGGTTCAAAAAACTGTTCGGAGAAGATTATTACCTGGAAATGCAACGGCACGAGACACACGACCCGAATGCCGATTGTACCACGTATCCCAAACAGCAAGAAGTGAACAAGGTGCTGATCGAACTCGCCCGCAAACATAATGTCAAGCTGATCGCTACCAACGACGTCCATTTCGTCAATCAGGAAGATGCCGAAGCACACGACCGTCTGATCTGCCTCAGTACCGGAAAGGATCTGGACGACCCGACACGTATGCGTTATTCCAAGCAGGAATGGATGAAAACGACAGCCGAGATGAATGCCATCTTTGCAGACATCCCGGAAGCGCTCAGCAACACGCTTGAAATAGCAGACAAAGTAGGTTTCTACTCTATCGACAGTGGTCCTATCATGCCAACCTTCGCCATCCCCGAAGATTTCGGGACAGAAGAGTCGTATCGCGAAAAATTCTCGGAACAGGACTTGTTCGAAGAGTTCACCCGTGATGAAAACGGCAACGTTGTACTGAGCGAAGAAGATGCCAAAGACAAAATAAAGAAACTTGGCGGATACGATAAATTATACCGTATCAAGCTGGAAGCCGACTATCTGAAAAAACTGACATACGACGGTGCAAAGATTTGTTACGGAGACAACCTGAATGATGAAGTCAGGGAACGTCTGGACTTTGAGTTACACATCATGAAGACAATGGGTTTTCCCGGATACTTCCTTATCGTGCAAGACTTTATCGCCGCTGCCCGCGAAGAATTGGGCGTATCGGTGGGACCGGGACGTGGATCGGCTGCCGGATCGGCAGTTGCATACTGTCTGGGAATCACTAAGATCGACCCGATTAAGTATGACCTGCTGTTCGAACGTTTCCTGAATCCGGACCGTATCTCCCTCCCCGATATCGATACCGACTTCGACGATGACGGTCGTGGCGAAGTATTGCGTTGGGTAACGGAAAAATACGGAGCAGACCGTGTGGCACATATCATTACCTACGGTACGATGGCTACGAAATCGGCTATCAAGGACGTTGCCCGTGTACAGAAACTTCCGCTTTCCGAGTCGAACCGTCTGGCTAAGCTGGTACCGGATAAGATACCGGATATGAAGAAGTTCAAACTGAAAGATGCGATCAACTATGTGCCCGAGCTGAAAGAAGCAGCTACCGGAAATGATCCGCTTGCTCGCGATACATTAAAATATGCACAAATGCTGGAAGGCAACGTGCGTAACACCGGTGTACATGCCTGTGGTGTTATTATCGGACGATATGATATTTCGGACGTCGTACCTGTCAGTACGGCAAAAGATAAAGAAACCGGCGAGGAAATGCTGGTTACTCAATACGAAGGTTCGGTGATCGAAGAAACCGGATTGATCAAAATGGACTTTTTGGGACTGAAAACGTTGTCCATCATCAAAGAGGCTATTGAAAACATCCGCCTGACTACCGGACGCGAACTCGATATCGACCATATCAGCCTGGAAGATCCGGCAACCTATAAATTATATTGCGACGGTAAAACGACCGGTACATTCCAGTTTGAATCGGCAGGTATGCAAAAATACCTGAAGGAGCTTCAACCCTCCAAGTTCGAAGACCTGATTGCCATGAATGCCCTGTATCGTCCGGGACCAATGGACTATATCCCCGACTTTATCGACCGTAAACACGGACGCAAGCCGATCGAATATGATATACCGGTCATGGAGAAATACCTGAAAGACACCTACGGTATTACCGTCTACCAGGAACAGGTCATGCTTCTGTCGCGTTTGCTGGCAAACTTCACCCGTGGTGAGAGTGACGCTCTGCGTAAAGCGATGGGTAAGAAGCTGATCGACAAGATGAATCACCTGAAGTCGAAGTTCATGGCCGGAGGCCAGGCGAACGGTTACGAGGCAAAAACACTTGAAAAGATTTGGTCCGACTGGGAAAAGTTTGCTTCCTATGCCTTCAACAAGAGCCACGCTACCTGCTATTCGTGGGTTGCTTATCAGACGGCCTTCCTGAAAGCGAACTATCCGTCCGAATATATGGCAGCCGTTCTGAGCCGAAGTTTGTCCAACATCGTCGATATCACGAAGTTTATGGATGAATGCAAAGCGATGGGTATGCAGGTATTAGGACCGGACGTCAACGAATCTATCCTGAAGTTCAGCGTAGATAAAAACAAGAACATCCGTTTCGGGCTGGGAGCCGTGAAAGGCGTAGGCGAATCGGCCGTATTGAATATCATCGAGGAACGAAAGAAAAACGGTCCGTATAAAAATATCTTCGACTTTGTGGAACGCGTCAACCTGACATCATGCAATAAGAAAAATATCGAATCGCTTGCGTTGGCCGGTGCCTTCGATAATTTCGGTATCCAGCGCGAACAATTCTTTGCAGAAACAGGCAAAGGCGAAGTCTTTCTGGATACGCTGGTGCGTTATGGCAATAAGTTCCAGATGGATAAAAACTCAGCAGTCAACTCCCTGTTCGGCGGCGACGATCTGCTTGTAGCCATCGCAAAACCGGAAGTTCCGGTTTGTCAGCGTTGGAGTGACCTCGAACGCCTGAATAAAGAAAAGGAACTGATAGGTATTTACCTTTCTGCGCATCCGCTAGACGAATACCGTATTATTCTAACATATGTATGTAATACGGGTATGGCAGAAATCAGCGACCGGGAAAGCCTGAAAGGGCGTGAAATGCTGTTAGGAGGAATCGTAACCGATTTCCGTGAGGGAATGACCAAGACGGGGAAACCTTACGGAGTGGTTAAAATCGAAGATTTCAGTGGTAGTGGTGAAATTGCCCTGTTCGGTAACAACTATATCGAATATAGCAAATATTGCAAACCCGGGATGTACCTGCTCATCACAGCCCGTGTAGAGCCTCGCCGCTGGAACGAAAACGAACTTGATTTCAATATCGGTTCCATCCGCCTGTTGCAGGACGAAAAGGATAAGCTGATCGAAAAAATCAGTATCACTCTGCCGATCCACGATCTCGACGAGCCTACAGTCAATGAATTATCTGTGCTCATCAAAAACAATCCGGGACAGAGTTTGTTATATTTCAGAGTGGTTGATGGCGAACATAATATTTCACAAAATTTCTTCTCCCAGAATATCCGGTTAAACGTAACAGGCAAGCTGGTCGAGTTCCTACAGGAGAACGAAAATATTGATTTCAAAATTAACGGGTAAAGTTGTACGGTGTAGAAAGAATTACTACTTTTGGCACCTCAAAAGGGAACAATTTAAATTAGATATATAATTATGGCACTAGAAGTTACAGATGCAAATTTTGAAGAGTTAGTAAACGCAGGCAAGCCTATGGTCCTTGACTTTTGGGCAGAATGGTGTGGCCCTTGCCGCATGGTGAGCCCGATCATCGACGAACTGGCAACCGAATACGAAGGTAAGGTCACTATCGGTAAAATGGACGTAGACAACAACAACGATGTCGTTGCCCAGTTCGGTATCCGCAATATTCCTACCGTTCTTTTCTTTAAAGAAGGGAAATTAGTGGACAAACAGGTAGGCGCTGCACAGAAATCGGCTTTCGTTGCTAAAATCGACGCACTTCTATAAGTAAGACTTTATAGCGCGAAGCATTTCGCGTTTTCCCGGAGGGCCGGGTATTCTTTCAACGGAATACCCGGCTTTCTGCATCATACGGCGGACTACTCCTTTGGCACAATAGGTGGTAAGGATTCCTCCTTCCGCCATATGCGCATATAATTTATCGAATATCTCCTGACTCCACATCTCCGGTTGCTTATCCGGAGCAAAAGCATCGAAATAAACGAGGTCTATTCCTTCCGGCAATTCACAGAGATTACTGTCTCCCTGTATTTTATGCAAAATGAAACGATCGGTTATTTTTACAGCTTCATTCCAGATGGCAACATGCAGGGCCTCAAACCATTCTTTCTTTTCCGGACAGATCACATCGCCGTAATTCAGCGCCCGGACCAGTTCGGCTCCAAGCGGATAAAGTTCTATGGAATAATAGTTCACAGAACGATTATTCTCTTCTGCATCTAATAAAGTGAGGAAAGCATTCAACCCTGTCCCAAAACCAACCTCAAAAACAGTGATATCCTTTTTAGCCTGATGATGCAATCCGGCTTCAATAAATACATGACGCGATTCCTGCACCGCCCCATTTACCGAATGGTAATGTTCATCCATCTCCGGAATAAATAATGTATGACTGCCGTCAGCCGTCTGCTGTAATTCTCGTTTCATCTGATTCTGCACTACTATACTTGCATTTGACTGCAAAGGTAAGGAAAATTAAACAGAGTTAGGCAGAGGCATGCATTAACCCTATTTCAGGCAAAGTCAACCCTATACTGAGAACATTAGTATCATAATATATGATATTACTTTCTCATATATTATAATACTTAATTCGCATAATATATGAAAATACAGTATCATAATATATGATATTTCCATCCTTCACCGGATAAGAACTTGGGGAATCCTAGTATGCGCCCGGTAATGATGCAATAATTACAGTTCATATCCTATTAGAACCAATCCTTCCCTAATATTATAGTATCTTTGCCAAAAAACCGATAGCGATGTATAAAAGAGCATATCTCTTCCTGGTATTATTTATTATTTGCATCCAGTTCATGCAGGCCCAGAAAAGCTATTCCATAAAAGGGATCGTAAAGGAAGCTGCAAGTGGTGAACCGGTGCCTTATGCAACAGTGGTGATCTGGAACACAACACAAGGAACAGCAACCGATTCCGTCGGTAATTTTGAGATCACCGGAGTCGCCCCCGGCAGTTATCGTCTTCAGGCCTCCTTCCTGGGATATAAGCCGGAAGTAACCGCCGAGTTCCGCGTTGCCAATAAAGATATCTTTTTTCCGATCGAGTTGGAGCCGGGTAGCGAAAACCTGCAAGAAGTCAGTGTTGTGGCTTCTCCGTTTCGTAAAACAGCCGAAAGTCCGCTCGGACTGCGCGTTATAGGCTTCAAAGAGATAGAAAAGAGTGCCGGAGGTAACCGTGATATATCGCGTGTCGTACAATCTTTTCCCGGAGTCGCTTCTACGGCTGCATTCCGGAACGACCTGATGGTAAGAGGTGGCGGTCCTTCCGAGAACCGTTTCTTCCTGGATGGAGTAGAAATTCCGAATATCAATCACTTTTCTACACAAGGCGCTTCGGGCGGACCGGTCGGAATCATTAATCCTGATTTCATACGCGAAGTAAACTTCTATTCGGCAGCATTTCCCGCTGCCAGAGGGAATGCATTAAGCTCCGTGCTGGATTTCAAACTACAGGACGGGAATAAAGAAAAGTTCTCCCTGCGCGGGGTGGTCGGAGCCTCCGATGTCGGACTGTCGGTTAATGGGCCGATAGACGACAAAACAACCTACCAGGTCTCTGTCAGGCGTTCATATCTGCAATTTCTATTCGATATGATCGGACTGCCGTTCCTGCCGACTTTCACCGATGCCCAATTCAAGATCAAACATGCTTTCAACAAGAAAAACGAACTTACTTTTCTCGGATTAGGAGCCATAGATGATATGAAACTGAATACCGGAATGAAAGATATGAGCGAAAAGAACCAATATATCCTGGCTTACCTGCCGGTTGTAAAACAAAAGACCTATACCCTGGGAGCCGTCTACAAGCATTATACCGGGAAAAACATCTATTCAGTTATCGTCAGCCGTAGCCAGATGAACAACAAAAACATCAAATACCGGGATAACGACGAAAGCATGCCGGAAAATCTTACGCTCAATTACCGCTCGGACGAAATAGAGAACAAACTCCGTAGCGAAAATATCTTCCGCCTCCCTTACATACAACTCCAGGCAGGTGGCAACATCGATTATTCGGAGTATACAAACCATACATTCCAGAAGCAATTTACCACTATTCCCCGTGAGATCACCTATCAGACCGACCTGGGAATCTGGAAATGGGGATTGTATGCCACCGCCATCTACGAAAGCGACAATGAGCGTTTTACCGCCTCGCTGGGACTTCGTGCCGACGCCAACAATTATTCTTCTAAAATGAAGAATATGCTTGACCAATTGTCGCCACGCCTTTCATTGTCTTACCGGATAGCCGGCGATATCTACCTGAATGCCAACGCCGGGCGTTACTATGAGTTACCTCCGTACACCGTTATGGGATTTAAGGACAACGACGGGAATTATGTCAACAAAGGGAACGACCTTCAATATATCCGCAGCGACCAGGCCGGACTGGGACTGGAATATCGTCCCTCCTCTTTCCTTAAATTCACAGCCGAAGGGTTCTACAAACATTATAACCGCTATCCGATGTCGGTCATCGACAGCATTCCTTTGGCCTCGAAAGGAACCGACTACGGTGTTCTGGGAAATGAAGCCGTTACATCCACCGCTACCGGACGTGCCTACGGTATGGAACTGATGGGACGCTGGTATAATTACAAAGGACTCACTTTCATCGCTTCCTACACCTATGTCCGCAGTGAATATAAAGACGGAAGAAATACAGGCATCTACCTTCCTTCTGCCTGGGATAACAAACATCTGTTCACCTTCAGCGGTACCTATTCACTCCCCAAAAACTGGGACATAGGCGCCAAACTCCGGGTAGTAGGCGGCGCGCCATACACGCCTTACGATGTGGAGAAAAGCAGTTATGTGGAAGCCTGGGATGCCAGCGGCAGTCTCTATTACGACTACAGCCGTTTCAACAGCGAACGCCTGAAACCATTCACCCAGCTGGACCTGCGCATAGATAAAACATTTTATCTGAAAAAAGTAATGCTCGGGTTCTATATCGATCTTCAGAACGTACTTAATTCGAAGTACAAAGAACAGGACGTCTATATAAAAACAGGTAAAATACTGAACCCCGATGCCCCTAAAGGAGAACAACGATATGAATTGAAACCGGTAGAACGCATGACAGGAACGATGTTGCCCAGTATAGGAATCATGATAGAAATATAATACCCTTGATTTTCTTCTGTTTTTATTGACCATAGTTCTATATAGATCACAAATAATTCCTATTTTTGTAGCCGGGAAACGGACAGTAACAGAGAAGATATCAATGTTGAAAGTGATTCTAAGAAATATTATATGCCACATACAAATACTACTTATACTTGTATGTCTCATTATGGTCGTTCCTGTTCATGCCGAAGATACCCATCCGATCCTTATTATCAGTTCCTATAACCCGGATACCCGTAATACCACGCAAAATATCTCCGAATTCATGGAGGAGTACAAACGTCTGGGAGGTACAGCTCCGGTCATCATAGAAAACATGAACTGTAAAAGTTTGCCGGAGGCTCCTTTATGGAAAGGAAAAATGGCAACCTTGCTAAAAAAATATAACAACGAGAACACTCCGCAGGCCATAGTCATTCTAGGCCAGGAAGGATGGTCTTCTTACCTGTCGCAGGATGAACCGATCCTAAAAGATATTCCTATCCTGTGTGGAATGGTTAGCCGAAATGCAGTTATTCTGCCGGACTCCAATACCGTAATGGCAGACTGGGACCCGGAGAGTATCGATATCCAAAGTTACATAGACAACGGATTCTACCTATCTGGTTTTATCTATAATTATGATATAAAAAAGAATATAGAACTGGCTTTGAATCTTTATCCCACAACAAAGCATTTTGCTTTAATAACGGATAACAGCTACGGAGGTATCTCCTTGCAAGCACTGGTAAAAAAGGAAATGAAGAAGTTCCCGGACCAGAATCTCATACTGCTGGACGGCCGGAAAAATAATATCTACACCATTGTCGAACAAATAAAGAAACTTCCAAAGGAAACCGTAATCCTACTGGGAACCTGGCGTGTAGATGTAAACGACGGGTATTATGTAGGTAACGCAACCTACACCATGATGGCAGGTAACCCGAATCTTCCGGCTATCACACTGACTTCTATCGGGCTTAGCCATTGGGCAATAGGCGGTTACATGCCTAAATACCGTTCCATCGGTAAAGATCTTGCCAAACAGGCTATCGATATCCAAACAAAGAAAGTACTCCAAAAAGAGATGAAGGCAGTAAGTATTCCCAACGGATATACTTTCGATGCCAAAAAACTAAGAGAGTTCAATATAGAAAGAGACCGTCTGCCTGCCGATTCCACGCTGATCAATGTGGAGGGGAATCTGTTTATCAAATACAGATTTGAGATCCTGCTGATCGTTGCATGCGTATTGTTGCTTTTCCTGATAATGATCCTGTTCTTCCTGTTCAGAACCAACCGGTTGAAAGACGAACTGATGGATTTGCAGAAAGACAATGTTATTATTATGAATAACATACAGTCTTCTATCCGTTTCATCAAACCGGATTATTCGGTCAAATGGGAGAATCAGATAAAGATGCCATGCGCGCCACAATATGGTCCAAGAAACTGTTGCCTGGTTAAAGACGGGCAAAAACCATTTTGCGATGAATGTGCACTGATTTCCGCCATGGAAAGCCGGAAGCCTTTCGAGCTTGTCAAGCAATGTGCCCCAGGTGAATATACACATGTATTTGCCAACCCCATACTCGATGCAAAGGAAAATCTTTTGGGTGTAGTATTCAAGAAAGAAAATGTCACCAAGCAGAAACTAGCTGAGAACGAATTGAGACTGGCTAAGGAAAAAGCGGAAGAATCGGATCACCTGAAATCGGCCTTCCTTGCAAATATGAGCCATGAGATACGTACGCCCCTTAATGCGATTGTCGGTTTCTCCGGCCTGCTTGCCATGACCGAAGAATTGGAGGAACGCGAAGAATACATCAATATTATCAATAACAATAATGAACTCCTGTTGCAATTGATCAATGATATTCTGGACCTGTCCAAGATCGAAGCCAATACGCTCGAATTTGTTTATTCAGATGTCGATATCAATCAGTTATTATGTGATATAGAGCAGACCTCCCGCCTGAAAGCGGCAGAAGGCGTACAGGTTTCATTTGTCGAAAAGATGTCCCATTGCATCATCCGGACAGACAAGAACCGCCTGTCGCAGGTAATAACCAACTTTATTAACAATGCCATCAAGTTCACCAAAGAAGGCGGAATACGTTTCGGCTATAAACATAAGGACGGCAAATTACTATTCTTTGTCTCCGATACAGGATGCGGTATCGATAAAAAGATCAAAGACAGCGTTTTCCAGCGCTTTGTCAAGTTAGACAGTTTCGCTCAGGGAACCGGGCTCGGACTGTCTATCAGCCAGATGATCGTACAGAAGCTGGGAGGAGAGATCGGCGTGGAATCTGAACTGGGGCAAGGTTCGACTTTCTGGTTTACCCTGCCTGATACAGTGATCGAAGAATCGCACGTTGCTGCGGCAGAACCTGTACAAATAGAAATACAGAATAATACCCTTATTGAGAATAACAATAAAAAGTCAACCTTACTGATTGCCGAAGACAACGAAAGCAACTACACATATATAAAAGCAATCCTCAAGGAATATAATCTGGTACATGCCTGGAACGGTCAGGAAGCAGTAGACTTATACAGAAAATATCATCCGGACATGATCCTCATGGATCTAAAAATGCCGCTTATGGACGGATACCAGGCAACAAAAGAGATACGCAAAGACAATACCGTTATCCCTATCATCGCCGTGACCGCTTTTGCCTTTGCCGAAGACGAACAACGGGTGAAACAAAGCGGTTTCAGCGATTACGTAGCCAAACCGATCAAACCCAACGATCTGAAAAAGAAGATAACAGAACTTCTGTAGACTATTGTTATATGGAACGTGTACCCGGAAATTGCAGGGTAAACACCGTCCCTTTCTCCATTTCCGAAGTAACGGTTATATTTCCCCCATGACGATTCAATATCTGACGGCAAACGCTTAATCCAATACCCGATCCTCCTTGTTTCGTGGTAAAGAAAGGAACAAAGACTTTATCCAAAGCCTCCGGGACAATCCCGCTGCCATTATCCGAAACCGTTATCACAGGCATCCCATCCTGCCGGAAAGCCTCTACACGAATCTCAGGGGATTCACTGTCGCAACACGCCTCAACGGCATTTTTCAGCAAATTGATCAGAACCTGCTCGATCATGCTCCGGTCTGCATACAACCGTAATTCTGCCGGGCGGATAGAATAGACAACGTGTATACCGTCAGCCGGGACCAGCTTCTGCAAATCGCTGAATAAAACAGATATCGGGAATATTTGCATGGTCGGAGTCGGTATACGCGTCAGTTTGCGGTAATTCTCCACAAAGTCGAGCAATCCCTTACTCCGACGGTGAATCGTTTGTATCGCTTGCAGCATAATCGCATAATCGCGCTCATTCATACCATTCAGAGCGGCACGCTCCGTCACCGTTTCCGACAGGGAAATAATAGGAGCGATCGAGTTCATAATCTCATGCGTCAATACGCGGATCAGCTTCTGCCAGGCTTCTGTCTCAGCCTCCGCCACCACCGAATTATAAAGCCGGGAACGGAAAGCATTCAGGGCCTCATTCATCGAACGGGTTAACTCGGCTTCCGCCCCTCCGGAAGTAGGAACCGGAAAAGACAGATTCAGGTCTCCGTAATGAATATTCGCAATCAGATGTTCCATCCGGCGAATCGTTTTCCGTTGGTCCAGATACAATGAGAAAGCCAATACGATCAGGATAGCGCTCATCATTACCGAAGTAAAATAGAGGCTTTTCAATATCAGGAACGCGATTGTCAGCGACAATAGGACGATCAGGACGATCTTTATCAAAATGGTATACCGTTTCATAGGCCCAGCTTATCCAGTTTCCGGTAAAGGGCAAAACGAGTAATCCCCAGTAACTCGGCGGCACGGGTCACATTCCCGTCGGCACGCCGCAAAGCACGTTCGATCGCTTCTTTCTCCAGAATGCTGAGATTCAGTTCTTCCAGTTCCGCCTTCTTTTTGGTAACAGAAGGCTGGAGCATAAAATTCTCCGGTTTCAGCATCAGCCCGTCAGAAAGGATCACAGCCCGCTCGATGGCATGTTGCAACTCCCTGACATTCCCCGGCCAGTTATAGTTTTGCAGTTTGCTCCGGGCTTCGCGGGATAAACCTTTTATCTCTTTCTTATATTTACGGGCATAGCGTATCAGGAAATAATCCGCCAGCAACTGGATATCATTACCACGTTCCCGAAGAGGAGGAATATGCAGTTCGATGGTATTGATACGGTAAAGCAAGTCCTGGCGGAAAGTTCCCTCCTCCACCATTGCACGAATATTCATATTGGTAGCGGAGATCAGGCGGACATCTATCGAAACCGGACGGGTAGCCCCCAGCCGGGTGATCTGCTGCTTCTCTATCGCAGTAAGCAGTTTGGCCTGCATCGGCATGCTCAGGTTCCCTATCTCATCCAGAAACAAAGTCCCGCCGGTTGCCACCTCCATACGCCCCGGCTTATCACGACGGGCATCTGTAAAGGCTCCCTTTTCATAACCGAACAGTTCACTTTCAAAAAGCGATTCGGGGATGCTTCCCAGGTCGATACCCACAAAGACCTGTCCGTTACGCGGCGAATGATGATACAGGGCACGGGCAACAAGATCCTTGCCTGTTCCGTTCTCCCCCAGAATCAGGATATTGGCATCCGTATGACGTAACTTCTCGATTGTCACAAAGATTTCCTGCATGGCATTACTCTCACCGATAATCTCGAAACCTTCCTCATCCGAACTCTCCAAAGCCGCTACCTGGCGTTTTAGCGACCGCACTTCCGTACGGCTTTCACGAAGTTTCAAGGCGGCGGATAAGGTGGCCAGCAACTTCTCTTTCTCCCAGGGTTTAGGGATAAAATCCGTCGCTCCGGCTTTGATGGCACGCACAGCTTTTTCCGTATCAGCATAAGCTGTTATAAAAAGGACGACGGCATCCGGATCCGCCTTCTTTATCTTCTCCAACCAGAAAAAACCTTCCTGCCCGCTAATGGCATCCCTTCGGAAATTCATATCCAGCAGGATCACATCCGGCACATAGCTTTCCATAAAATGCTCGATACGCTCCGGCTGTGTGGTCACACGGATTTGCTCCACATAAGGTTCCAACAGCAGATTCAGTGCAAAAAGCACATCTTCATTATCGTCGATGATCAGTATTTTCCCTTGTTTCATATCGTATGCGTATATTAAATATGTGGGGGTAAAGATAAGCATTAAAACAATAAACAGGATGTGCGAATACGAACGTTTTTTGTGCGCTGACGCACTAACCACAAAAACAAACACACTACTTACTATCTAATATTCAAGACATTAAAAACATGGCATACTATTTGTTTTTAATAATATATGAAACATACGAGAAGTCATATATTATCAATAATCCTTGCTGCACTGGCCGCTTTCCCGGCTTACTCGCAGGATACGTTACGCCTCACTTTATCTGAGACCGTACGCATGGCCCAGGAACAATCTCCACAGGCCATCGCCGCCCGACACACTTTCAGGGCGGCTTACTGGAACTGGCGTTCCTATCGTGCCAACATGCTACCCAGTCTGACCTTCACCTCCAGTCCTTCACTGAACCGGTCGATCAGTTCGGTAACCTTACCCGACGGAGGCGAAAGTTTCGTACACCGCAACCAGTTGATGGTGGATGCCGGACTCACGATCAATCAGAATATACCATTCACCGGAGGAAGCCTTTTCGTGAAAACAGCCTTGCAAAGACTCGATCTGTTTTCGGAAAAGACAAGTTCGTATAACACCACTCCCATCGTGCTCGGCTACGAACAAAACCTGTTCGGATATAACCAGTTCAAATGGGATCGGAAAATCGAACCTATCCGTTATACCGAATCAAAAAAGAACCTGACAGAAACACTCGAACTGGTCGCCGCACAGGCAACCCGACAGTTTTTCCAATTGGCCACCGCACAGACCAACTGGGAAATCGCACAATATAATTACGCAAATGCCGATACCCTCTATCAATATGCTCAGGGACGGTACAATATCGGGACGATCACCGAAAATGAAATGTTACAACTGGAACTGAACCTCCTGACCGAACAGACTAATATGATGAACGCGCGTATCGAAGTAGATGACTGCATCCAATCATTGCGCAGCTACCTGGGTATCACCAATGCGTCGGAACTGGTTGCCAGTTTAAACGAAGAAATCCCCCGTTTCAATGTGGAAGTAAAGCAAGCGCTCGAACTGGCTTACGAGAATAATCCGGAACCGGAATACCTCCAGCGCCGCCGGTTGGAGAGCGAAAGTGCCGTAGCACAGGCAAAAGCATCCCGCGGCTTCAAAGCCGACCTCTATATGCAATTCGGCTTGACGCAGACAAACGAAAAACTGAAAGAGGCTTATCGGGACCCTTTGGATCAACAATTAGTCAGCCTTGGCATACGCATCCCGATCCTGGACTGGGGTGTCGGTAAAGGAAAGGTAAAAGTTGCCCTCAGCAACCGCGACAAAGTATATACCGAGGTAGAGCAGTCACGCAACGACTTCGAACTGAATGTCATCAAAATGGTCAAACAGTTCAACCTACAGGCTGATAAAGTGATGATCGCACAAAAAACCGACCAGACCGCCCAACGCAGGAACGATGTTGCCCAAAAACTGTACCTGCTGGGTAAATCGACTATCCTCGACCTCAATGCTTCCATCAGCGAAAAGGACCGGGCACGAAGAGAATATATTACAGCCTTATATAATTATTGGAACCTGTACTACGGGCTGCGCAGCATGACCGGCTACGACTTCGAACGGAACCGTGAACTGACATTCGATTATGAACAATTAATGAAATAAGATAATGGACAAACCTATTGAAAAGAAACCCGTATATTACCGTTACCGCTGGCATATCGCCGGATGTGTCGCTTTTGTCATCCTTCTGGTGTATGTATCGATCGTGGCATCAGGCGGACGAAAACTGCGCACCGAAGCGGACAACCTCATCATTGGCGAAGCACAGGCCGATAAATTCATGGAATATGTGGATGTGGAAGGCGTGGTTCAACCCATCCTCACCATTAAGATAAACGCCCGCGAAGCCGGTAGCGTCGAACGCATCGTAGCTGAAGAAGGTACGATGATGGAGAAGGGCGACACCATCCTTACCCTGACTAATCCGGACCTGATACGTACCATCGACGACCAGCGCGACGAATGGGAAAAGCAGTTGATCTCCTTCCAGGAAAAAGAGATTGAAATGGAACAGAAAAGCCTGGACCTGCAAAAACAAACATTGCAGACAACCTATGAACTCAACCGCCTGAAAAAGAGCTTCGCCCTCGATGAAGAAGAGTTCCGCATGGGTGTAAAAAGTAAAGCGCAGCTGGAAGTACAACGGGATGAATTTGAATATAAAACGCAAAGCACCGCCCTGCAACTGGAAGGTCTTCGCCACGACAGCGCAGCCACCATCCTCCGTCGTGAGTTAATGAAGAATGACCTGGAACGTGAACGGAAGAAATACGACCGTGCCCAGGAACGCATGGAGAACCTGATCGTCCGCGCCCCATTGGCTGGACAACTCAGTTTTGTCAAGGTAACTCCGGGCCAGCAGGTACAAAGCACCGAAGCCATTGCCGAGATCAAGGTTCTGGATCAGTTCAAAATACATACGTCACTCAGCGAATACTATATCGACCGTATCACAACCGGCCTTCCCGCCACCATCACCTGGCAGGGAAAAAAATATCCGCTACGCATCACCAAGGTCGTACCGGAAGTAAAAGATCGTAATTTCGACGTGGATCTTGTCTTTACCGAAGAGTCACCCGAGAATGTCCGCATCGGAAAGAGTTTCCGTGTACAGGTCGAACTGGGACAACCCGAAGAGGCGCTGGTCATCCCACGCGGCGACTTCTTCCAGACGACCGGCGGCCAATGGATCTATAAGCTGAACGAGGCCGGGACAAAAGCCCGCAAAGTAAACATCAGCATCGGCCGACAGAACCCGCAGCAATATGAGATTACCGGCGGATTGCAAGCCGGCGATAAGGTTATTGTCACCGGATACAGTACTTTTGGCGACGCGGAAGAATTGATATTGAAATAAAAGAGACAGAAGAAGAACTACCATGAAAATATTACTACTTGCTATCCGGTCCCTCTCACGCTTCCGGCTCTATACAGTCATCAACATATTAGGGCTGGCAATGAGCCTGACATGTGTCATGATCATATCACGGCACGTGTACAGGGAATTGACAGTAGACCATTTCAATAAAAACCTGGATCGTATATGTCTGGTCACACAGCATTTCGAACAAGAAATAATGCCTCGTTTTTATTACAATTTCAATCCCGGAACAGGCATAGGAGACGCCCGGTTGGTAAATAATCCGTCTGTCGAGAAAGTAGCCCCGTTCTCTTCTTTTACAGAAGACTATATAACAGTCAATGATAAAAAATACAATGCACGTATCCTGGTTGCCGATACTGCCTTTTTGCAGATTCTGGATTATCCGGTAGTATCCGACAATAAACAAATCCCGCTGCAAGACCCGCAAGGAGCTGTTATTACGCGGAACTTTGCCCGTAAACTGTTCGGCACAGACAAAGATATAGTCGGAAAAAGCATACAGCATTCCAACGGTAAAACTATTACGATCACCACAGTTCTCGACGAACCTGTCGATAAAAGTTCTATCCAGTTTGACCTGCTCGTTTCCTTGCAACTGCAAGAAAGATGGGGACGTGCTTTCCACGCTCTCGTATTACTGGCTCCCGGTACTGATATCGATAAACTGAATAAGGAATTTATCAATAGCAAAAAAGGAGGAAGTAAGGAAATACCGAACCAACTGCTTCCTCTCGGTAAATCGTACTTCGACAAGACCGTCAATATGTTCGATGATACTTACCTGCGAGGAAACTATAATAATGTCCTGGTACTCTCCGGTGTCGCTTTTTTAATTTTACTTATCGGCATCTTCAATTTTATCAATATCTACACCGTCCTGATGCTGAAACGGGCACGCGAACTGGGGATGAAAAAAGTATTTGGAGCAAGAGCCTTCCAAATGCTGGTTCAACTCGTCGGTGAAAACATTGTAATGATAGGCTGTGCCCTCTTTATTGCCTGGATATTAATCGAGATAAGCGGAGGAGCTATCGAATCGCCCCTGGGTATCTCGCAGGTAAATAATCTGACATTCGATCTTTTGCTTTCAATAGGTATCCTGTTGCTGTTACCGGCCATAACCTCCGTGTATCCTTTTATCAAATATAATTACACACCGCCCATAACCTCGCTTCGCTCTGTAAATACCAGCGGTAATTCAGTGGTCTCACGTGCTGTTTTCATCGTTTTTCAGTATATTATCACCTGCTGCCTGATAATTGTTTCTTTGTTCTTTATGAAACAGCTTCATTTTATGCTGAATACAGACTTGGGATATAAAACCAAAGATATTATAAAAGCCCAGTTCATCAAGCACCCCAGCAACGTATGGAGTATGCCGGATGAAGACCGAACCAAATACTTCAATAACATTAACCGACTGGATGGTGAGATAAAGCAGAAAATGAATGCCAGTCCCCTTTTCCTTCAATGGGTATATGGCGACAGCCCTCACACGATACAGGAAAGCGGTATCCGTCTGAAAACTGCGGAAGGGGAATATAAAGAGGTCTGCTCAGAATTCATGTCTGCAAAAAATATACAAATGTATGGTTTGCAACTAAAAGAAGGAAGATTCTGGAATGACTCCATTGATAATACAAACGATTACAAATTCATTATCAACGAGACGGCACAAAAGCTATTTGGCATCACTGATATAGAAACTACATTATTACAGCCGGATAGTCGTCTATGGTCTACCAGCCGGGCCGACATGGAAACAAATCCTCCTTACCATATTATCGGAGTAGTAAAGGATTTCAAGTTCACGCACCTATCCAAACCAACTCCTCCGCTGGTTATCTCCAACTTCGAAGGGTTCAATACTCAAAAACTAATGGCGTTGATCGTACCGGGTAAGAAACAGGAAGCCATTGCCTTTTTAAAGAAACTTCATGACGACACGGTAAGTGGCGAATTCGAGTATTCATTTGTCGAAGACGAAGTCAGCGCTCTTTACAAAGATGATAAAAAGGCGGCTTACATCTATTCCTTATTTACAGTCATAGCCATTCTGATCTCTTCATTGGGGTTATTCAGTCTGTCTCTATTTGATGTTCAGCAGCGATACCGTGAGATTGCCATACGCAAAGTGAACGGAGCAACCACCCGTACAGTCATGCAAATGATGCTACGCAAATATTTCAAACTATTGGGATTAGCTTTCGTCATTTCTCTTCCGGTTTCATTACTGGCTATTTTCAAATACCTGGAAAACTTCGCCAACAAAGCCCCTATATCCTGGTGGATATTCGCCGTCGCCCTGCTCATAACTGCCGGAATATCGCTGGCAACCTTGATCTGGCAAATACGGAAAGCGGCAGAAACAGATCCGGCTAAAGCAATGAAAGCAGAATAAAAATAAGGATAATCATATAACTAACTGATAAATCAAATATTATGAAGATTTATAATCTTATCTTATTGATATTGTTCTTCTTTACTGGAAGTCAGACAGTAAGTCCCCAATCAAAAAAAGGGGACTTGCCAGTAATTGATTTTTCAAAACAATATCCAAAGAAAGAGATACTTCTTCAAGATATCGCTGAGAGTGAATATATTCCGCTTGAGACAACAGATGATGTTTTATTGGGTGACAGACTTGTGCTTTCTGGTATTTCCGACAAATATATTCTTATACATGAACCTTGGCGAGGTAATATATTTGTTTTCAATAGAAACGGTAAAATATATTCTCATTTCAACCATAAAGGACAAAGCGGCCGGGAATATGCATGGATTGGAGACGCCGGTACAATTTTGGATGAAAAGAATGAAGAAATATTTGTATGTAACCAATCCATTCTGGTTTATTCGCTGAAAGGAGAATACAAACGAACTTTGAAAATAAATACGGTTGAAAGTTATTCTAAAGTTTTCGATTTTGGTGATGAAGCACTGCTTGTATATGATGATGTAGTTATAGATCCTGGTCTTGAATACAAAACAAAAAAAGCTCCTTACCGCCTTGTGTCAAAAAAAGATGGAAGTTTGATTTCCGTTTTGGACTTTTATTTCCCTAAAAGATATTCAATCCGTTTTGCCGAAATAGTGGAGAAAGGTTGGCGACCTACTTATATGTTTTATACCGAAAGTATGTACCATGGTCAAGATTTAATGATTGCAGATATATCGTCTGACACATTATATCAGTTAAGTCCACCCAACAAGAAGTTAATTCCTGTCTTAACCCGCAAACCATCTGTCCATGCATCTGAGCCAAGAAATGTATGGGCAACTCTTTTAACGACAGATAAATTTATTGTTATCGGTACAATTCTTTTAGATTTCAACAAGGGTGGAAAGATTCCAAGATTTATGTATGAATTTGAAACCGGTGAAATAAGTAAAGTGTCATTTTCCGATGCTGAGTTTAAAGACACATGGAGTCCAGGCAATCCCCCTGCCATGGGAAAGAATATGAATGCTAATCTGATTCAGCCATCGTCAATAATAAACGCATATAAGAAAAAGCAATTGAAAGGCAATGTTGAAAAGTTTATAAAGACACTTAACGAAGATGATAATCCGGTAGTAAGGATTATTAAATTCAAATAATAAGAATACGTAACTATTGATTAATATATTCCTATGAAAATCATCCTACTATCCATACGCTCACTGATGCGTTTCCGTTTATACACTGTTATTAACGTCCTTGGCTTGGCGTTAAGCCTGGCCTGTGTGATCATTATCAGCCGGTATGTTTACAGCGAAGCTACAACAGACCATTTCAATACCAATCATGAGCGGATATATCTGAGTGTACGTCAGTGGGAAAGCGGTGAACGGATACCTCTTTTGTTTACAACAGATAATATACTCCTGAAAAAGAACTATATCAATCCGCTGGATATACCGGAAATAGAGAAAAGAACCTCCTTTGTCTCCCTCAGTAATGTCGAAATACAGGTAGATGAGAACAAATTCAAAGCACATGTATTAGCTACAGACACCGCTTTCCTTCAAATACTGGATTTTCCGCTGGTAGAAGGGAACCGTGCCCAACTGTTAGCCGACCCTAAAGGAGCCGTTATCACAAACCGATTCGCCCGGAAACTGTTCGGTAAAGAAAATCCGATCGGTAAGAACGTCGACTATAACGGAAATATACTGACTATCCAGGGAATTATCGGAGAAACGGAGACACCCAGTTCTTTGACCTTCGACCTGCTGATATCTAAAGAACTGCAATGGCGTTGGCCGCCGGTTAATTACTTTAGTGTTGCTTTAGCCTATCCCGGTATCGATGCGGATCGCATTAACGACAAACTCAAGGCAGAAAACCATAAAGCCGCCCAAAAAACGTTCTCTTTCCAGGTTATTCCGCTGGATAAACTATACATGGATAAAGCTGTCGATAAAGGAGTAAATACGTTCCACCAAGGAAACCCGGACAGCCTGAAAATCCTCTCATTCGTTGCGATCCTGCTTTTATTGATCGGACTGTTCAACTTTATCCATATCAGTTCGGTCGTTATCATTAAACGAGGCCGGGAACTGGGAATGAAAAAGGTATTCGGGGCAAGGCCAGCACAATTATTCATCCAGCTATACGCAGAGAATCTGGTACTGACAACTATCTCCCTTTTTCTCAGTTGGATGATTATCGAAATCACCCTGCCGATACAAGAAAACCAGTTAGGTATCACTGCCATCGTCGGTTCTTCTTTCAATATGATATTAACCGTTATTCTTTTGCTGGGGCTTCCACTGATTATTACGTTATATCCATTTTTCAACTATAGCTTCCGGCAAACCATCCGTTCACTTCAGGGAGCCACCCCCGGAAAAAACAAGATGGCTACCCGTTCGTTGTTTCTGGTCGTGCAGTATGTTATCACTTGTTGCCTAATCATATCATCCATTTTCTTTATGAAGCAACTGCACTTCATGTTGCATGCTGACCTGGGATACCGGACTAAAGACATTATAAAAGCCTGGTTTATACGTCCTTCTTCAAAGATGACTTATGGTGAAGAAGATCAGAAACAGACTGAAAGCGTTTCCTCCGCCATACAGGAAACACTCAAAGCATCCCCTCTGTTCCAGTCGTTCTCCTATGGAGAAAGTCCGTATGAATTACCAACTGATAACTACGGCAAGGTCAGTATGCGCATCCCCGGAGGAGAATGGCTGGAGGTACTTCATGTCAGACTATATAAAAGTTTCTTTGATTTATACCAAATACCAGTTTCCGCAGACGGCTTTCCGAAGAGCGAAAAAGAAATCTTGATGAATGAAACGGCTAAAAAATTATTCAGTAAAGGAGGAATCCCTCCTACAGAGCTGGAAAAAGAGTCATATGATGGTATCAGTTCGCTTCTGGTAAAAGGTTTTACTCCCGAATTTCAGGTAGTGCATCTCTCCCAGCGTAATCTTCCCGTCATCATGACATTCAAAGATATAGAAGATGAACTGTTTTGGCCGGGGAAACTCATGGCATCCATTGTCCCCGGACGCCGGCCGGAAGCGATCAAACTTCTGAAAGAACTCCATGACAAGACTATCGGAGGAGAATTTGAATACACTTTTGTAGAAGACGAGATCAGTGCCATGTACGAAAAAGACCGGTTGGTTGCCCGGATCTATTCCGTTTTTACCCTCGTCTCCATCCTGATCTCTTCTATGGGATTATTCAGCCTTTCCCTTTTCGATATTCAACAGCGTTACAAGGAGATAGCGATCCGCAAAGTGAACGGGGCAACCACAGGAGCCATCATGAATTTGTTATTGCGGAAATATTACAAGTTACTCGGATTCTCTTTCCTGATAGCCACTCCTCTTTCCTGGTTGGCAATCACGAGATATCTGGAAAACTTTGCCAATAAAGCTCCATTATCCTGGTGGATTTTCGCTATTGCTTTCCTGATCACCGCAGGTATTTCCCTGCTCACCCTAATCTGGCAAATCCGAAAAGCGGCACGGACAAACCCGGCAAAAGCTATCAAGACGGAATAGCCGGTTAAAACAGACCGGCTATACAAAAAAACACCCGTTCAATTAGGGTACACTCCTTCTAATTCGTATTTATATAAAGCGAAAGAAATCCGGACATTTCTTTACTTCAGACCAATTTAGTTAAAAGTAAAGATAACTTTTTTTATTTAGTCCAAAATGCTAAATTTGTACATAAAGAGTTATAAGGAGAATGGAATTACACAAAGATACCCTTTCCAAAACAATCACTTTTAGTGAAAATTACCCTGATTATTTTCACCGCAGCTTTGTATATGCACAATCCTATTTGCATGACCAACATTTGTCAGAGGATATTGCATCCGAAGCACTCATAAAACTGTGGGAAAACTGGGATGAATCATACACCACAGTCCAACGTAAAGCTTTCCTTTTAACTATTATCCGGAACAAATGTCTGGATCATTTAAGAAAGATACAAGTCAACACAAAAACACATGAAGAATTAACGGAAATCTCACAACGCGAACTGGTCTTCCGGATTTCATTACTCGAATCGACAGTACCTCAGGAACTATTTATATCTGATATCCAAAAGATAGTAGATAATACACTGAAACAATTACCGGAACAGACACGACTAATATTTAAACTCAGCCGCATTGATAATAAATCGGCTAACGAAATAGCCGGCGAATTGGGAATAAGTATAAAGTCCGTAGAATACCATATAACGAAATCATTGTCTTTACTGAGAAAAAAACTGAAAGATTATTTACCTGTAATACTATTCTTGTATGCTTAATACTTACAGGGAAACAACATATATACTATTTTATTTCTGAAAAACCGCCCCCCCAAGAATAAATCACCCTTTAAGTTTAAAGGATTTACATCCAAACACCCCTGATTATTTCAAATAATAAGGGAGAAATTATATACACCCTTTTAGGGATAGGCTCATTTCATCCGTATTAATTATATAAAAGCTACAAAGATGGATCAAAAAACAATTGAGAAATATCTTAAAGGAACAATATCCACCCGTGAAAGAGAAGACGTCATGGCGTGGATAGAGAAAGAAGAGAAGAATAAAAAGGACTTTCTGGAACTTAGAAAACTTCATGACATCTCCATTTGGAATACGGAATACATTCCTGATAAGAAAATCAAGAGACATTCAACGGTTAATGTATTATGGAGAGTAGCCGCAGTATTTCTGGTCTTATTAAGTTTGGGATTAAGTTACCTCCTGGTATCGGATAAAGAATCGCAAATGGCAGTAAAGACCATTACCTGTCCGCAGGGACAACGGCTGGAACTGGTTTTATCGGACGGGACTAAAGTCTGGCTGAACTCTAATTCGATACTGTCATTTCAGAACAATAAAAAAGAAAATACCCGGATAGTGGAATTAGACGGAGAGGCTTATTTCGAGGTTACTCCCGATAAAAAGAATCCTTTTATCGTTCAAACAGAAATGTATGATATTACGGTATTGGGTACCTCCTTCAATGTGTTCTCTTATCAGAAGTCCGGATTATTTGAATGTTCCTTAATAGAAGGAGCTGTCAGTCTTCAGGATAAAAGCCAGACAGTAGATATGCGTCTTCAACCCAACGAGAAAGTACGGCTGTCCAATGGAACCCTTATCCGTTCTTCCATTGATCCGGATGAAAATTTCTTATGGAAGGTCGGTATCTATTCTTTCAAAAACCAGCCGTTATCAGATGTTTTTGCCCATCTGTCCCTATTACATGAAGTCAGTATAGAATTGAAAAATCCGCAGATAGGAGCACAAATGTGTACCGGCAAATTCAGGAATAAGGATGGCATCGAACATATACTCCTGACATTGCAGAAAAACTATCAGTTCTCTTTCACGAAAGAAGAAGACACCCATACATACATAATCTATTGACAATGATAATAAAAACCATAAAAAGAAAATACAAGATGAAAAAATCAACCCGTTGTAACACTTTTAGTTTGTTTTTCTATTTGTTGGCAGTGACGTTCCTTTTTATTCACACCAACATCTGTGCACAACCTATCCAATTGCCCAAAAGTAAAATAACTTTAGGCGAACTGATTCAGCAGATTGAAAGACAATCCGATTATTTATTTGTTTATAATGAGACAGAGATAGATATAAAAATGATGCTATCGTCCGTCCCTTTAAAAACCGACGATGTAAAAAGCCTGTTGCATTCCGCACTTGTAAATACCCCCATCCATTACCTGGTTGAGAATAAAAATATCATTCTCAACACCCGGAAACACCTGGAAGAAAAACAGACAATATTGGTTTCAGGAGTTGTAACGGATGAGACCGGAGAACTTCTGATAGGAGCCAGTGTATCTGTTAAAGGTTCTACACAAGGAGTGATAACCAATGCGAATGGCGAATTCATACTGAATACCCGGCCTGATGCAGTTTTAGTTGTATCTTACTTGGGATACATCTCCCAAGAGATCCCTGTCCGGAATAAGACAAACATCAAAGTCGTTCTTAAGGAAGATCAGAAAACACTGGAGGAAGTTGTCGTTATCGGATACGGGACATTGAAAAGAAAAGAAATCACAGGTTCCCATACCAGTGTAAAAATGAACACCATACCACCTATAGGAGGAGCAACCGTCACCCAATTTCTCGGAGGAAAAGCAGCAGGGTTAACCACAACGTTGGCCTCCGCCCAACCGGGAGGAAGGGTGAATCTTCAGATCAGGGGAGGAGCCTCTAACCGTCAGCCGTTGATTATCGTCGACGGATTCCCGATCACTTCTTCCTTTTCGAATGTATCCACCGGAGAATACAGCACAGGAGACACGGATGCCGCACTTGCCTCAATCAACCCGAATGATATATTGAGTATCGATATACTGAAAGATGCCTCTGCCACTTCCATCTACGGATCTAAAGCGGCAGGAGGTGTTATCCTCATAACCACCAAACGGGGAACAAGCATCGAGCCGCGTGTAGAAGGAGTGGCAAATATAGGATGGTCACATGCTTACAACACTCCGGATTTATTGAATGCGTCCGATTTTATGTCTGAAACGAACCGTGCAATAAAAGAACGCTTCATGTACGACAACCAAATAGTCCCTTACGGCAACAGGCAGTGGGGCGATGCGGGATTGCCGGAATACAGGGACCGGTATCTTGCGGACGATTTTGACACATGGAAAGGACGGCAAGGAACTGACTGGTTTAAAGAAATATCCCGGGTCGGCATGATTCAAAATTACGGGGCAAACATACAGGGAGGAAGCCAGTCTTCAAAGTATTATGCCTCATTCGGCTATTTTAATCAGGAAGGAGTGATAAAAAACAATAATTATAAGAAGTTCACTGCCCAGATTAATATCGACCAGAAGTTTGGTAATAAAGCGACCCTGGGAATAACCCTCCATGCCAACCGCACCAATATGGATAATGTACCTCTGCAGGACGGATTTGCCGAAGCATCCGATCTGTTGCGGACAGCCTATCAGTTTCCTCCTAACCTTGAGGTCAAAGACAACAATGGCACCTACACGATCAACCAATATGCTTCTTTTCTATCGAATCCGGTTTCAATACTTGAAATGTCGAATAAAACCAAGAATGACCGTATAATAGGGAATATCTACTTCTCATATAATTTGCTCCCGGGACTCGACCTGAAAATCAGAGGAGGCACGGATATATACATAAGCCAGGGATTTTCATATATTCCCACAACAACAATCGTAGGGGAAAAGACCCGTGGCCGTGCAGACAAGGCTGTCGGAGAAAAGAATGATTATCAGTTCCAATTTACAGCAAATTATCACAAATCATTTGTGGATAAACATCACCTCACTGCCATGTTTGTAACCGAGTATATCCAGACTAACCGGCAGGGCACCCGTGCAACCGGATGGAATTTCCCTTCTGATAACTTCTCATGGAACTATCTGGGGTTAGCTGCCGACCGGCCGAATATAGGTTCATACGGAAGCAAATCGGAAGCATTGGCTTATATCGGACGAGTCAATTATTCATATGATGAAAAATATTTCCTGACAGCCAACTTGCGTGTAGATGGTTCCTCTAATTTCGCAAAAAACCACCAATGGGGATATTTTCCCGGCGTCTCACTCGGGTGGGATATCGCAAAAGAAAAATTCATGGATGATACGCGCTCCGTTATTAACCAAATGAAACTGCGTGTCGGATATGGACAAACCGGAAATGACAATATCGGAACAGCCTTTTCAAACTATTATATTCCCGGTGACCTTATTGTCTGGGGAGAGCAGATCGTTTCTTCCATCAAATTAGGCGGATTGGGGAATCCTGATTTAAAATGGGAGACACAAACAGATTTCAATCTCGGACTGGACTTTGACTTATGGCAGGGAAGATTGTCGGGTACGTTTGATTATTACAACCGGGTAGTCTCCGATATCTTAGGATGGAAACCACTTCTGTCGACAGGCGAAGCTACCGGTATCACCGCTAATCTCGATCAAAAAAAGCAAACCTACGGATTTGAATTTACATTGAACAGCCAGAATATACGAAGTAAAAACTTCTCATGGGAAACCAACTTGACCTACACCTACTACCGGGACAGATGGCTTAAAAGAGATGATAGCTGGCGGCCGGATATATATGATTCGGAAAAAGCATATTTCGGAGAATTATGGTATCATCAATCCGACGGACTGGTGCAGGAAGGGGAAACTCTTCCTTATACTACCGGGGCTATTCCCGGAACAATTAAATTCAAAGACATCGATGGCTACCTGAAAGATGAAAACGGTAACCTGGTGCTCGATGATAACGGAATTCCCAAACGTCTCGGCAAGCCTGACGGTATCCTGGATAACGCTGATAAGGTACGCATTGGAGTCAATACCCCTTTCACATTAGGCTTGACAAACACATTCAGATACAAAAGCCTGGATCTGAATATCAGTATGTACGGCGTTTTCAACCGATGGATGACCAATGCGACTTATTCATTGCTGACAGATGTCACCAACCTGGAACAAGGTTTGAATCAGATGGTCGATGTAAAAGACCGTTGGAACAGCGATAACAGGCAAGGAACTCTTCCTTCCTCTTTACAGAGGTTCAGCGGATATGGCATTGGCGATTACTACCTGCAGAAGGCTTGGTTCACCAGGGTTAGCAACATCGACTTCGGATACAAGCTGCCCCTCCGGAAAGGAAGTTTAAGGGTTTTTGCCTCTTTACAGAATCCGATCCTGATCACACCTTATAAAGGATTAGATCCTGAATCGGATAGCCGGGCAGCATCCTATCCCAATCAACGGACTTATTCCGTAGGGTTTCAATTCAGTTATTGATTTTACATCTATTAAATCTATTATATATGAAAAATATTTATCTGTTAGTATTATCCCTCTTCTGTTTCAGTTGTACACTGGAGATGGAAGAATATTCAAAGCTGGAAGAATCGAATTTCTTTAAAAATGAGAATGATTGTAAAGCGGCACTGGCATCCCTTTACGAAATCATGCAAGGTCCCCATGGCGGATGGATTAATGGGAATCAATTAGGTGCGTTTCTGATCAGTGACATGGCTGCCGACATTCTGGGAGGAAACAACGGATGGGATTGGTTCATGGAGCACCGCTATACCCCGGATAATTTCGCACGGCCTGAAATGGACTTGCTTGACAAATTTTCCAAAGTCAAAGAAGTCACGACTTGCCGCGCGTTTGTTCTCCGTTTACAGGCTCTCGACAATATCTCCGAAGATGTCAAGAACCTCTATATTGCGGAAGCAAGAGTGATACGCGCCTATCTCCTACACCATTTTTATATTTATTTCGGTACGGTCCCTATCGTTCCGGATGAATTGGTATTGAATCCTAATATCGTGGAATATACTCCCCGTCCCTCCAAAGAAGAATACATCAAAATTATCCAGGAGGAGATAAACCAGGCATTACCTTATTTGAAACATCCGAAAGATCAATCACCCGAGGAAGAATACGGCCGCATGAACAAAGGAATAGCTTATATGATCCTGATGCAGCTTTATATGATCGAAAAAGACTGGGAAAAGGTGTCAAAGTATGGGCAGGAGATCATCGACCTGAACTATTATGAACTGCAAGATGACTATTTAAGTATTTTCAGCATTAATAATCAACGGAACAAGGAAGTTATTTACGGAGTGCCGCGTAAACAGAGTATCCCTAATAACGGCAACACCTGGCATGCCATATCCCTTCCTTCATCTTATCCCTGGAAAGGGACAAAATGGGGGGTCTATTATGTAAGATGGTCTTTCATAGACACATTTGATCCGGCAGACAGTCGCCTTTCAGGATTACCCCAATCTTATATTGGAACAGACGGGAAACAATATAACCGGAGTAATATGATCGGTGCTATTGCGATGAAATATGATGAAGATCCAGCAATGGTCGGACATAACTCAAACCATATCATTGTGCGTCAACGATATGCAGACGTATGGCTTTCCATGGCTGAAGCAGAAAACGAACTGAACGGGCCAACCAATAAAGCAAGGGCCTATTTTAATAAAGTACGCCCACGGACGGGACTGGCCAATTTACCCAACGGACTTTCACAGCAGGAATTCAGAGATGCAGTACTTATGGAGCGTGCACATGAATTTTATCTGGAAGGACACCGCTATCAGGATCTGGTCCGTCACGGCAAATTTTATGAAGTAGCCAGCAAGATGCCCAACAGCGTTTTACGCCCGGAACAGATACTGTTCCCGATACCAACCCAATATATCATTGAATATAAAGGGATATTAAAACAAAATCCAGGATATTGAAATACGATGAAACACTATATTGTATCCATATTATTTCTGGTTTTCTGTTTTTCCTGTCAGGATAAACAAACAGAAGTGGATGTCTGTATATATGGAGGAACCGCATCCGGCGTCATAGCAGCCTATTCAGTTGAAAAGATGGGAAAATCAGCACTGTTGATTGAGCCATCCGATCATCTGGGAGGTATGACTACGGGTGGACTGGGTTATACGGACATCGGCAATAAATATACCATTACAGGTCTATCCCGCTTATTTTACAGGAAAATAGGGCAACATTATAAGAAATTCGAACAATGGTCTTTCCCGCCTAGTGTCGCTCAAAAGGTACTCGACGAATACATCGACAGTTCTGAATTTCCTGTTTTAAAGAACCACCGGCTTATATCGGCTATGAAATCAGGTAAACGGATAAGATACGTCCGTTTACAACGGATAGGAGAAGAAGGCACTCCCGAATTCATCACCATCAGAGCGAAGCAATTCATCGATTGTTCTTATGAAGGAGATCTTATGGCTGCGGCAGGTATTTCATATACCGTCGGCAGAGAGGATAATTCAATATACAACGAAACATTAAACGGGGTTCAGTTACTTGACAAGCACCAGTTTCCCGACAGTATCGATCCATATAAAGAGAAAGGAAATCCTCCTTCCGGATTGTGCTGGGGAATCAGCGATCATCCTTTAGCTTCCAAAGGGACAGGAGACAGTAGTGTACAGGCATACAATTACCGGCTGTGCCTGACAAATGACCAACAACTCCGGCGTCCTTTTGAAAAACCGGAAACGTATAACCCGGATCAATATGAATTACTCCTTCGTATGCTGGAGAAAAAGGAATATAAATTGGGAGAGATACTTTCGATCAACCGGGACATGCCGGATAAGAAATACGACATAAATAACAACGGTCCTTTTTCTACGGACCTGATCGGCATGAATCACTCTTATATAGAAGGCAGTCCGGAAGAACGTAAAAAGATAGCCTATGAACACGAACTTTACATCAAAGGATTATTATACTTCCTGGCAAATGAAGAAAAAGTACCGGCCAAATTACGGAAAGAAGCCTCTGAATGGGGATGGGCAAAAGATGAATTCACAGCCAATGACAATTTTCCACCCCAACTATATATCAGGGAAGGCCGGAGGCTGAAAGGTGAATATGTAATGACACAACATAATTGCCAGGGAAATGAAATTGTAGAAGACGGCATAGCACTGGCTGCCTATGGTATGGATTCTCATAACTGCCGGAGAATAGTCGTGAACGGAATGGTAAAGAATGAAGGAGATGTGCAATACCATGGCTTCCCTCCCTACCCTATTTCATACCGTAGCCTCTTTCCACGGTATAATGAATGTCAGAATTTACTGGTTCCCGTCTGTCTTTCGGCATCACATATAGCGTATGGCTCCATAAGAATGGAACCAGTGTTTATGATGCTCGGACAAGTTGCAGGCATGGCTGCATCCATCGCCGCAGAGACAGGTTGCGCCATACAAAAAGTAAGTTCAAAAGAACTGAGAGAAAAGTTAAGGGAAGACCCTTATCTGGATGGCTCAAAACCAGACATACTCGTAGACGATACAGATATCGATAAAATAAAATACTCGGATAATTGGTTCAAACGTTTTGGCGATCATTATAAAAACAGCTTTATGTTTTCATGGGCCGCCCCGAACGATTGCTTCTTTTCCTTTTTTCCTGTGATCAGGGAGTCTGGGAATTATTCTGTTTATTATTACTGTACGCCCATGAGTCCGGAAGAGATGAGTTCCTGTATTTCCTTTGAGATAACGGCTAACCGGAATATATATACAGCAACTGTCAATCCAACGGAGAAAGCAGGGGACTGGGCTCTCTTGGGTTCTTACTGGCTGGATAAAGATTCTGAAACTCAACTAAAATTAGTAGGAGAGCGATCGGTCGGACCATTCTTTGCCGATGCCCTTCTACTGATTCCTGATTATTGAAATACTTTCATATTTTACCTAATTATTATCGTTTATGAATAAGAAAATTACTTTTATTATGGCAACGCTCCTTTTGGGGAGCGCATCGTATGCGACTGTTGATATCACCAGTATCTGGCAGATATCCCATGTTCAAAACACGTTAGACAAGGCAAAAGACTTTTCAGGAGTTGACGGCTTAGGGGAAAACCTCAACAGAGGGCTGGCTTATGGGAAATTCGGAGACAAAGAGTATGTCTTTATAACGACAGGCAGCAATACCGACGGCAATGCTATCAATTATTATGATGCCGGAACAGGTGACTGGGCAGGCAGGCTGAATATGGACCCGGTTAATTCCTCCACATTAGGTTCCATCCATAAGATTGCCGATATTGAAATCGCAGAGGGGAAAATATATACCGTAAGTCTGTCGGTTATCGGAAACAGCCTTGATTTCTGTATGTGGGACGGACTCAATGCAACACCTGTTATTACTTCGCTTCCTGAAACGACCGACATACGTGTGGAAAAACTAAGTATTGCCGGGAATATCGCTGACGGGACTGCCAAACTCTGGATAGCCGGATCAACAGAAGGCCTGGGAAATCCCAATCCGGACAAACCGGTATATATCCGTCATTTCGCTTTGGGGAAAGACGGATCAATTTCTACTTCAGCAACCGACTTCGGACAAGTTCCCGACAATAACACACTTTACAACTGCACTGTCAACCCGGATGGCAGCATTTTAGTAAAAGGGAGCCACAAAGCATTGCATATGCTTACACCCGATGGCTCTTATGCCGGCAATACACAGAACATGACTCCGGAGTTAACCCTTTCCCAGACAATCCGATATATAGGAACAAATCCTCATAACGGACGGTATTATTACCTCTTAAACTCCTATAGCAATGCCTCAGGTATTTTTCCGGGCAATGGCATCGTGACTAAAATCTATTCCATGCTTCCGGGGAATTTACATTCATTCAATTGTGTTGCCCAATGCCCTACTTTAGGTGATCTGAGCGGGAACATGGGGGATATCGATTTCAAATGGAAAGAGAATGACTTGTATATTTATTGCTTATCTTCAAACAACGGTTTTGCCGCATTTAAAGTAACGGGATTATACGACGCACCAGCCAATCGCTCGAACGATCATTTTACTCTGTTATGGGAAAATTCAATAGAAGGGAACAATCTTCCCGGTTTCTATTCAGACCTTGAATCCGACCAGGATAAAACAACAGGAATGGCTTATGGAACAGTGGGCGGAGAGAAGTGCATTTATATTGTCAAGAATCTTTATATCGACCCGGACCAGCCTAAAGATTGGGAAGACACCTGGGGACCAAGCGGAGAATACCGGAAAAATATATTCATATATGATGCCGAAAAAGGGCACATAAAAGGGGAACTTTCAATAAGCGGCATCTGGGGTAGGGAAATGCATGATGCTACTGTTACAGAAGATGGAATACTAATGACCACTTTTGTCGTAGAAGAGACAGAAACCATGAATGCTTTTTCATTCCCGGACAATACACATCAGGGAAGTCTCAATGACATTACTTTTTCCTATGATTCTGAATGTCCCGCATTTTTAGGAGGAAACATCTTTGCCTCAGGCAGTGTGAATCAAGGTACAGCCCAAATATATGCAACAACTGAATCAGAAACGGAAAACTATGTCTATACGTTTGGCATGGGTGCTCCCAATAAATGGGATGGCTTTTACACGGAGGAAGAATTTACAATCCCTTCATCCGGCAAAGGGCATCTGGCCGTGAAACCTGATAAATCGTTTTACTGGAACGCAAACGGAGGAAAGTTCCTGTATTGTGACGGGAAACAAATAAGTGAATCGCAATCCACATTGGAAGGTACAGCTATCCGGTATATTCTCACTCAGGATGGATTGGACTATCTGGCCGTTTTAAATGAAAACAAAGTAGATGTTTACACATTGGAGCCAGGCAAACCAGATACAAAAACATTATGGGCTTCTTCTCCCGTTTTAGGAAATAAACCAAGCATAGCCGGAGATATAGAGATCGGAATAGCTGCAGATAATTCTCCTATCCTATACGTCCTTTCAGCAAATAACGGTTTTGCTGCATGGAAATTAAACTCACTGAAAGCAACCGGCAATGACAGAATAGCTAAACAGCCGGAAACTTCTGTCTATTTCGATTTAGTTTCCAACAATCTTATTTTCTCTGAGACAGTCAGAAAAGTAGATCTATTTACGATGGATGGCAGGCTTATCCGATCTGCCTCTAATGTAAATACAATTCATACGAATAATAAAGGTACTGTTATAGTACGCTTTACAGACCAGTATGGGTTAAGCGGAACTCAAAAGATCATGTTAAGATAGTCTTTGGCAGCTATTTATTTTCCGTTAAATAAATAGCTGCCTATGAGGATACCAGGATGGTTCAGTTCTTCCGTCATGAGCACTACTCCTAATAAAAGTTTTCTAATATTTTTCCTTCATTCCTTCATCTCACATGGTATAATACTGATAAAAAGCCTATTACAAATGAAGGCAATGAAGATTAGCATCCAATATCTTACCATAATTCAAATTTCCCATCGCAAATATGGGTAAAGGGGATTTATCTGCCTATCTACAAGAGGGCAAGTAGTATGCCGCAAGCATGTATCCTACTAATATTTAAATCTTTAGTCGGAACTCTTTTCTTTATTTGCATCTGTCGTACGCTTGTTTGACAGCTGTCAAATAAGCGTACGACAGATACTGAACAAGCGTTTGACAGCTGACAAACAAGAAAGAATACGGGACTTTGGGTATAGAAGTATATCTGTTACTTCTTAGATATCTACCAGTAAGTAGATAGGATATACCTTTTATACCACTATGCCACCAGGTACATTGGATGGATTTTGGGGGTAACTTATATCCGCACGTCGTTCGCTGCGTGACGATAAAATATGAAATTCATCATGTGGCAACCCTCATTGTCTTCATCGCCTTCATCTTCTATTAGCTGATTTACAAATATATAAATACAGACATGAAGGAATGAAGGAAAAAAAATAGAAAACTTTTGTTGGTGATAGCCATTGTTTCACTCCTTGTCAGATATGGCCATAACATCACTTCGCTATGGTACGTTGATGACACAGACCGGATAGATGAGCACTTATTAATTTCCTAAAATGTGATAGAAAACAGTGCCTCGACCTGGAACTTGCCATAATCGATCGGTTGTATCAACCGTACGCCGGTTGTCAGCGGGAAACTCATCCGGAAGACATTCCAGTCGAAAATCAGGTCGGTACCGAATGAACTTTGTGTTGTCCAGTCACGGCCTTTGGCAGCCTGATTACGGTTCAGGTCGTAAAATAGGTTGGCACGCAGGCGGCGGATATAAGCCAGTTGCCCGAGGCTGAGATCCGGTGAAAAGACTGAAAAAGCATAATCAGCCTTAAAGGCTATCTGCTGACGGGTCTGATACATGAAATTATATCCGCGAGGCTTATCTATCAAATGTTTGGGTAAATACAGGGTTTTATTGTCCACACTCTGGTATTGGTATCCCATACGCAACATCAATCCGTGATTACGCAGGATACCCGGCCAATAAGTCGTCAGGCGTCCGGCATACAGGCTTCCGTAGTTTTCCTTATTGAAAGGAGACTGGAGATACTGCAACCGCAACTGATATCCCCAGCGGGGCAGGATATCACGCTGGGCTTTCCGGCGGTAACTGTAAAACAATACTTCCGGCAGGATATACTGGAAATTGCTGTATGTACGGCTTTCATATTGCTGATACCTGTCGTTGGTAAAATAATAGGCAACCGCCGGTTGTATTCCCCGGATATAATGGTTGCGGGTAAGATTGAAAGGAAGGTAGACACGCGCCTCAGCCTCCAGCAAGGTGCGTCTTACGGTTGCCGCCTGTGCCACTTCCTTATCCTTGTCGTTGGTCACCCAGGTCACATCGAATGCTTTACCGCCATAATCGGCAGCGATATCGATGACCGGAAACCAACCTTTATAGGTAAATGATAATTTGCCATGATGTTCACCCTTACGATAATACCATCCTGCCTGCATGATAGCCGTGTTCAACGTATTTTGCGAAAGGACCATAACACCCGGTTTCACGATCGTACTCAGATCGTCAGCCCCCGTATTCATCGCTTCCGCCACATCATAATAGAAGGGGGCCCAACTATGCAACTTAAACGTATGCGCTCCTTTGCGGTAAGGCCGCGGATTAAACTCGACAGGAGTCAGTTTGGCTGAATCCAGATTGAACTGCTCCTGTTCAACCAGCGAAGTAACCAGCGAAGAATGATAAGGATCGCCCAAGTCCGCCTTTTCTGCTTCCAGGCTATCCACCGCCAAAGAACCGATACGATATCCATCTGCCTGGTAATCCGAATAAAGCAGTTTGTCTTTACCGGGAGTAAAAGCCGGATCGAAAGCCCCGAAACGGGCAGATGTCAACCGGTAAGTGGCCGTATCCGACGGATTCAGATAATAGATATTATTGGTTCCGTTGGCTCCCGATTCAAAAAACAGTTTGCCGTTGCTCCAAAGCGGGGCGGTAATATTTACGGAAGTGGTTGCCAGCAATTCACTCCATGCACCGGTCTGCGTATCCAGTTGCAGCAGACTTATGCCGGTAGCGGTTACGGCTACGGCAGTAATCATTCCATTATCATCGTAAGTTAGCTCTTTGATGAAGGCATTATCCGGAACAGTAAAATAACGCTGTTCCTTTCCCGTTGCCAGGTCGACCAGCACCAACTGGTTTTCACCGCTTACCGTAAAACGGGAAACGGCTGCCGTCCGGTTGTCCTTGTCGATAGCCGGAGCCAGATAACGCCCGCGGGGAGTAAGCATCGTCACCTTTCCCGTTTCTAAATCATATTGTTTTATAACGGAATAATTTTCATGTGTCCAACGCAGGCCCGGAACAATCTCTGTCCAGTACACCTTGTTGCCGGCCAGGTTCAAACGGCTGTTGATCGTTCCGAGATAACACAATCGCTTTTCCTTTCCGTTCGTTACCGAAACCAGCGAATTGATATCCTGCAAACCTGATTTAACGGCAATAACCGTCGAGTCGTTCACCGCCTGCGGATAACGGTAAGAAGTATATTTTCCGGGTTTCGGCGAAAGATAATCAGGAATAACAGCGACAGTGTCCATCTTCCTCCATTCGTCGCGCAAAAAGTCGAACGTCTCATTATACAGTCCGTCGATACTTATCCCGGCATTATGTTTAAAGGCATTGCTGAACATCGGAATCGCAAAGAAGCGGTTCACATACCGGGTGGTCGTCTTATCCCATATATCCGGTCCGAAACGGTGGCGGGCAAAAGAAGTCAGGTTATAACCCAATGCATAATAATCGCCCGTATAATCTTTATAAGAACCTAGATACCATTTATCGAACGAGTAATTCTTTCCTTCTCCCAGCATCTGGGCACGGTAAGGCATACTGAATTCCGGCAACCGCCCTCTACCGCCGTTTGACATGGAAGTCTCGGTTCCCACTGCATCGCCTTCCAGGAACCAGCTCGGCATGAAAAAGGCAGCAACACCCGCCGCCTGCTCACCGATTATATAATATAAAGGTTTGAACCAGCCACGCATCACCTTGCTTGTCTGGAGGACATGCCGCGACTCGTGCAGCACCAGATGTTTGTCCCAACTCACCCCATCGAGTTTGGAGGAAGGCGTCGTGATCAGTTCCATACGGCGTGGCGCCCATGATACCAATCCGTTGGACGACATATTGGCCGGATGGAGAATCACCGGAAATTTCTTCTGCATCCCTGTCCCGATCGTCTTCTGCAAATGTGGATAAGCATTTTCCAGATAAAGGGCGTAGTTATAAGCCATCGAATCATTACCCTGCGGATACACCAGGTTATAATGGGGCAACTTGACAATGTTCCATTTGAACCGTGCCGGATCGGAGCCGTAATCCAGAAACTGAGCCTGCATATGAAGACTAACAAACAGAGAAATCGCCACTAAAAAGATATATCGTGATACGGGTATCTGCATACTTATAGAGTTATAAACCGCAAAACTATAAAATATAACCAATCCGCTTTACATTTTCTACGGCAAAGTAGAAGGAAGAATACGTTAATTATTCCGTACCATCCGCACAGCACCGTGCGCAAACGAACGTAATTCGTGCGGATACACACACAGACTCCAACACCATACAGCCGATAACAACATATCCACCAAGTAGTTATCTATTTGGCACATCTTTTGTATTTTTCAATGTACAATTACAATTGAAACCATGTTAAAACATTACTTACTGATTGCTATACGCAACCTATTAAAATACAAAACACAATCGATTGTCAGCATCATCGGCCTGGCAATGGGATTTACCTGTTTTGCCCTGGCAACATTATGGATACGATATGAAATGACTTACGACAACTTCCGTGAAGGAGCCGAACGTATCTTCCTTGTCAGGAACGAAGACAAAAACAGCAAAGACGGTTTATCGACAGTCACCCCCTCCCCGCTGGCGGCTTACCTGCAAGAAACATTTCCTGAGATAGAACAGGCCGGCAATACACGGGGTGGCGATTCTGAATTCAAATATGAGGGAATTACCCATCAATCCAGTATAATAGATATGGACTCCGCCCTGATGAAAACATTTCCGGTCCGGTTGATAAGCGGAAACACCAATTTCCTGTTACCTGATAATAAAGAAATAGCTATCACCGAAGAACTTGCCGAAAAACTATTCGGTAAAGAGAATCCGATCGGAAAAGAACTGATGATTTATAATGAGAAAAGACCGGTCTGTGCAGTCGTCCAATCATGGGGAACACATACCAATATCCCCTTCGATATAATAGAAGCCAATCATCAATATGCATATTGGGGCGCTTTCAACTGGTCTACTTATATCAAAGTCAGGGAAGGGACAGACATCAAGGCTTTCAGCAAAAAGCTATATGAACATACGATTAAACAGGATCATACGCTACTGGAACATTTTGTATTGACACCGATCACCCGGCTGCGTTACGATCATCCGATAGAGGAAGCGACCGTTAAATTCAATCATATCCTGCTGTTTGCATTATCGGGCGGCCTGGTTATCCTCTGTTCGCTGTTCAACTATCTGACATTGTTCGTCAGCCGGATACGAATGCGCGGAAAAGAGATTGCCTTACGTAAAGTGTGCGGCTCCTCAGACCAGCATCTGATGGGTTTATTCTCCATAGAGTATTTACTGACCTTGCTGGCCGCCATTTTCATCGGCATGTTGCTGATCGAACTGGTATTACCGACTTTCCGGGAATTATCCGAAATCCATACGGCCACCAACGGAATCTACCTGGAAGCTATCTTTTATTCGCTTTTTGTGGCAGTACTGTCATTCTTTATCTCTTTATTCCCGATCCAATATTTCCGCCGCCAGTCGTTGAACGCTGCAATCAAGGGGACGGAGAAAGGGAACGGAAAGAATTATTTCCAGAAGTTCTTCCTGGTATTCCAGTTTATCATCAGTATCGGATTTATCTTCTGTACGGTCGTAATGATTAAACAGATACACTTCCTTTCACATTCCGACCGTGTCGTGGAACGGGCCGGAAGGGCATCTCTCGTATTCAGTACCAAATCGTCCGAAGCCAGTCTGCGGGAAGAACTGAAACAAAGACCTATGATTACAACAATTCTTCCGGGCAATCATAATGCTTTCATTCCTTTCACAGGAAAACAATATATGACAACGAAGGAATGGGATGAAAAACCGGCATCAGCAAATGAAATACGCTTGGAACTTATTCCCAGTGGCGAACAAATATGCAATTACTATAACCTGAAACTTCTGAGTGGTAAAATGCTAAAGGACGACGATCAAAAGGACAAAGTGATGATCAACGAAGCAGCAGTCCGGGAGTTCGGATGGCGGGACCCGATCGGCAAATATTTCCAAAAGTTCGATTCAACCCGTTTACAGGTTATCGGTGTTATACGCGACTTCTGTAAAGAATCGCCTACTATACCGGTGAAACCGATTGTGTTCACCGTTCAGGAATACTATTATTCGATCAGTTCCAGCGGAGTGCTGCTTTTCAAATTTCATGAAGGACAATGGCCGGAATGCAAACGACGGATCGACGCATTGATCAAAGAAAAGCACCCGGAGTTTACCTTCTACAGATTAGACAGTGCCGAAGAAGAGTATAACAAATTCCTCCAATCGGAAAATGCCCTGATCAAGTTGCTCGACTTCGTTACGGTAGTCTGCATCCTCATCTCTGTGTTCGGTATTTTCTCCCTGGTAACCCTCAACTGCGAACAACGCCGGAGAGAAATAGCCGTCCGCAAAGTAAATGGTGCTACTGCCCGAATGATTATACGCATGTTCTTTAAGGAATACATGTTGCTGCTTTGCTTGGCAGCATGCATCGCCTTGCCTGTCGGTTACCTCATCATGAAGCCCTGGCTGGAGAATTATGTGATACAAACAGAGATAAGCGCCTGGATTTATCCGGTTCTTTTGATCTGTCTCATATTTATTATTACCTTGTGCATAAGTTGGCGCATATGGAAAGCCGCAGGCAGGAATCCGGCAGAAGTGATTAAATCCGAATAAATTCAACGATTATATTATGAGCATGTTACAACACTATATCAAACTCGCATTCCGTAATCTGATAAAGTACAAATCACAATCCATTATCAGTATTATCGGACTGGCTATCGGCTTTACTTGTTTTGCACTGTCAACATTGTGGATACGATACGAACAGACTTACGACACCTTCCATAAGGGGGCCGACCGGATTTATCAGGTACGCGTTGAATCATATATGTCCAGCAGTGGCATATCGGAAATCACGCCTTATCCGTTAGCCGGTTTCCTGAAAGCGACATTTCCGGAAGTGGAAGATGCCTGCAATATGCAAGCCTGGGGGATGGCATTCAAATATAAAGGAAAAGAATATACTTCATTTAAGATCGGAGTCGATTCTGCGACAGTAAACATGTTCGATTTTCAGCTAATCAGCGGTAGTCGGGATTTTATGCTACAGAATAACAATAAACTGGCTATCACCGACCGGTTTGCCAAACAATTGTTCGGCGCAGAAGATCCTATCGGAAAAGAAATAGATATCTATGGAGATAAGGTCATCTGTGCAGTCGTTAAGCCCTGGGATACGCATAGTAATCTGCCGTTCGATTTTCTTGAATCAAACAGTTTCGGAAAAGAATGGAATGCCTCTGCCTGGCAAACATTTATCAGACTGCGGGAAGGTACCGATATTCAGGCATTCAGAAAAAAGCTCGATGAATATAAGACGAAGCCCGACCAAACATTTTCTGTCGATAAGATCGTACTGACACCTATTACCTCCATGCGCTATGACCGTCCCAATCGGGTGGTAACAGTCAAATACGAACATATCCTCCTGTTTGCCTCGGCAGGCGGATTGGTCATATTATGTGCCTTATTCAATTATCTGACTCTATTTATTACACGGATCCGGATGCGTAGCCGCGAAATTGCCTTACGGAAAGTTTGCGGATCGTCAGATAAAAACCAGATGGTTTTATTTGGAGTCGAATATTCGATCACCTTATTGCTCGCTTTATTCACCGGTTTAATCCTGATAGAATTAGCATTGCCGACATTCAGGGAGTTATCAGAAATAAAACTGGATAATATGGATATCTACCTGGCTGCCATTAAATATGCCGCAATCGTAGCCTCCCTTTCTTTCTTATTATCCTTATACCCGATCTATTATTTCAGGCAAAAGACACTGAATGCCATGCTAAAAGGTTCAACCGGAAGCAAAAGCAAAAATATATTCCAGAAAGTCAGCATGGTAGCACAATTCGTGATCAGTATCTGTTTTATCTTCTGCTCGGTAATCCTGATGAAACAAATCCACCATCTGAACCAGGCTGACTTTGGATTCGAACGGACAAACCGGGCCTGTATTAATACATATCCGCCCATCGACGGATTAAGAGAAGAAATGGCGAAAGTCCCATTTATAACCGAAATATTTCCCGATAGCATATCAGCCATCTTCCCCCGCTATGCCCGTTCTTATAGTACAATAGACAGATGGGATGGACGCCAGGATTCCACTGCTTCCGTCAGCTTAGAACAGTTCGACTGCAATCAGGCATACTTCAAATTTTATGGATTCCAACTTCTTGAAGGAGAGATCCCTGCTGATGGGAACAGCGATCATATATTAATCAACCAAGCCGGAATCAAAGAGTTGAATATGGATCACCCGATCGGGAAAACAATCGGAGGCGACAATCCCTGGATAATCTCCGGTGTCATTAAAGATTTCTATATTGCACCTCCGACAGTACCATGCAAGCCTGGCTTTATGGTATTCAAGAAAAAAACCGAATTTAACGACAGTTCCATCCTGTTCAAATATCAGGAAGGGACCTGGACTAACTGCAAACAACGGCTGGACGCATTAGTGAGAAAGCTAAATCCGGACGTCAGAAATTGCCGGATCAATAATATGGAAGAAGAATACGGGAAATTCCTGAAATCGGAAAACGCTTTGCTGATGATGCTGGATTTCGTGACGCTGGTCTGTGTATTGATCTCCTTGTTCGGAGTCTTCTCACTCGTCACCCTCGACTGTGAGAAACGCCGCAAAGAGATTGCCATCCGTAAAGTGAACGGCGCAGTAACACCTCATATCATGCAGTCTTTCCTGCTGAAATACATGCTTTTGTTACTGGTCGCCTCTGCCATTGCTTTCCCGACCGGTTACCTCATCATGAAACCGTGGGTGGAAAGTTATGTACTTCAGACCAACATTGACTTCTGGATTTATCCGGCAATATGGCTGGTATTAGCAGCACTCATCACCTTATGTACAGGTTGGAGAATATGGAGGGCAGCCAATCAGAATCCGGCGGAAGTTATTAAATCGGAATAAAAACAAGTAAAAGAAATGAAGGTACTCCTGTTAGCCATACGAACTCTCCTACGATTCCGGCTTTATACGGTAATCAACATACTGGGGCTGGCACTCAGCCTGGCCTGCTGTATATTGATATTCCGGTATGTCTACAGTGAAATGACCACCGACCATTTTATTCCGGATGTAGATAGAGTCTGCTACACTGTAATGGAAGACGAGATATCTCACCAGAAAACATTTTTCGGTCTGTTACCTGAATATGGATACACCCCTAATCCGCTGGAAGATCCGGCAGTTGAAATTAGTTCTACATTATACCTAAGACCGGGAGATCCGGTGACACTCAATAACAAAATATATAATGTCGCATCCTTAGCAACAGATACCAACTATCTGAAAATAGTGCCGATTCCCATCTTGAAATCATCCAAAAACAAATTGCTGGATAACCCTAAAGATGCCGTTATCACTGAAAATCTGGCACAGTTGTTATTCGGGAAAGAAGAACCAATCGGTAAACAAATAACGACTTCCATGGGAGAAATCGTGACTATTGTTGCCGTCATGGGAAAACCGGCAACCCGGTTTTCAATGCCATTCGACTTGTTAATATCGAATGAATCAGCCAACTACAGAAAATATCAAGTACCAAATTCATTAGTAAAATTACATAAAGGCAATTCCGCCGCCTCGGTTAATAAAAAATATAAACCATTCCGGAAAGTCGCTAATTTTCCCAACCGCATACGTATCTGTTTCTATCCGTTACAGGAGTTATATTTCGACCAAGAGGTTATAACATACCAGGACAACCGCCTGCAAGGGAATTATATGCACATACTTATTCTTTCTGCAATCGCCCTGTTAATCATGCTGATCGGATTATTCAATTTCATCAATGTATATACAGTGCTAATCCAAAAACGAGCACGCGAATTCGGGATGAAAAAAGTATTCGGGGCAAATATCCGGCAAGTAGCCATTCAACTATACACAGAAAATGTATGTATGACCACTGTCGCTTTACTTCTGGCATGGGTATTCATAGAAATAGGAATTACAGCAGCTGAAACATATCTTATGATACAGAGTTCTTCATATCTGTTATTTGATTTAGTTGTTTCTGTAAGCATATTGCTTTTGTTACCATTCATCACGGCTATATATCCTTTTATCAGGTACAATTATTCGGCTCCGGTCCAATCATTAAACATGATCGGGAGAAGCGGTGCATCCACTGTTTCCAGAAAAATATTCCTTTGCTTACAATATATAATAACATTATCTTTAACGGTCATATCTATTTACTCCATCCGTCAACTGAATTTCATGTTGACTACCGACCCGGGATACCAAACGGAAAATATCATAAAAGTGTCCCCCATCAAGGCCCCTAATGGAGGTAATATGGGGATGTGGAATAAATATAATCAGATAACGACTCAACTGGCAAGAAATCTGAAAAATAATCCTTTGCTTATAAAACAATACAGTTTTTGTCCCTCCCCCATTAGCCACCCGGGACAAAATAACTGGGGACATATTCCCGGAGGAGAAAGGAAAAAGATCGGTAGCAAGATGAGTAATGAAAGTTATTTCCGCATGCTGGGGATAGAAGCCATCGAAGGTAGATTATGGAATGATTCCATTGATAATGAATTGGATTTATCCGTCATTATCAATGAATCTGCCAAAAAAGAATTGGGTATTTCCGATATCGACAAAACTCCGGTTATCATGGATCATTTACTTCTCTACAGCTCATTAATGGAAGGGGAGCCTGTTCCCAGATACAAGATCATTGGAGTCATCAAAGATTTCAGCACAAGACATTTATCCAAAGGATACGAACCGATCATTTTCTTTAATTATGAGGGATCTCCGCAATCAGGTCTTTTGATCAGTATCCAGCCGGATAAGAAACAGGAGGCGATCAATTATATTCAAGAACTGTATCACGAATCGTGCGGAGATGAATTTCATTATTCATTTCTAAAAGACGAGGTATTATCTGTCTATGATGAAGACAAGCAGCTGGTTCGTATCGCTTCTTTCTTTGCAGCCATAGCCATCTTGATTTCATCTATGGGATTGTTCAGCCTCTCCCTATTCGATATACAACAAAGGTTCCATGAAATATCTATCCGGAAAATAAACGGGGCTACAGCTTCAACGATCAGGAATATGTTATTTTTCAATTATGGCAAATTATATGGGATGGCCTGTCTGGTTGCATTGCCATTGGCGTGGCTGGCCATTACTCTATATATGGAGCATTTTGTCTATAAAGTAAATCTAACCTGGTGGATATTTGCAATCGCAATTTTATTGACCGGTGGAATCTCGTTCTTCACGCTAACCTGGCAAATACGAAAGGCAGCCCGTACAAATCCGGTAGAAATCATACGTTCCGAATAATAAATACATGACAAATATGAAACAGTTACTATGTCTACTCACCAGTCTTTCCGTATTCTTTGCCTGTTCCACCCCTAACAGCAAAGACAGTGTAAAAACGTATAAAGCGACTACGGATATTACAGGCAAACTATCCGGCGAAGTTATTTTCGCCGGACAAGGGATACATAACTATTACGATGTAGCGATTACCAACGATTACTACGCGTTTATGGACTATTATAGCGACACGCTTCTGCAAATAAGAAGTAAAAAAGATTTATCGCTTCACGGAATAGGAGAAAGAGAAAAAGACACTTTTATAATCGCCTATCCGTCTTTTACTAAATATGATTATATCAACAAGAATAATAAAAACAAGGTATCTGTCTGGGACAACGATTCACGTAAATTGAAACGCATGGATCTGGATCAAACACCTCCGGCTCTTTCTGCGGAATTAGAGTATATGTCCGATTATGGCTTGGAAGACGCTTGCACGAACTGTTGTATCACTTCCAAGGAATTATATGCCGTTCAGTTCAATCCCCGCAAACCACAGGTATTCTTTTCGTCCAATAAAACAAACGGACAATATGCTGTTCCGGGTTATCCTCAGATCACGGTTCCGATACCGGCAACAGTCCTTCAAAAGGGGTATGCCAGCGACCTGACACTCAACGAGGAAAAAGGAGTGATCGTCGCCGCCCTGCGATTTATCGACTGTGTCAACTTCTACGATATGAATTGTGATATGACTGCATCGGTTTCTTTTGCTGATTATTATACCATACCGGTTCCCGATATTTCCAATAAATACTTGGATGCAGAGCAGAGCAAGAAATGTTTCATCGACATTTGCAGTTCAGAACAATATGTATTCTGTCTGTTCGACGGATCGACAAACTTTACCGGTAATTCGGTTATTTACGTATTCGATTGGGACGGCAAACAACAAGCCGTATTACAAGCAGACCGCAATTTACGGAAAATAGCCACAGAGAAATCCGGCGAGTATTTATTAGCTTTGTCTCCCAACGGGCAAGGAGGCAGAGATGTTATTAAATACAGCTTAAAGAACAAAATCTGACTCTGCATCCGGTCGAAGTCATAAAAAGCGAATAACGAAATAAATAACTGATAAACATTCACCAGGCATGTTGCAACACTATCTTATCATAGCCATACGTAATTTCTTCAAATACAAATTGCAGACCGTCATCAGCATTGCCGGTCTGGCTATCGGATTGGTATGTTTTGCATACGGCATCAACTGGCTGAAATATGAAACCTCATACGATGGCTTCTATCCGCAATCCAAACAGATATACATGCTCTACGGGGTAGACAAACAGACCGGCAAGAAAACGGAAGAACTACCCCTGATATTGGCAAGAAGATTAAAACAGGATTTCCCGGAAGTAATAGAAACGACACAAATATACGGGAATTTTGCATCTGATTTTTCCTACAACGAGAAACGTATATCGAATCCCGACGAAGTATTTATCGACGAAAATTTCTTCTCCTTCTTCCCCCCAAAAGTGATTTGCGGGAGAAAAGACAATATCTTACAATCATTAAGCGACATCGCGATAACCCGTTCTTTTGCCGTTAAACTGTTTGGCACTCCCGAAAAAGCACTGGATAAAATAATAAGCAGTGCTTACGAAAAAAATATCAGGATTGTTTCCGTGTTGGAAGATACACCTGATAATTCCCAGTTTAAAGGAGATGCCTTCGAACTGGATCGACACGCACGAATGGCAGAACAAGAGATACCGGAGGCAAACCAGTGGATGTATCTGAATGCTAAAATATATCTGTTGCTGGATAAAAACACGCATATCGACGCATTCGAAAAAAAGATAACAGACTACACCTCTATCCACAAATACAATGAGACCATCTTTTTGAAGCTGATACCCGTCACAGCCGTCCGGCATACATTCGGCAGCGAATTGTCCTTTAATCTTACTTATATCCAAACTTTTGCTATAACCGGATTATTATTGCTTCTATGCGTATTTTTCAACTTTATCAATCTGCAAATCAACCGGACCTATATACGAATCAAAGAAATGAAACTGCGCAACGCTATCGGAGCCAGTAAAAAAGAAATGATCAGCCAGCTATTACTGGAATATTCATTGATGATATTTATAGCTACTTTATTTGCTTGGAGTTTAATGGAAATTACATTTCCCCTGTTCAAGCATATTTTCCATACGACAATTGATAGTAAAGAGTTGTATGTCGATATGATCAAAATCTCATTATTCAGTTGGATAATCACTCTTTCGATCTCGCTCCCTATATCATTCCGGTTTATCCGAACCTCTCAACTACTGGTATCCGGTGGTGTTGCACCTCACCGGAAAAGCGGGTTTCGCAAAATAGCGATGACAATCCAACTGGGTATCTGCGTATTTTTTCTGATGTGCGCTTTCATCCTGCTTAAACAAACCTCTCTGATGAAAAACAAAAATCTAGGATTCGAAAAAGAAGGCTTGATACAGATTACCATGCTGAATGATGACAGAGAAGGTACCGCACGTGAGATCGCATCCCTTCCCATCGTAAAAGAACTGGTGGTTGCATCATTTTTCTCTATCATGCACGAACCTTATTCATTAACAGAAGTAGAGTGGGAAGAAAAAAGCCCGGATACTAAAGTGAATTTTCATATGCTGGAAGTCAGTAAAAACTTCCGGTCCGTATTCCAGATACCTTTATTAAAAGGACGGGAGCTTGAAGACACAGATCTGGCCAAAGGAAAAAGAAGACGGTTGGTGGGTTCCAAAGCACTTATTAACGAAGAGGCTGCACGCATCATGGGATATCAAGATCCGATCGGGAAAAAGATCAGCTTTTGGAACAACGAACAACAGGACGTAGAAATAGTCGGCTTAGTAAAGAATTTCCAATCCACCAGCCTGAGAAATCCGATTCTCCCTGTTGTCATTATATTAAATCCTTCCCAGTGGCGTAGTTACTTTTACTATGTCAAAGTAAATCCGGGGGATGAACAAACCGCCATCAAAGCGATCCGGAACGTTTACAAAAAACATACTTTCCCATACGACCAGCAACCGGAAATAACGACGGTCAACGATGTCTTGAAAGAGTTAAGCCGGTCGGAAGATGCCAGCCTGCAACTTTTCTCACTGCTGGCGATACTTTGCACACTCATCTCGGTCTTCGGACTATACTCCGTATCCTCCAGCAATATCACCCAACGGCGGAAAGAAGTAGCTATCCGGAAAGTGACGGGGGCATCCTCCCGAACGATTATCGGCATGTTTATTCGCGAATATGTATCTATTGTAATAGTAGCCAATTTGATCGCTTTGCCTTTAGCCTGGTTATTCATGCGCGGATGGCTGGAACAATATCCATACCGGATCAATATCAGTGCCTGGATGTATCTGACCATCCTGTTGTTCACAAGCATACTGATCATTTGCACTGTTCTTTACCAAACTTTAAAAGCAGCAAAAGCGAATCCGGCTGTATCGATAAAATCTGAATAAAAAGTGCATATACGAACAATCACTGTGCGTATACGCACTTACCCAAAGAAAAACAACGAATTACAAATCGTTAGTTATCATATCATTATAACATTGGCACATATTTTGTATTAAGATCAAAACAAATTACCATTAAAAGAGAATCATGATACGACACTATATCACTATCGCTTCACGCAATTTTATCAAATACAAATTGCAAACACTTATCAGCGTTATCGGACTGGCCATCGGACTCGTCTGTTTCACCTACGGGATGAAATGGCTGGAATACGAAACCTCGTACGACGGTTTTTATCCGAAGTCCGAACAAATGTACACACTCTACGGCATCAACAAACAAACCGGAAAAAAAGAGAGAAAATTACCACTCGTTCTGGCCCGTAAACTCAAACAAGATTTTCCGGAAATAAAAGAAACGGCACTGGTATACGGAAATTTCGGTTCTACCTTTAAATATAACGATCAGATACTGGAAGACCCGGAAGAAATATTTATCGACAACAACTTCTTTACCCTTTTCCCCAGGAAAGTTCTCAGCGGCCGGCAAACAAATCTGTTACATTCGCTGGATGAAATTGTCATAACCCGATCTTTTGCTCTCAAATATTTCAAAAGCCCGGAAGATGCGATCGGGAAAGTAATGAAAAACGGATACCGGGAAACACTCACCATCGTGGCGGTAGTGGAAGATGCACCTGCTAACTCCGCATTCAAACAGGATGTCTTCGAGTTGGATAAGTTCACTACTGAAATGACGGACAGGATATCGGAAGACAGACAATGGAGTCAATTTGAAAATGAAATTTATCTGCTGTTGGAAGACAAAGCCAGTGCAGATGTATTCAGAAAAAAGTTGCAAACCTATCTGGAGAAAAACAACTACCTGAATACACTTGCGGTAAAGATGATTCCGTTAACAGATATGCGGCATACTTTTGGAAGCGAATTATCGTTCAACTTATCCTATATCCGCACTTTTGCCATAACAACCATTTTGCTATTACTGTGCGTATTCTTCAATTTCATCAATCTCCTTCTAAACCGTATCTACCAGCGCATAAAAGAGATAAGGCTCCGAAATTCGATCGGTGCCGGTAAACGGGAGCTGATCATACAGCTATTGACCGAACTCACATTACAAACCAGCATAGCCTTTGTTCTGGCCTTTTGTCTGCTGGAACTCACTTCTTCGCTGTTCTGTAAAACCTTCGATACGAAGATAGCCGACCCTGATTTTTATACGAGTTTGATTATAATCACTTTAGTCAGTTGGGGGGTATTGATAGTTGTCTCATTCCCCTTATTACTGCGTTTCATACGAACATCTTCACTGATGTTGTCCGGAGGTATTTCTGCTAACCGGAAGGGTTCGTTCCGCAAGGTCAGCATGACTATTCAACTCGGTATTTGCGTATTCTTCCTGATGAGCACCTTCATCATGCTCCGACAGATTTCATTAATGAAACATAAGGACCTGGGATTCCAGAAAGAGGGGCTGATTCATATCACAATGGATTACCATGACCGGTCCGGAATCACCCACGAACTGGCAACCCTTTCTATAATCGATGAGTTTGTAGAATGTAGCATCTTCTCCATCACCCACGAACCTCATACACAAAATGAAGTACACTGGGAAGGAAAGCCGGACGATTTCAATCCGAATTTCCAGGTAATCAAGGTAGGCGGTAAATTTCTGGATGCATTCAAAATAACCTTATTAAAAGGTAATTTTATAAATGAAGGCGACTCAGATCCGGAAGACTGGACCACGCCGGGTAACACAGCCGTCATCAATGAAGAAGCCGCCCGGATCATGGGAATAGACAACCCGATCGGAAAAAAGATCAGCGTATGGAACGGTGTTATTTACGGAGACGGAAAACGAGGACAAAAAGAGCTGGAGATAGTAGGCATCGTCAAAGACTTCCAGGCGGCCAGCCTCCGTAACCCTATACTCCCGGCGATTATCACGCTCGACGGGAGTAAATGGAACAGTTACTGCTATTATGCCCGTGTGAAACCCGAAAATGAACAGGCTGCCATCAAAACAATACGGACAGTCTTTGAGAAGCACAAGGAAGAAGGAGATACAACTCCCAAAATACAGACAATGACAGATGTTTTCAACCAGTTGAACAAATCGGAGGATGCCAGCCTGCAACTCTTCTCCCTGCTGGCCATACTCTGTACTTTGATCTCGATCTTCGGAATCTATTCCGTTTCATCCAGCAACATTGCACAACGTCGGAAAGAAGTAGCCGTACGCAAGGTGATGGGCGCCTCGTCGAAAACAATTATCAGCATGTTCTTCAAAGAATATCTGACAATCGTAGTCATTGCCAATGCGGTTGCCCTTCCACTAGCCTGGTTGTTTATGCACGGATGGCTGGAACAATATCCTTATCGCATCAGTATCGGTTTATGGATGTATGCCATAGTATTGTTAGCAACAAGCGCTTTGATTATCTGTACCGTCCTTTACCAGACACTGAAAGCGTCTGAAACGAATCCGGCCGAAGTCATAAAAAGCGAATAAAAAATTAATCTTATGATACGTCATTATTTAAAAGTCACTTTCAGGGAATTTGCCAAATATAAAACCCAATCACTGGTCAGCATTATCGGACTGGCAATCGGCTTCACGGCCTTTATCCTGGGCGGTTACTGGCTGTGGTGGGAAACACATTTCGATAACTTTCATCCGAACGGCGACCGGCTTTATTGCCTGACCACCACCGGACTGGTGAAAAAAGCAACCGGAGCGGATGCCGACCTGGACCAGTTACATATGAACGATCTGGCCGAACTAACAAAACTATTGCCTGAGATCGAACAAGTATGCAAATTCGCAAACTGCAATTTCACGATAAAAGAAAATAATAGCAGCAAATATATTTACGGGCTTGTCTGCGATCATTCCTTTTTCGAAATGTTCCGTTCCGACTTTGTCGCCGGGACATACAAAGGGACTGTCCTCGACGGCCAATCGGTTGTTCTCACCCAAAGCACGGCTATGAGATTTTTCGGAACTACCGATTGTATCGGAAAAGTCTTTGATTTAACAGGGCAGTATCGCCCTACCATAGTCGGAGTGATCAAAGATTATCCGGATAATTCAGACTTTATCTTCGAATTCCTTTTAATCGATCGGGTAAAACCGATGACGCACGTAAACCGAAATAAAACATATGTACGTTTACACCGGGACTCTAATATCAAAAAGGTAAAAGAAAAACTGGCAGCCTATAAAAGCCATGCTGATGATCCTTATGGAACCGAACATGTAGACCAATGGAAAATAAACCTGCGAACACCTTCGGAAGTCCATTTATATTGCCATCCCGAACTGGATAACAGGATACGGAACATTCATATCCTGGCACTCGCCGGTCTAATGGCCTTCATGAGTGCCCTTATGAACCTGCTGGTCCTTTTTATCGGACAACAGCAACGGAAGAAGAATAAAAACAGGACATACCTTTGTATCGGGGCTTCTACCAAAGAAATGATGCAAAAAGGCTGGACGGAATTATTCCTCCCCATGTTCATCGCTTATTTATTGGCATTCTGCCTGATTGAAGTCATTTATCCCTATTATGACAGTTACACCACCTGGAATCGTTACGGAATGTACGAAGGCGTATCCCGCCATATCGACCAATCGGCATTAGTGTTTAATGCGATAACAGCAATCCTTGCCAGTACGCTATTATTCTGGATAATTACTTATCTGCCGATCCGCAGGATACTTTGCAGCCCTGGCACTCAGTCCGTTGCTCTGAAAAGAGGATTAATAGCCGGTCAGATATTTATCGGTTCGCTGTTCTTCATTACATCTATTATTCTTTTCATGCAATTGCATTTTATTCTGAACAAAGATAAAGGTGTAGAGTATGAAAATGTGCTTCAGATGGATATGGGATACGAAAATGCATACGAGAATGACCTGAGAGTTCTCGAACCGGAGTTACGAAACCATCCTTATATACAAGAAGTCTGTTACACAGCAGTAAACTCTCCGGTATTTACGGAACAAGGAGACTGGTATGGAACAGAAATTATACATTTATCATTTGATCCGGCCGAAACTGATCCGTTCCGGGAAGATAACCTGATGCTAGTCAGTAAAGAATTCTTTTCACTGTTCCATATCGGCCTGAAAGAAGGAAAATGGCTGGACGAGAGTAATCCGGGTTCTTATCTCGTCAATGAAACCGGTTACCGTCAGTTGGGTTATAAAGACTTATTGGAAAGAAGCATTTACAGATATGATGAAAAACAATATTCGGCAACTACCCAAAAAGTATCGGGCATAATAAACGATTACATTTATGCTCCTATGCAATTTCCTGTATTAAGTATCTTTTTCCGTCTTTATACCGATAAAGATGCAAAGAATTATACGCCTGTTCAATACTTCTATGTCCGTTATCTCCCGGGACATAAAAAAGAAGTAACCGAACATATCAAGCAGGTAGCCAAAAAGTTCAACGTAAGCGGAGTGACAGACACTAGTTTATGTACTCCACTAACGGATTTAGTGGATAAGTTCAACCAGCCGGAGAAAGTCATTTTCAGTGTATTCAGTATTATTGCAATCCTTTGTATCCTGATCTCCACTTTCGGTATTTACTCCCTGGTCAGCCTCTCCGCCCAACAACGTAAAAAAGAGATTGCCATCCGCAAAGTGAACGGTGCGACTTTTTACCATATCCTGCAATTATTCTTCAGGGAATACCTGATATTGGTCGTGATCAGCAACCTGTTTGCCTTACCGATAGGCTATATCCTGATGAATCGCTGGCTGGAAACATATGCCAACCACATCCACCTGACGATATGGCCTTTCATCGCCGTATTCTTCATTACTTGCGTGATTGTCCTCCTTTCCATCTTCCGTCAGGTAAAGGAAGCAGCACTGGCAAATCCGGCGGAATCGGTAAAAGCGGAGTAAAAAGATTATGATATCAAAAAATATGAACAACTGCGCGATATACTGCGAACAGCCCGTATCAATCCGGCAGAAGTAATAAAGACCGAGTAAACGCTTCCGGTTTCCTATGTAGGAAACTGTAGTTTCCCTAGCAGGAAACGCGCGTTCCCTCGGTAGGAAACCGCAGTTCCCCGCCCAGGAAACTAGCGTTCCCTAAACACGGAACTACGAGGAAACTGTAATAAACTAACAATCAGCCACAAGACTCCAAATCATCACGATCAATATTTGATCACATTTAAAGGGAAGAATTGGATAAGATTACTATTACATTAACACTTCCCAAAAAGAATTAATATTTTAATTCAACGGGGGAAATTATGCCGGATATAAAAGAATCTTTCCTACTTTCGTATATCCATTTAACCGGAATATATATTTTAATAATCAAGCATATGAAAACAAACTTTTTACTCACTTTGTTAACCGGACTACTGGTTTTTACCGCCTGTTCGGAAAAGCCTGCAACGACTTATACCATAAACGGTACTATCCCCGACAACTCGCTGGACGGACAAACGATCTATATCTATAACCGTAACAACAATAACGTCTATGTAGACAGCACAGTTGTAACAGGAAATACGTTCACCTTTACCGGAAAAATGGACACCGCAGCTTACTGCCGTATCGATGCCAGCCGTGAATATTATGTCAATTTCATTCTTGAAAACGGAACAATCAATCTCGACCTCAGCAAACCGGTAACTCCGTCGGGAAGCCCTCTGAACAATGAGATTGCCCGTTTCTTTGCAGCACAGGACAGTATGTCTGCCGTGATCGATACCAAACGACAGGAATTTATGAAACAGACAGAGGATAAAGCCGAACGCATGGAATTGCAAAAGAACTTTTTCCAGAATGAATGGAAACCGGCTTACCTGTCTATGCTCGACGGTTTCTTCAACAGAAATCTGGATAACCCGATCGGTGCTATCGCACTGAATTATATGGACGGCTATCTTTCGCCGGACGAGATAAAAAACAAACTGCCTCAACTGAGCGAAGTAGTACGCAACACACCGAATATGCAGGAAACGATACAACGTTTCAACGCTTTGGAGCAGACAGCCGAAGGAAAACCCTTCGTCAATTTCACCATCGAAACGAAAGACGGTAACAAAGTATCCCTGTCCGACTATGTAGGAAAAGGCAAATATACCCTGGTTGATTTCTGGGCAAGCTGGTGCGGACCGTGCCGTGCCGAAACTCCGGTATTGGCAGAAATCTACAATCAATATAAAAACAAAGGTCTTGAAGTGTTGGGCGTAGCCGTATGGGACAGTCCTGAAAATACCCAAAAGGCAATAGAAGAACTTAAAATCACCTGGCCGCAGATTCTGAACGCCGGTGATAAGCCGACCAAACTATATGGTATCAACGGCATTCCGCATATCATTCTTTTTGGTCCCGATGGTACGATTATCTCCCGTGACCTGCGTGGCGATGCAATGAAAGCAAAGGTAAAAGAAGTCATCGAAACTAAATAAACCCAAATACGATGCAGTATTTCGACTTCCCGCACATTTCAATAAATAGAATATGTACGGGAAGTTGAACTTTTTAGATGAGTAAACGAATAATTACATTACTATTAATCTGCCTGAGCAATACGGGATACCTATATGCCCAATGGACAGAAAAGGACTCGGTATGGCTCCGGAATATACTCTCCGGCAAGGAGAAGCTGGAACTGAATCCCGAAGCGTTGAAAGCTATCCGGTCAGGTACGCTGATCAATACGGAAGAACCGGCTTCAAATATGATCATGTCACCCGAACTATCACCCGCACAATCCATACAAAAAGATTTCACGGAATACGTTCGTCCCAAAGATACCGACTATAACCCTAACCGTAAAGTGGACCCGAAAGACCTTCCTCCCGCCGTATTCATGTTATACGGAATGAATAAGCCATTACCCAAAGTGAAAATGCTGGGATCTTTCCAGGTCTCACCGGGAATCCGTGCTGAAGCCCGAAAGCCGTCCGGCATCTCGTTCGACGATATGTTACAACAGGTTTTTATGCCCAGTGCACGTTATAAAAGGAAAAATGCGCAACGCTGGCGGACTCAGAAATATTATAATAATTATCCGTAATCACAGTAGTAGAATATTTTTTTATACTTTTGTTACCCTATTAATAAAGGTAAAGTCAAATTTATAAATATACAATTTAAAGGATAAAATGGAAAAAATCATTTCGTATCCGCTTTCAGTCATCTATTATTTGTTATTTGGGATTACACTGGTGTTCTTCCATGTGGTACAGTGGATATGCTTTAACCTGTTCGGTTACAAAGCACATAAAAAGAGCGTGGATGTCTTGAGTTTTTTCCTGGTTTTCAACACCTATATTCTGGGAACAAGATACAAAATAAGCGGGTTGGAGAAACTCCCGACCGACTCGCCCCTGATAATTGCTTCGAACCATCAGAGCCTCTACGATATAACCTCTATCTGCTGGTTCATGCGCAAAGTTCATCCCAAGTTTATCAGTAAAATCGAACTGGGCAAAGGTATTCCCAGTATTTCGTACAACCTTAGACATGGCGGCTCCGTCCTTATTGACCGGAAAGACCCGAAACAGGCATTGACAGCCATCCGTGTAATGGCCGAATATATTGAAACAAACAAACGCTCGGCAGTAATTTTCCCGGAAGGGACACGAAGCAAAACAGGCAAGCCCCGTCCTTTTGCCGAAAACGGATTGAAAATCCTCTGTAAATATGCACCATCGGCCTACATGGTACCGGTCACGATCAACAACTCATGGAAGATGACAAAATGGGGTTCCTTTCCTTTGGGAATCGGCAACCGTATCGAACTCATCATCCACGACCCTATTCCAGTGAAGGCTAAGCCCTTCGCCGAACTCTTTGCCGAAACCGAACAAACTGTGATCCGCAGTATTAAAGTGTAATTTTTTTTATTTGTCATGCAGTATTTCATAATTTGTCCGTTTTATAATTAAAGACTATTAATAAATTAATCGGATAAGATGCAGCATTTCCTTGAAATATTGCGTCTTAAGGTTAAGAAATAATACAAAAAAAGACGGACAATTATGACTAAATTACAGATACTGGCACTTTTGCTTGCCTCATTGGCACTACTATTCTTCACCTCCTGCGACAGCGAAGACTTCCAGGAGCCGGATGTGTATAAGGTGACTCCCGACCTGCGGTTGAGGATTAACCAGGGGATGAAATTATCCTCCAAATCCGAGAGAAGAACATTTAAGGAGAAATTCGACTTATTCCAGGAGAAATGTGATGAAATGGATCACATAACTTCTCCGTACACTTATATGGAAACGGAAGAATATAAGGATTTTAAAAACTTTCTCCTTTCTTCCTCACCCCATATCTATTATCTGCTGATGGATAAATTCCTGAAAAGCAGACTGAGCTTTTTCTCTAACATCATCAGTGATATTCTCGTATCATCCAAACCGGCTATTGCCGATCAGATTGCGGAACAGATGAAAGCAACCGGCACTTTGGAGGAAAGTTTCTATCTCTATCCTCAATTATGCCTGGATATATGGCTCGATGCATTAGATACCCAATAAATATAAACCATCCCCTCAATGACGATCGCAACTACACATATATGGACTTTACTAATCTGCCTCCTGTTTTTCATAAGCGGGATTACCAGTTGCGACTCTTCCGATCTCGACAAACTTCCGGTTAACGAGAATCCGGAAGTGGCATTCGTTAATGACGATGTCCCCCAAAGATTGTCGCTTAACAATGCCCGGCTAAAACGGATGACCTCGCCAGCCAGCGACTCCGCTTATTCCGGCAAGATTTACGAATATAATGACGAGGGTCAATTATCCAGGATTTCTAACTGTCTGTTTGAAGGGGAAACAATTATCGACACTCTCGGCTACAATGTTTATCAATATAATGTAGACAAGCAGTTGGTCATGACTACCAATTTTAATGCGAACAAAAATACCTCTACAGGATTTATCAATCTTCAGACACAGGTATATATCTATTCGAATGATGGCAAGTTGGAGAAAAAAATCACCTATTATCCGATGATATCCCAGTCGGAGTATACATTATATAAATACAAAAACAATATGCTTGACCGGAAAGAGCATTACGGGACTTCGGGAGTATTGGAAAACTATACGACCCACTCGTATGATAAGGTCGGCAAACTGATTCTGGAATGTCATTATATGGCAAACAACCAGTTAATCAACTATACACAGCATTCTTTTATCGACGGATTGAATACCCGTTCAGTGACTTTCTCCCCGACCGGTGAAGCCCTGAGAAAAGTGATCAATACATACGATAGCAATTATAACCTTATCCGATCCGAATCGAGCGAACTGGTATTATACAGTTCAAGATCAAACTTCACGGCACAATATGAATATGATAATGCTCAATAAGCATATTATGCCATTATACGATCTTACACTTTACTGTTCCAGCCACCAGTCGATCATCTTCCGCGCAAGGCTGAGTTTACGAGGTAACTCAGGCAGATTATCCTTACTAAAGAAAGCGCCTTCGCTCAATTCCTCATCCTGTAAACGGATCGTGCCGCTTACATAGTCGGCTATAAACCCGACCATCAGGTTACTCGGATAAGGCCAGGGCTGATTCCCGAAATAGGTAATATTATTAATTTCCAATCCTGTTTCCTCCATAACTTCCCGTCTTACACATTCTTCCAGCGTTTCTCCCGTTTCAAGGAAACCGGCAACCAGACCATAGAAAGAACCTCTGAAATTCCGGGCATGGACTAGCAGGATAGCATCACCTTTGCGGATCAGTACCAATATCGCCGGAGAGACTACCGGATAGATTTCATATTTACAGTTTGGACACTGTTTGGAGATAGTTGTCTGTATGACAGTTTTCGTTCCGCATGAAGGACAAAAGCGGCTGTGCTGGTCCCAATAAATCAACTCATACGCTTTTCCGGCTATTTTATGTAAGACAGGATCGAGGTAATCGTAGGATGCCCGCAAACCCATCGGAAAGTATTCAGCCGTTTCTTCCAGTGGTGTATCCACAGAGGCCGTACAAGCCGGCATATCCTCCAACAAATTGACTTCCAGCACATTCTTAACCGGCACAGGAGGATTGATATTATAAGGAATTGTATATGTTTCACCTTTTTTCTGAAGCAGCAACTGGTCGTTGAAGAAAATAAACCAGTATACATTATTTACATTGCTCATCACTTTTTACTTTTGAACGGCACAAATATACTGACTAATGCAGGATATACATCAAAAAAATATTCCTATTTAAAATATTCTTCCGGCTCAATCGTCTACAACAATAGAAGGCATGTCTTACTAATAGATTTTTAATTATTAAAACGGAAACGAAAAATGTTCGGAAGAAAGAGAAAAGAAGTCATATCTTTACAAGTCTTTGCTTATGAGTGTAGTGGATGCGGACAGTGTGTAAAGAGATGCCGGAGAGAGGTTTTGAAAATGGTGAATAACGGTAGTTGCAGCTATGCTACGGTGGTCAATCCCGAAAGCTGTGTAGGCTGCGGTAACTGTGTCGATGTCTGCAAAACCCATGCAATTGAATTAATAACAGAGTAATAAACATATTAAATTAAATAACAATGAGAAATCCGGGAGTATTCAGAGGAGCGTTCATCATTTTATTTTTTATAGGGCTGTTTGCACTAGCCAGCCTGGGAGTTATGTATCTGTGGAACTGGCTGATACCGGCTGTTATCGGCTGGTCGGTCATCAACTACTGGCAGGCACTTGGTTTGATGGTTCTTTGCCGGCTGTTATTCGGAGGGTTCAGAGGGTTTGGACATTTCGGTCCTTTCGGTCATCATCCCGGAGGCTTTTTCTTCGGTAACAGGGAAGAGCATAACCGCTTCCACGAGCAGATGAGAAATATGCCCTGGGAAGAGCGCCGGGAACATATCCGCAGACATATGGCTGATTTCCGTAATGGCAGATTTAATACACAGGAGCCGTCTTCAGGTGATAATGCCCAATGAAAGAAATAGTTCAAAACCGCTCCGCTTCGGAGCAGAACACACGGGTTGCGGATATCTTCCGGAAATACCAGGCACAGCTGAAAGGTTTTATTTCCAGGCGTGTGTCCTCCAAAGAAGATAGTGAAGATATCCTGCAAAACGTATTCTACCAGTTCATGAAATATGACCAGGAGGACAGTCCGATCGAACAGATCGCCGCCTGGTTATATTCTGTGGCCCGCAGCCAGATCATCGACCGCAGCCGCAAACACCGGGAAGAAGAAATGCCCTATCTCTCCGCCAACGAAGAAGACGGCACTTTCCTGAAAGAACTGGCGGAACTCATGCCCGACGAAGACCAATCGCCGGAAATGGATTATATCCGTTCTACCGTCTGGGAAGAGTTGGAACACGCATTACTGGAATTGCCGGACGAGCAACGGGCCGTCTTTGAACTGACGGAACTGGAAGGCATTCCGTTCAAAGAAATTTCAGAATCGACCGCCATACCGGTTAATACTTTGATTTCCAGGAAAAGATATGCAGTCTTGTTTCTCAGGAAAAGATTATATAATCTATATGAAGATATTTTGTAAACAACTTGTTCCCTAAAAGTGCGTTTCCGAACTATATCTGTGCGGATATGCACAACGCCGAAGAGAATCTAAAATTTCAACACAATATAAATCAAACACTTACAATATTGGCACAGCTTTTGTTCTTTCATTAGTAAATTAAAATTCTTATACTCATGATTAAGACAGTAGCATTAGAAAAAATCTTCCGTACAGAGGAAGTTGAAACTTGGGCCTTGAACAAGGTGAACATTGAAGTTAAAGAGGGAGAGTTTGTAGCAATAATGGGGCCTTCCGGTTGCGGTAAGTCTACGCTGCTGAATATCCTGGGATTACTGGACAACCCGACTTCCGGCGAATATTACCTGAACGGGATAGAGGTTTCCAAATATACGGAAGCACAACGTACAAAATTGCGTAAAGGGATTATCGGCTTCGTATTCCAGAGTTTCAACCTGATCGACGAATTGAACGTATATGAAAATATAGAACTTCCCCTGCTTTATATGGGTGTTTCGGCTTCCGAACGCAAACAGAAAGTGAAAGAGGCCATGGAACGTATGGCAATCGTCCATCGCGAAAAACATTTCCCTCAACAGTTATCCGGAGGTCAGCAACAGCGCGTTGCCATAGCCCGTGCCGTAGTAGCCAACCCCAAATTAATCCTTGCCGATGAGCCAACCGGTAACCTGGACAGTAAAAACGGCCAAGAAGTAATGAACCTGCTCAACGAACTAAATAAGGAAGGAACAACCATCGTCATGGTAACCCACAGCCAGCATGATGCCGGCTATGCTTCACGCATCATCAACCTGTTCGACGGACAGGTGGTAACGGAGACGGTAATCTAATTACAAATGTTACAAAAGTCAAAGAGTAGACTGCAACATGTTAATAGATGTTGCAGTCTACGAAATATTCGTATTTTCCAGTATATCAAATCCAAATAAACTTGTACATTGCCGGCATCAACTATAAATCAAGTTATCCATGAGAACAGCAAGTCTATTATTATTGGTATTTTTTTTAACCGTTTTTTCCGCTTATGGACAAAAAACATGTACAATCGAAGGTGATATCCAGAACATGCCGGACAGTATTACTCTCAGTTGTGCGGAAATGAAAGGAAATACAGCCAGAATGCAGGTCGATGACTTTTTTACAATGGCAAATGGTAAATTCAAAATTACCAGGGAGGTCGACACTATTACCAAAATGTTTCTCACTGTTAACCGCACCGGCTATCAGTTTTGGGTAAAACCGGGAGCTAACATTAAAATTACCGGAAAAGCTCCTTATGTACAAACCTGGAGAGCAGAAAGCGATATTCCAATCCCGGAACAGATAGAATTAAACCGTTTCAGAGAAGCGACTCAAAAAGAGGCAATGCAAATTCATGATTTGACAGCCGAAGCCATGAAAATACTTGCTAATGCTGATGGCAAAAATCCGAATCCCCGGCAGCAGTTCGATTCATTGCGCCTAAAGATAAATAGTATCCATGATGAAGTCATCCTATACAAAGAATTACAACTAATGTTGAAAAATCCCATAACACTTGCAGGACTGGAAGAATTAAGAAATGCAGCCAAATGCTACAAAGAAGGGAAGTTTAACAAACTTGTTTCAATGTCGGACAACTCCATGAGCTTGGCAGGACTGAACAATTTAAAAGAGACTGAAAGGTCTAAAGTCCGGACTTTCATTATTACCGTATATAGCAAACTGACTGATGAACAGAAACAATCTCAATTAGGACAGGAAATAATATCCTTGTTATCTATTTCGTCAACAGTAAAGACAGGAGATAAAATCTATGATGCCGAATTAAAAGATGTTGAAGGCAAAACCCACCACCTCTCCGATTATCGAGGAAGTTATATTCTTCTTGATTTCTGGAGCCGGGCTTGCGGTCCCTGTGTCGCAGCGTTACCCGAATTAGAAAAAATAGCAGAACAATACAAAGGAAAAGTGATCGTAATCAGTGTATCTGTAGATCCTGTATCCGTCTGGAAAGAAGAAGTTGCTAAAAGTCCCGTTAGCAATTACTGGCTTCAATTGTCTGATGGATTAGGCTCGAGCGGTATAGCAGCACACTACGGAGTAAAATCCCTTCCTACATTTGTTTATATATCGCCGGAAGGTCTTATCCTGAAAATCAAAGAAGGATATAGGGAAGATGATCTTCTGGAAGAATTCAATAGTTTTATAAAAGACTAACAATCTAAATTAATAAACGTATGAAACACATTATCAGTTCATTCATTCTATTCCTCTGTTGCACAGGTTTGCAAGCTCAGGATCGCGTAGTGGAGCAACCGGCTTTTGAAGTACGCAACACCAATACGCTCGAATTTCAGAAAATTATTCTGAACGATACAGCCACCATCATGTATGTCGATGCTTATTACCGACCCAAATATTGGATCAAGATCGTTGATGAAACGACGTTGGAAGCCAATGGTAAAAGTTACCGGATCAAAGCCGGCGACGGTATCACGCTTAATGAGGAATTCTGGATGCCGGAATCAGGTACGGCCTCTTTCCGTTTGATTTTCCCTCCCCTTCCGAAGGATACAAAGACAATCGATTTTATCGAAGGTAACGACAAAGGAGCTTTCAAGATCTGGGGTATACGATTGGATGGAAAGACACCCACAGTAGACTTTCCCAACGTAAAGAAACCGGAGAAAGCGCCTGTCCTGGAAAAGCCGGAACTGAAATCGGGTATTGCCACACTAAACGGTAAATTTATTGGCTACAAACCGGGGATGGATGAAGAACTGCCTATATGGGTATTCAATATTCTCACAGCCGGTGCAGACCAGAACACTATAAATGTTAAACCCGATGGAAGTTTTAAACTGGAAATTCCATTGTTACATATTTCAAATGTGGTATTATCCGGAAACTCTGTTGTTCATACCCGTTTCTATATAAAACCGGGAGAAACAACTTCTGTTGAAATTAATATGCCGGAAATTTGTCGTGCACAATCCAAGATACAATCTTCCAAGCCTTCATTAGGAAACAAGTTCTATTTCACCGGAGCATTGGCAGATATAAACAACGACCTCGCCAATAATCCGGTTGAAGAACCCTCATTCAGTGTCAGAAGTCAGGAAGAATATGATCAGATGATGAAAGACATCAGTACAATGACGGTTGATCAATATAAAGCATATTGGACTGAAAAATATCAGAAAGCCGTCGATCAGCTAAATCAACTGACAGGAATCAGCGATGCACATCGTCAATTGATTGCCATGAAACTAAAGCATGAACTGGCTGATCAATTGCTTGGTTACAGAGCAATTGAATATGCTTACCGGCAAACGAACAAAATCCCTAAAGATTCTGTTCTGGCCAATTATGTAAAGCCGATTGCTACCCAGGATTATTTCAATTTCTTGCCGGAACTGTTGTCCAATGATCCTTACTTTATTTATAATGGTAATGCGGCTTATTTACTAAGAAGCCTTCAGTTTACTAACTTTACCGGAAAAGAGATCAAACTAGAGAAAGACGAAAAATTCCCAGACAATACAGCTGATATTGCCCGGATTATGGGAACCGATAAAGGATTTCTTTTCGATATGTTAGCCGCACAAAAACTGGCAGCTTCTATCAGCGAGTTCCGTCCTTTAGATGAACAAGAGTTGGCAAAGGCCAATACATTGAATCCGGCACTCAAAGAGGAACTTATCAAAATGAATGACAAACTGAAACTGACGATAGAGGAAAACAAAAAGAAATCCGGCTATACCGTCAACCGTGTGAACATTGCGGATATCCCATCCGAAGAACTATTCAATGCAATCACAACACCTTACCGCGGCAAAGTTGTCTTCGTTGACTTTTGGGCAACCTGGTGCGGCCCCTGCCGGATGGCAATGAAAGAGACAGAACCGGTAAAGAAAGAATATGAAGGAAAAGACATCGTATTCCTCTACCTGGCAGCCGAAAACTCTCCGAAAGGAACCTGGGAGCAAATGATCCCGGACATCAAAGGTGAACACTACCGTGTTACTGCCGAACAATGGGAATACTGGGGAAAGAAATTCGGAATCAATGGTGTCCCTTCTTACATGGTAGTGGCAAAAGACGGTACTCCGGTTCACTTCCAGGTCGGTTTCATGGGAGTGGATAAGATGAAAGAGATGATCGATAAAGAACTGGCTAAATAAGAAAATCCGGAATATACTATTTATAAGGGCGGAGATCAGGTAATGGTCTCCGCTTTTTTTTGCAGTAAAATCAAAAAGTCGTAATATTGCATTCACAAACATAACATATATAATGGTCGGCATGAGATATTTCAAACAGTGGGTACTTTTTATTTGTCTGAGTGTTTATTGCAACGCTTCCGCACAGGAAGTAAAAAAAGCGATGACATTCGACGAAATGGTTAGCTGGAAACGCATCACAGAACAAAAAATCTCCCACGACGGGAAATGGGTAGCCTGTAAGATGGAACCCTGGCGGGGAGATGCCAGTATTTTCGTGTACAATGCCAAAGGAGAAATGACAGCTTCTTTCCTTCCGGCTACACAGGCTGAATTTTCTGCATCTTCCGGTTACCTGCTGGTTACCAGGAAGCCGGAAATTGAAAAAGTAGAAGCCCTGAAATTGAAAAAGACAAAAAAAGAAGATATGCCGTTGGATGAACTCGTCATCTTCAATCTCTCAGACAAAAAAGAGACGATAGACTCCCTGAAATCATATAAACTTTCTGAGAGTGCAGACTGGATTGCCTATAAGAGAGAGAGTAAATCAGATACTGTACTCCATGTACGTTCGCTGGACGGAGCAAAAGAGGTACAGTTTGCCGATGTCAAGGAGTTCGGGTTCGCTAAAAAAGAAAACATTCTATATTATACGACAGATTCCACCTTGTCCACATTTACCCCGGAGAAAGGGCATACCGTCATTTTCGAAGGTAAAGGTGTAATTAAAAAAGCGACATTCAATAAAACCGGCGACAAAATAGCATTCCTGTATTGTCCGGATAAAGACTCAACCGATACGCAATTTTCACTTTATCTGGCTGAAAATAATACCCGGGCCCGCATCGTTGCCGATAAGGAACAAAACTTTATACCCAAAGGCTGGGTGATCAGCGAGAACGGTGATATCCGTTTTTCTGATAACTCCGAACATATTTTCTTCGGAACAGCACCGGCTCCCATGCAAAAAGATACTACCGTACTGGCAGAAAATCGTCCCGACGTACAAATCTGGAAATGGGATGAGGGTGTACAATATACTCAACAAGTATATAATAAAGAAAAAGACCTGAAAAAAACTTACACTGCCGTTTATAACATTTCCGACAACACCCTCTTCCAACTGGCAGACAAGGAAATCCCTCATTTGATCACTGCCGATGAAGGTAATGCTACGACCGCCCTGTTATCGACAAACCAACCCTATGCAACGGAACAGATGTGGGAAGGCAGAAGCCGTTATGATATCTATACAGTTAATCTTCAAACCGGAGAACGCCGGCAAATAAAAAAAGCAAGCAACAGCAATATGCAACTTTCCCCCAAAGGGACATATGCTTATTGGTAGTGTGTGCAAGACAGTTCCTGGTATACCTATTCCCTGACAAACGGAAAAGAATACCGTCTGACAACTCCCACTACTTTTGCCGCCTGGGATGAAGACAATGACGTCCCGGACTATCCCTCACCTCACGGTTTGGCCGGATGGACTGCTGATGATCGCAACCTCCTGATATACGACCGTTATGATATCTGGAAGTTTGATCCTACAGCAGAAGTCGCTCCTGTAAACCTGACAGTAAACGGACGAAAGGAACAACTTTCATATCGATTGATCAGATTGGATAAAGAAGAAAAATTCATTGATATAACAAAGTCACAGTTATTACAAGTGTTCAATGAAAAGACAAAAGGTTCCGGATATTACAGTGCCCATCTCTCTGCCCCCAAAGCGCCGAAAGCCCTGCTGACCGGAAACTTCATGCTGAAAACACCTGTCAAAGCGAAATATTCGGATGCAGTGATCTATACCTCTGAAACATTTGAGCAATATCCGAATATAAGGCTTTCTGACCTTAGTTTCAAAAAGTCCATCCAGCTTACCCACGGCGAAGAACAACAAGCAAATCTGAATTGGGGAACTGCCGAACTCGTCTCCTGGATTTCTCTGGACGGAACACCTTTGGAAGGAGTTGTCTATAAACCGGAGAACTTCGACCCAAACAAAAAATATCCGGTAATCGTAAACTTCTACGAACGTAATTCGGAAACGCTCTATGCTTACCATATGCCGGAACCACATCGTTCCACGATTGATTACCATTTCTATACCAGCAATGGTTATATCATTTTTAATCCGGATGTACGTTATGTAGACGGTTATCCCGGAGAAAGTTGTTTCAACTGTGTCATGCCGGGTATTACCTCATTAATAGCCAAAGGATACGTGAATGAAAAAGCGATCGGTGCACAAGGTCACAGCTGGGGCGGATATCAGGTTGCTTATCTGGCTACCCGGACAAACCTGTTTGCCGCTATCGAATCGGGAGCTCCGGTCGTCAATATGTTCAGTGCCTACGGAGGAATCCGTTGGGGATCAGGACTGAACCGTTCTTTCCAATATGAACACGGACAAAGCCGTATCGGTGGAACTTTATGGGATTCCCCATTGCAATATATGGAAAACTCTCCGTTGTTTACCATGGATAAAGTAGAAACTCCCATCCTGATAATGCATAACGACAACGATGGTCATGTACCCTGGTATCAGGGAATAGAATATTTTGTAGCACTCAAACGTTTGCAGAAACCGGTATGGCTGCTCAATTATACCGGAGAAATTCATTGGCCGATGCGTCTGGCAAACCGGATAGATTTCCAGAAGCGTATGTATCAGTTCTTCCAGCATTACCTAAACAAGCAACCAATGCCCAAATGGATGGACGAAGGAGTCCCGGCAGTCGATCAGGAATTTGAATTAGGATACTAAGCAATACACATCTTTTATATTACAAAGATATAATGATTCAGAAATTCTTTATATCTTTGTAATATAGATATATGAACGAAATGAAAACAACAGGAAACATATCAAGCATACAAGTAGATATTCCGCAGTCGGAAGTCCCTATTTTTGAGTTTCTAGCAAAAAAAATGGGATGGAAAATTCGTTCAGAAAAGAAAGACTCAGAGAAAGAAATAATAGAAAAAGAGAAAACTCTTTTTTTTACAAATTCTAAACGTTCCATGGCTAAACATATAGAGAAATATCTATCAGAATGAAAATTCATCAACGAGATATCATAGAGGTTAATTACCTTTTCCCTGATGGAACAAGTAAACCACACATGGCAATCGTCATTTCCAATGATGAACTTCAGGAAAGTGAGGATTTTTTCTATATAGCAATGATTTCATCCAAAAATTATAATCCCCAGTATACCTATTCTTTAGACAACACTATGTTAACAAAGCCCTTATCTAAAGAGAGTTATGTTATTTGTCAACTTATTGGAGGATATACGGATCGCGATGTTGTTAAGATCTGCAGCCGCATTAAAAATAGTGCATTCCAGGAAATAATAGAAAAGATTAAACAAACTATATTTTAAAACTCAAAGGCAATATGATAATGCTATTTTAATCGTGATGATTTAAGTCATGAAAAATACTTTTTGGCTACTAATTATACAATCTACACTACTTTTGTCGGCCTGTACGGGCGGACAAACAGAGTATTGGTTGGAACAGGCTGAAAATTATCTGGACAAAAAGCCGGACAGTACATTAATATTTCTGGAGAAGATAAAGAACCCTGACCAGCTGGCCGATTATCCTAAAGCGAAATACGATCTGTTTCAGACTATTGCTGGATTCCGCAAAGGTCAGGCCATACGGACAGACTCCCTGCTCACAAAAGCTATTGATATTTTCATTGCCAACAATGATTCGGCCAAAACCTCTAATGCTTGTTTCTGGAGTGGGTTTATCAATATGCAAACTGCGAACTATATGCGGGCTGACTCTTTCTTTACCCTGGGTATTCCGTTTGCGACAAATCCTGTAGTACGAACCAGATTATACGAATACAGCGGTTTTGCCCTTCTGTACAAAGGCAACGCAAAACAGGCATTGCAGCAGCATATACAGTCATTACAAGACAGTGCCTTTATCCCAGCCGCTTACCAGGCAGAAGTATTAGCAGAAATCGGACAAGCATATCGATATTCAGAACAAACCGACAGTGCAATCATCTACTACCTAAAAGCTATCCGGAAATCACTGGAAATCGAATCAAGGGAACAAACAGCCTTTTTCTATCAAAAAATAAGCGAAATTGAAAAAGAAAAGGGGAATATTAGGAACGCAACGGAAGCATTGAAAGCAAGTCAGAGTTTATGTAACACCCGGACAAGTTATCCATATCATATGCTTGCTCAAGCCCAAATATACATTGCATCCGGCGAAACCGATTCGGCAAGGGTTTACCTTCAGAAAGCAATACAAAGCACAAACACTTATGTTGCAACCCGTGCCTATCAACTATTGGCCCGGCTATATGAAAAAAACAAAACAGACGAACAAATATACTACGCCTGGAAAAACTATGAAGGAAGTTTCAGCAATATATCCGGTGATGCCGAATCCCGGATAATGACACAACGATATCAGGAAGAACTGCTTAAAAATGAAAACAACCAATTAAAACTCAAAAAGAAGCAACAAGATATCTACCTCCTTTCATTATGTCTGATATTGATTACAGCCTGCACTCTTTGGTATCTTGTTTACAGCCGTCTCCGAAAAAAGAAAATCATCGGCGAACAACAATTAAAAGAACAGGAACTAAAAAACCAGGTCGCCCAATTAGAGAAAGAACGGGAATTGATATCCTTGCGTGAAAGAGCTACGGCTTTGCGTGAACAGTTGTTCCGCCGTCTGTCCGCATCCCAAAAGATTCCTTCCCTTTCCGGAAAAGCAAAAGAAAACACAGATGATAACAAATCGAGGTTAACATCGGAAGAGATAGACGAATTGATCGAAACTGTGAATAATATTTGGTCCGGCTTTGCCGAACGACTAAAAAATACTTATCCGTTACTCCGTACAAAAGACATCGCCTTCTGTTGCCTGTTGAAAAGCGGGATCAGCACGAAAGACCTTGCCTCCATCTATTATATCACTCCTTCGGCCATCAGCCAAAAGAAAGCACGTATGAAACGGGAAAAGTTCGGAGTTGAGGATGATAACCTGTCTCTGGATGATCTTTTGAATGCGTTCTAAATGATCAAAAGAGGAAATGTCAATTCATTTTTACTACGATCAGATAGTAATCATCTATATACCTACATATTACCCCTTTCGGTATTATCTAAAATGTCAACTAACTTTCTAGTCTGTTATCAACATTTAAGGATATATTTGCATCAAACATCATTCTAAAACAGCAACATTATGAAGAAGGCAGGAAATCTTATTACTGGTTTACTTTGCTTACTATTGATAGTCTCGTGTCAAAGTGGCAATAAATCATCATTCAATAACGGATTGGAAGACTCACCCGTTGTCGGTACTTTTGTACAGGTTGGGGATAACCAGGTTCTTTCGTGCGATCAGAAATTACTGACCGACTCCATACATCTTCTACTCACTTATCTTACGGAAAAACCGGAGATCATTCATCTGGACAACCGGGATGAAGCGCTGGTCAGCGAAGGGCGTGTACTTGCTTCCGATAATTATTTATTAGCATGGAACAACAAACAAAATCCTTTCAAACTCTTCGACCGGAAAGGGAATTTCCTGACCACGATCGGAGCATACGGACAAGGACCAAATGAGTATCTGAATGTCTATGACGCCAATATAGACGAGAAAAACGACCGTATCTATATTTTACCCTGGCAAAGTGCCCAAATACTGGTCTATGACCTAAAGGGTAATCCTCAGCCTGCAATACCGCTTTGTCTGCGGGCTCCCAAAGGCACTTTCCATGTAGACGCTCAGAATTCGACAGTTGCAGTTGTTCTACTTCCTTTCCAGGGATTACCGGCAGTAGCCTGGACACAGGATTTTCATGGAAACAGGAAAGAATATATCGAACCCGGCCATCTCGCTGCACCGCAAGATTACAGTAATGAGGTCTATACATATAATAATATACCGGGTATTTTTGATGTAAATATTCTTTGTATCATGCCGACACGTGTCGACAGCCTTTACCGCTACGATTACCGTAACAACCGCCTGTCTCCAACCTTTACCTTAAATTTCAGCGAAGACCCGATTCCCTGGCACGGTTATCTCGAACTTCCGAACCATTATATGGGAGATGCTTCCTATCCGAAACAAGTATCATCTACTTCATTCGAATCTTCATCCCCCAGCTATTATATTATAGACAAAAAAACAGGTAAAGGCGCCTTTTTCCGGTTATATAATGACTATCTTGGATATACGGAAATCGACTGGCCTATTTATTCTTTTCACAACGGTTACTTTGTCCAGAATATGGAACCGGCAAATCTGAAAAACACGTTAGAAAATGCTCTAAAGTCTAACAAATTAACAGAAGAAGAAAAAGCAGAATTGACAACATTGGCTGAGTCATTACATGAAAATGATAACAATATCATCCTATTAGCCAAATTAAAACAATGAGTTATGAAAAGAAACCTGTCATATAGTCTATTTCTGGTTTTCCTTATCCTGTTTATCGGATGCAAACAGAAAGAGAAAGAAATCATATCCTCTGAAACGGAAGAAACTGCTTACCAGCCTGCCAGTCCGAAATATACAGCCAGGCATGACCATTCAACACCTGCCGCTAAAATAGATATCGAATCAGCTATTTCCACATCATCTCCTGTCCGGTTAAGCGAAGTGGCCTCAACCATCGAATATTACCAGGTAGGCGACGACAAATATCCGGTGACCGAAGTTGTCGCTGTTGAGGGTGGTTTCATTGCCCTCAATAAGCCGAAACTATACCTTTACCGGCAAGGGAAAAAACGGAAACGGGTCGGATTGAAAACAGAATATAGTAATTGGCGGGACAATGAATCGGGTAATAACCTGTTTTATGATAAAAAGACTACCCGATTATACGTACAATTAAAGAAACTGAATCAGGAAACCGGATATTCAACCAAATATATAGGAGAACTTCCTCCGTTGGACAGTGTTTTGGCCAGGGTGCATTATCTGTATCCGGACTCATTGCCAAGCCGCCGTCTTCTGAAAAACTGGGTAGAAATATTCACTCCGGAAGTGTCTGTCGACCGGTTCAATTACCCTGGGACCGGATTTGACTACGGAGTCAACACTTTCAACTTAAAGGGCGATACTCTCTGCCATTTTTATTTCGGGATCGATTCCATTGGTACTATTAAAAGCGATAACTTTTACAATTTCACACTCTTCCATACATCATATCTGTATGATAACAAACCGACATTTTCAGCAACCTATTGCGATACGGTTTACCGACTGCTGGACCAGCAGACCATTGCTCCGGTCTATGCCATCCATTTAGGCAAATACAAGGCACCGGCAACCTATGTAATTAATAGAGGAGATAAACGTAATAAAGCATGGGTGGATAATTTACGGGAAAATTCGCAAGCCGTATTCCTGAAAGTTCACAGGGAGGGTAAAAGTAACAAATCAGGATGGCTGGATAATAAAGACAAGCAGAATCAGGATTTTCCATCCGAAGATTATCTGATGGTTTATCTGAAAAATAAACGTCAGACCAAAGCATTACCACTGACAGCCCGGGGAATGATAAACGACCTGGACGGAGGCTTGCCTTTCTGGCCCGATGGTCAAACAGATGAATATATGTACATGATCCGGCCGGCCGGTGAACTGAAAAAAGGAATTAAACTAACCGGTTCCCCTAAACAGGAAACTCTTAAAAACTTCCTCAGTGATCTGCCGGACAATCAGAATGTAATGATTGTCGTCAAATAAAGATCCTGTCACCTTCCTGGTAAACTAATTGAATTAATTGGGATATACGATAATCGGTTGCCTTATTCACTCTTTTTATTAATGATAACAATATTAACCTATTAGTTAAATTAAAACAATGAGCCATGAAAAGAAACTTACCATATAATCTATTGCTGGTTTTCCTTATTCTGTTTACCGGATGCAAACAAAAAGGGAAAGAAACCATATCCTCTGTAACGGAAGAAGCCGTTTATCAACCTGCCAGTCCGAAATATACAGCCAAATATGACAAGACAAATCCAACGGAAAAAATAGATGTCGAATCGGCTATTTCCACTTCCTCCCCTGTCCTGCTAAGCGAAGTGGCATCAACCATCGAATACTACCAGGTTGGTGACGACAAATATCCGATTACGGATGTTGTTGCCGTTGAAGGAGGTTTCATTGTTCTGAACCAGCCCAAACTCTATCTTTACCGGCAAGGGAAAAAGCGAAAACGCGTAGGATTGAAAACGGAATATGATAATTGGTATCCTTTTGGAAAGAACCTGTTTTATGACAAAGCTACAACGAAACTGTATGGACAAACAAAGAAAATAAACCCGGAGACTGGATATGCCAATTGGTATATCGGAGAATTACCTCCATTAGACAGCGTACTTGCCAGAAGATATTATTTATATCCGGACTCACTCCCAACCCGTCATTTACTGACAGATCGTGCAGAGTGCTTCACTCCGGAAATGTACTACCGCCGGTTCAATTATCCCGGAAGTTCATTTATCCAGGGAGTAACCGCTTTCAATCTAAAGAATGACACACTCTGTCAGTTCCATTTCGGAATCGACTCCTTAGGGGTAGTTCCGATAAGAAGTTATTACAGTTTTACTTGCTACAACAATTTTTATCTATATGAAAACAAACCAACATTCGTTGTAAACTTCTGTGACACAGTTTACCGTTTACAAGATCATCAAACAATCTTTCCGGCATATTATGTTCATTTAGGAAGATACAGACTACCGGCTAGCAAAGCTATAAGAAGCAGTGGGTTGGAAAACAAAGCATGGATTAACGGTTTCATCGAGAATCCGAAAGGAGTATTTCTAACAATCCACAAAGAAGGTACACATAGACAATCCGGTTGGTTAGAAAAAGAGAAAAACAGCAAAGAATTTCCTTCCGAAGATTATCAGATGGTTTTCCTGAAGAAATGCCGACAAACAAAAGCGCTCCCATTGAAATCAAAGGGATTGACAAACGACCTGGATGAAGGTTTACCTTTCTGGCCTGACAGTCAAGTAGACGAATATATGTATATGATTCGTCCGGCCAGCGAACTGAAAAAAGGCATTAAACTAACTGGCTCCCCTAAACAGAAAGCACTTAAAAACTTCCTTCGCAATCTGCCAGACAATCAGAATGTAATGATTGTCGTCAAATAAATTATACCTCCTGCCAGTTCTTTTTCGATGGGACCAACAGGAGGATAGTTCTATAAACTTTTATCTTTTAAGAGGATAAATCATCAGGTAATTATTATCATTTTCGTCAATCATATTCTGTATATCAGTTAGTTTTTTCCGCATATCACTGGAAAGGTCACTCTTTTTCAATAAAGTTTCAATCTCTGTCAGTAAATTTCCCGGTTCCATATTACGGATATAATAACCGTTCGAGAATATTCCGCTAGGCCATTCTATTTCCTGATCTCCGAAATAGTCGTTATATATTTTAAAATAAGCCCCCTGACAAGTACTCTTCTCTACTATATAATGAACAGTCTCTCCCGGAGTCGAAACCGTTCCATATTCACTTTGTTGAACAACAGGAGGACCCGAAAATTGTCCAACAAAATAATCCGGCCATTCGTGGTAACCATGCCAAGGAATAGGATCCGTTTTTGAATGATTAAAGGTAAAAGTCGGACGCAACCGGTTATTCTCAATATCATAATGATATAGAGAATCTGGACGAGTCGGTTCTACACATAAAAGATTGACATCAAACACATTGTGCATATTCAAATTACATAATATCTCATTATTAAAAGTCCAGGGAACTTCCAAATGCCCGGGAGCCACTTCCTGAATATGATTCCCAGCTAAATCCTGTACCCAGACAACTGCCGAAGTTTTCGGAAAAGGTAATGTTGCCACAGTCAACGTACCCTTATCCGGATCAACATTAAACATAGCTTTCGGACAACGAACCCCAAGGGGTATGGGATCTAACGACTCACCATTTAAATTATAAACAAACAGATTCTCCGTTTGCCAAGGCATCAAATAAACACGTCCGTTCTTTTCATCTATCTGAGCATCATAGACAAATTTGTATTCACCCGGGCCTTGACCGACAGCACCTATATCCGTCAGATAATTACCCTTCCTGTCAAAAAGTTTAAAAGCAGTAGGAGGATATCCGCTATGTATCAGGATATAATTATCAGAAAGACTAACACCACATTGAGTAACCAATGCCGTATCCCTACCATCCAATTTAACGATTTCCATATCTTCTGTAAAGAAACTAAGAGGAAGACGGATCGTATCCGTCAATAACTTCTGGTCACACGACAAAACCTTGTCGTCTCCCACCTGAACATACTGACCTACAACGGGACAATCCTTCAAAAGATTCTTACGTCCAGCGTTGTTTTTATTCCCCGTAATACAAGAAACAGTGGCCAAAGTGATTAATAAACCGCCTAAAAGTTTCGAACTTGCATCCATACTGATTGGTATTTAGATTACTATATACAAATAAAGCTATTAAATCATTGGCATGCAATATTATTACTGTTTTTTCGTAAATAAACGATAAAATCGTACCCAATAGATGCAATTAAATAAATAATACCTATTTTTGAGGCAATCAATTAAAAAAACCGGTATCATGAAAACATTATATGTTCTGATTGCCACCTGTGCTGTATGTCTCGGTACACTGAGCGGCTGTAAACAAAAAGAAGGAAAGAGCACTCGTCCAATCACTCCACCTAAATATGAAGGAAAGGTCGATTATTCTGTTGTTCCTACCCATATAGATTTGGAAAGTGCCCTCGATGGCGAAAAGCAACCACTGAAGTTAAGCCAGATCGCTTCGGAAATAGATTATTATATTGTCGGAGACGGTAACTATACGGTAAAGCAAGCCATTTCCATACCTGACAGCAATGCTTTCATCACGTTCAACAACCCGCGGCTTTATTACCGGAAAATAGGAAGGCCAAGCAAACGATACGGTTTCAAGGCACTGGCCTATAAATGGAATAATGAAATGAACGGGCATAATCTGTTTTATGACAAAAAGACAACCCGCATGTATTGTGCCATGAGCGGTAAAGATGTGGAAACTAGAGGAAGCCAGGAGCCTTGCGACCCACAAATCATTGAACTGCCTCCACTTGATACGATGTTGACAATCACCCGGTATGTTTTTCCTGAAACAGTGGAAAAGAAATACACAATCAACCTGGGAAAAGATAAACTACTGGGATTCTCATCCGACGGATATATGTTGAGCCACTATGAAGACACAAGCGGCGTTCCGAACTGCATGCTGACTTTCAACCTGGCAGGCGAAACGCTCGGAAAGTTCACCTTAAAGGATAAATCGACACTTTCCAAATCGCAAACAGATAATATCCCATTCTTCCAGACATCCTATTGGAATGAGACACAAGATCAAATGACTTTTATGATACCGTTCTGTGATACCGTATTCCAGATGCGTGATCCTCAGACTGTTGCACCTTTGTACAATCTGAATCTCGGGAAATACGGCATCCTGACTGACTATGCAGAAAAACAAGAAGTTACGGACGAGAAGATATGGTTGCGTACTTTATATGAAAACTCAAAAGGTTTATTCATGGGCCTGTATCAAAAGAAAGGTCCAAAGCTCGTAAGCTGGCTGGGATTCGAATATGAGTACAAACCGACACTGAGTTATCAGGCTGTTTATATGAAAGATGAAGGTAAAACGTATGTCCTTCCGCGTAGAGGACAGGGATTTATCAACGACCTGGACGGCGGACTCACTTTCTGGCCGGACGGACAAACAGACGGTTCTCTTTATATGATCCGTACACTGACAGAAATGCGTATGAACGTAGAACGAACCGGCTCGCCTAAACAGCAAAAACTGCTGGATCTCCTTGACAACAAGAGAATACAGGAAAATCAGTATGTGATGATTGTGGTTAAATAAATAATTCTTATTTTTAACGCAACAAATAAAAACTAGTATTACATTACAAATAAGATGAATCATTACCATTCCATTCGGTTAATAGCAGGCATTCTTTGTCTCTGTTGTTTTCCGACGATATTTCTGCATGCACAAATCAGTGAAGGAGGTCTTCCGCCGAGTTTTCAGTTTATGACCAATCTGAAAAGTACGGAACAGCCTGTACAGATCCCGGTAAACTTCAGTGTTGAAGACCTTAAAGTTGTCGATGCTTGGCGGGTAAGCCAAGGTGCTCCTTTAGCGATTGCCAAACGGATCGAAACAGATTTGAGTATATCCAACAGTGGAAATTGGAGGACTTTACCCGACGGACAAAAAGTATGGCAACTGCATCTCGAAGCAAAAGGAGCTATTGCATTGATCTTGTCTTACTCCGATTTTTACATTCCGGAAGGCGGCAAATTATTTATTTATAATGCAGATAAAAGCCAGGTACTGGGTGCTTATACAACCCGTACCCATCCCCAAAACGGACATTTTGCTACCGAACCGATTGCCGGTGATAAAATTACACTGGAATACATACCGGCCGCGTCGGGTGAGGAACCTTTATTACGGATCAGCGGCATAGGATATGGATACAACCATCTTTACGTAACAAAAGAAACGAAAAGCGCCCAAGAAGAATTATCAGGTCCCTGCATGGTGAACATCAACTGTGAAGAAGGAGATGACTGGCTATTACAGCAAAAAGGCGTGTGCCATACAATCCAGCTGATAAAAGGACAATACTTTATCTGTTCCGGATCGCTGGTTAATAATACGGCAAAAGATAAGAAGCCTTATATCCTGACCGCTTATCACTGTTCGCAGACAATGGACGGTTTGGGAGAGGCGACAGACGAAGAATTACAGGAATGGATGTTTTTTTTTCATATGGAACGCACTGGCTGCGACAACAGTTCGTCCGGGAATAGGTATGAACCAATAGTTGGTTGTACCCGTAAAGCAGCCATCCCTATTCAGAATGGTTCCGATGGTCTGTTGTTGTTACTGAACGAGAACATTCCCGATAATTATGATGTTTTCTTCAATGGCTGGGACCGGACAGGTACGCCATCGCCTTCAGGAGTCGGCATCCATCACCCTTCAGGAGATTATAAAAAGATTTCCACCTATGGAAAATATCCGGTTGAATCTGTCACCTGGAACAATACGGATACAGAGCAAACCGGAGCAAGGAATGCCCATTGGAACACCACCTTCGATGAAACGACCAACGGTCATGCGGTAACGGAAGGTGGATCTTCCGGCTCTCCGCTTTTCAACGACAAAGGTCTGATTATAGGAATATTAAGCGGAGGCACTTCTTCTTGTGAAAACCCCAACGGACTAAACCTGTACGGTAAATTTTCTTTTCACTGGAACAAATTCAGCGAAAACAGCAAAGAGCGTATGGATATCTGGCTGGATCCTCAGAATACAGGAACGACATATCTTGCCGGTATGTCGCAGGACGGTCAAACAGTAGAAGCCGGCTTAATGGCACCGACGGACCTGACAGCCCGGAAAACGACAGACGGAAATATCGAACTGGAATGGAAAGCACCCATATATCAACAAATTATCGGCTGGGGAGATCAAGGGAAAGGTTATCAGTTTGGATTTGAAGGCGATCCTTTTTATTATGGTCAGAGATGGGATACGAATGATTTGACACCAATTCACAAAAAGACGATCACTACCGTTTATTTCACTCCGGTCGAAAATGTGTCGTATGCCGTTTATATAGAACAGGGAAACCGGATATATGAAGAAGATCTGACAGATATTGAATACCAGAAAACGAATGCTATTACATTAAAAAAGCCTTTCACTATAGATGCCGGTCAGGATTTGATTGTAGCTATTCATGCCCAAAAATATAATAAAAAGATTTCTCCGGCTTTTGCCGACGAAGGGCCAGCCATCGACGGAAAAGGGAATATCTATGCAATGAGCGACAAAAAGTGGGCAACATTCCCGACCGAAGAGCTGGATGCCAACTCCTGTATTTCATTCGTCGTAACTTCGGAAGAAGGAGAACTGACAAATAGTGCTTCACTGTTAAGGGCAAAGAAACAAGCACTTAATCCGATGAAAAGCACTAAAATGACAATCATAAGATCAGAGGTAGCCTCTTCGTCGCCGGAAGGATTCCTGATTACCGATTTTACGGAACCGACAGGTTATCAAATCAACCGCGACCAATTGGAATTGGCCACCTTACCGGCTTCAAGCACACAGTATACCGATAAAAACATACCGGCTAACGCTCCTGTTTATCAGGTATATGCCCTTTACAACGACAAAAAGAGCCAACCGGTTACAATCGATACCGACACCAGCGTCGATAATGAACAGATACAGAGGGAAGAGGAAGTAAGTATTCAACCCAACCTGTTCAGCGATCAGGTGAATATCATTCATAATCAGCAAGTCAAATTGCTGGAAATCTATGCAAGCAACGGGAAACTGGTCAGAAAGATACAGCATCCGGGAAGTATAATTCATACAGGTTCTCTCCCTCAAGGCGTATATTTCTTCAGAATGACAACAGACCGGACAACAAAAACAATCCAAGGTATCAGGAAATAAACACGACTTCACCTAATTAAATACCGGAAAGATGTAGGTCACTTGCCATCGTCTTTCCGGTATTATTTTGACATATCAGCCTGTTATTTCCTAAAGATTATATTTCTTCATCTTATTATAGAGCGTCTGCCTACTGATATTCAATTGCTGGGCACAAAGCGTCAGATTTCCTTTTTTCTCTGCCAGTACTTCACTGATAAACTGTTTCTCCATCTCTTCCAAAGTAACCGGATGGGAAACAGTTACAAGAGGAGCATCCATATAAAAGTCATCACTATCGAGCACGGATGAATTTGAAAGAAGCACGGCACGCTCGATGGTCTGCTGCAAAAGACTGAGATCACCATTGAGCATCCTGTCCGACAATTTATGCAATGCATCGGGAGTAATTCCGGGAAAAGGTTTCCCATAAGCCGTTGCATATTTCCGGAGCAGGGAATTGACAAGCAATGTAACGACAGAATCTGTTTCTTCCGAAAGAAACTCCGATTCCTTTCGAGAGGAATTTTGTTTTCTCCCGGAACGGGATTCCCAAGCAGCGATAACAGTCGACAAGAGTTTATCATTATCCCAGGGTTTCACGATAAAATCCGCCGCTCCCTTTTTCAGGGAAGAGACAGCCAGTTCTATATCGCCAAAAGCAGTTATCAACACGACTTCCGGCGGATTCGGACGTTCACGGATACGGTCCAGCCAGAAAAGTCCCTCTCCCCCGCTCTGCTTGCCGGTTCCGAAATTCATATCCAACAGGACAACATCCACATTGTCTTCCCGAAGCAAAGCAGGCAGCAAAGTCGGCACCGAAGCACAGACCACCGTCTTAAATTCACGCGAAAGAATCATCCGCAAAGTTTTAAGCACCGCCTCATTATCGTCCACTACTATAATCTTTCCATTTCTCATAACAAAAGCAAAGATATACGGATTCTTTTTTCTCCCAACTCCCATTGTCTAATATTTAGACAATTTGACTGTATCCTTCAATTATTTTTACTTATTCTTTGTCCTTGCAAAAGAAAGAGGATAGATTTGAAATGCCATTCGAAAAAGAACGGTACGAAAAGCCTAATATCGAATTTATGAAAACTGTCGCTCTAAAACTTGTATTCCGCAGCTGGTGGAGAAACAAGACATTCTCAATAATCTCCATCGTCAGTCTGGCGATCGGCATTGCTTGCACAAACCTGCTGGCCGTATTCACTATTCATGAATATGGAATAGAGAAAGGAAATCCGAACAAAGAACGTATCTGGATACTCAGCCAGGACTGGCCGATGAAAACCGGACAAAAGACTATCTATGCAGGAGGCGATATCCCGGCAATGCTGAAAGAGAAATACAGCGAAGTCGAGGACTATCTCCGGATAAGCGGAAAAACCGTCAAATACATTTCTATCGATAATGTGAAACACGCACCGATTCGTCTCGTCTCCGCCGATCCGTCTTTATCAGAGTTTTTCCCCTATAAAGTACTCTCCGGAAACCTGAAAGAGGCCCTGACTCAACCCGACAAACTGGCCCTTACCGAACAAACTGCCCGAAAACTTTTCGGAAAAACCAATCCGATCGGCAATATAATACATTTCAGTCTTCCCGATGAAGAGATGAGCACCAAAGGCAGTACTAACAACGAACACGCTTACCAGGTTGCCGCCATCATAGCCGACCGGGAACAATCCTTTTTAAACCTGGAGGCAGTAACAGCCATCTCAGATCCCTTCTATGGCGGTACCAGCCTGTTACTGATGAACAAGCCAATCGACCGGAAAGCATTTGAAGCACAATTGAAAAAAGACAAAATCCCTACTTTACAGGGTGACCTGGGGAATTATTATCTGGATACTTTACAGGAAAGCTACTTCTACACGACCGAAGGACAGAAATCGAACTATCTGAATTTCCGTCAGCCGACATTGCTTTATGTAGGATTAATCTCCGCCATCCTGATTCTGCTAATAGCCTGTTTCAATTATATCAACCTCAACTTCTCACGTCTCCTTCAACAGGTACGGATGATTCATACACAGAAACTGATGGGAGCCAGCCGGAAAGAAATCAACCTGCAACTTTTTCTGGATACCTTCCTGACGGTAATCATTGCCTTCCTCTGCTCGTTGCTGATTACCCATGACCTGCTTCCCCTGTTCAACTCAATCGTAAACGGGCAATTACATTCCTCTTTCTTTTTCAACGGCCAATCATTGCCAGTCATCTGTTGCTTTATCCTGCTGTTATCCATAATTCCGGCAGCCTATATGGGACAAAAGATATCCAGGCTTTCCAACTCCGGTTACCGGGAGTTTTTCACCGGAAATAAAAAGAGGAAGATAGTCACCTCATTATCCATCGCTCAATATGTTATTTCTATCGGCCTGGTCATTGCCACACTGACGGTAAACGATCAACTTCATTTCATCCGTCAAGGAGGAGATAATTATAAAAACCTGATTGAAATAGGAGATTGGCAAGAAGACGGTTCTTATGTCCGTCCTTTTGCCCGGGAACTAAAAAAACACCCGGAGATAAAACACGTATCCCTTGCCGGAAGCTCTATCCTGGACAGTTGGATAATGCAAATCGTTTTGAAAAATGAAGACGGCAGCGAAAACTATACAGCACAAATCAACTATTTCGGCGAACCAGACTTCCTGGACGCCTTACAACTGAAGCTGTTAAAAGGCCTTCCTCCCGAACAGGCCGTCGAGAAATATGCCCGTCCGGTATATATCAATGAGAAATATGCAGAGATACTGGTCGGAAAAGAAGAAAACCCGATCGGTAAACCGATTAATGCGATCGATAAAGAGTTCGATGAAGGGAATACAGGTAATGATCCGTCAAATGCACCGGTCACGACAATTGCCGGTATCGTCGAGAACTTATACACACATACACTGGAAAACGAAGTTTATCCTTTTACCATCCAGATCAACAACAGTCCTCAAAATTCGTTCAATTACATTTATATACGCCTCGGCGATGACAGGGAGAAGAGTATCGCTGCCGTACGGGAAGCATGGAATAAGGTAAACCCGGGTAAATATTTCACGTATCAGGATGTTTACCAAAAGTTCCTGCAACGGAACGAGAAAACAACCGAACTCTCCCGGCTGCTGTTCATGTATTCATTGATCAGCCTCTTCCTGACTTGCTGCGGCCTGTTCGGAATGGCACTCTATGCAACCGAACAACGCACCAAGGAAATAGGTATCCGGAAAGTGAACGGAGCGACCAGCCCCCAAATCATGTTACTGCTCAACAGCCAGTTCATATCCTGGATAGGCATTTCCTTTATCATTGCCATCCCTATCACCTGGTTACTACTCAACCGTTGGCTGGAAAACTTTGTCTACCACACGGATATGAGTATCGGCATCTATCTGGCAAGCGGATTGTTTGTCCTGCTTATCACCCTGCTCACAGTCTGCTGGCACAGCTACAAAGCGGCTTCCGGCAATCCAGTCAACGTATTAAGAAGCGAATAAACCGATTACAATATGAAAGCAATCGCATTTAAACTCGTCCTGCGAAGTTGGTGGCGAAACAAGACGTTCTCCATCATATCAATCGTCAGCCTGGCAATCGGCATTGCCTGCACAAACCTGCTGGCAGTTTTCGTCATCCATGAATATAACCTGGAAGCGGATAATCCGAACCGGGATAATATCTACCTGATGGACCAGGACTCACCACTCCAACCCGGCGAACGGGTTTGTTTCATTGTCGGCGGCATTCCGGGCGAAATAAAAGAAAAATATCCGGAAGTAACCGATTATGTACGCATGAATAATACCGGAATGGATTATATAATGGTAAACAATACCCGTTTCGATCCGATCACGATAGTGGTAGCCGATGCCTCCTTCCCCCGTTTCTTTCCCTACAAAGTAGTGAACGGAGACCTGAACGAGGTGCTGACTCAACCGAATAAAATCGCTTTGACGGAAGAATGTGCCCGGAAATACTTCGGCAAAGAAAACCCGATCGGCCAAACGATCACCACCGGCACGAACAATACGATTACTCGTGTCCGGAAAGATGGTACAATAGAAAAGGAAGAAAACGAAACGACCTATCAAGTTGCCGCTATCGTCGAATCGCGCGACCAATCCTATATCTCATTCGATGCATTAACCGGAACCGGAGGAACGCTCAACGGAGGATTGTGCCTCTTAATGACCAATCGCCCTATCGACGCGGATAAATTCGCCGAACAGATCAATAAAGACGGCATGCAGACATTTCTCCCAGGAGGGAAATACCATTTATACACTTTACAGGAAAGCTATTTCCGGAAATATACACAGGAAGGTTTCCTGTTCCTCAACAGCCGCCAGAAGACCTTGCTCTATGTCGGACTGATCTCCGCCATCCTGATCCTGCTGATCGCCTGTTTCAACTATATCAACCTCAACTTCTCCCGTCTGCTGCAACAGGTACGGATGATTCATACACAAAAACTTATGGGTGCGACAAAAGCTGATATCAACCGCCAGCTTTTCCTCGATACATTCCTGACCGTTATCGCAGCATTCCTCATCTCCCTGCTGATCACAAACGACCTGATCCCGCTATTCAACTCGATTGTCTCAGGGAACATACAAACATCTTTCTTCTTCAATAAACAGGTATTGCCGATGATCGCCCTGTTTATATTCCTGTTATCCATCATCCCTTCCGTCTATATAAGCCGGAAAATAGGTAAACTGTCGGCCTCCGGTTACCGCGAGTTTTTCACCGGGAATAAGAAAAGAAGGATCGTAACCGCCCTCTCCATCGCCCAATATACCGTTTCCATCGGCCTGATCATCGCGACACTCACGGTAAACAGCCAACTTCGTTTTATACAAAAAGGAGGAGAAGGTTACCGCGACTTAATTGAGGTAGGTTCCTGGGGAGGAGATAATTCCTACATGCCGGCTTTTGTACGCGAAATAAAAAAAATACCCGGTGTGGAAAATGTGACACTCACGGGAAGCTGTTTATTAAATATGGGGTTATCTACTGCGGACATCAAGAATCCGGACGGAAGCGAAACCCATTATATGAGTGCACAATATATGGGTGGACGTGATTTTCTGAAAACATTAAAGATAAAGATTATGCAGGGAATCGAACCGGACCGTGCACTTGAACAGTTCAAGAATCCGACTTATATCACTCAAAAATATGCAGATCTCCTGGTTCCTCCGGGAGAAAACCCGGTTGGCCAACCGCTGAGTAAATACGATAAAAAGAATGCTGAATATGAGGCAGACGGCAACAAGCCTAAAATGATCGTTGCAGGTATTGTCGAAGACATTTTTGCTAATTCACTCGAAGAAGATGTCTTCCCCAGTATCATCTATATAGTTCAGGATGACGACAAAAGATATGCCTTTGCAGAGATCAAACTCGGCAAAGGCCGCCTGCAAACCATTGCCTCCATCAAGAAAGTATGGGAAAAGATGAATCCCGGTAAATATTTCACTTTTCAGGATGTTTATAAGGAGTTCATGCAACGCAACAGCAGGACAACCGAACTGGCGGAATTAATGATCATGTACTCGCTGATCAGTATTTTCCTGACTTGTTTCGGGCTGTTCGGAATGGCTTTGTATGCTACGGAACAACGCACCAAAGAAATAGGCATCCGGAAAGTAAACGGTTCCAGCACTTTAGGGATTATGTTTCTACTGAATAAACAGTTTGTCGGCTGGATCGGAATAGCCTTCGTTATTGCTGTTCCTGTCTCATGGCTTTTCCTCAACCAATGGCTGGAACACTTTGCCTATCATACGGAAATATCCGTTTTCCACTTTCTGCTCGGCGGATTCAGTGTACTTTTTATAACGCTGCTCACCGTCAGCTGGCATACTTACAAAGCAGCTTCGGGTAATCCTGTCAAAGTTTTAAGAAGTGAATAACAACTAAGCTCAAAGGCTACTTACTTTAAGGACAAAAGCTATAGCTTCTAATCTCGAAAGCTATAGCTTTTGCATCATACCACCCCGGTGACGTTTCATCATCACCTAGGTGGTATTCCGGTATCAACCCGGTGATATACCGGACAGGAATTATATGTTTTCAAATGTTAATCGTGACAAACTCGAGGTCAAAAGTAGGGACCTTTTTACCCCGGTTGTAAGCCGTTTTCACCGTAACACACTAATAATCAACTATGACAAACTTTTTGCTGCCCCCTATAAAACAAAGAAAATATTATTTGTCACCGACGGCCTATCCGTTCACCTTTTTATAGTCGGCCAGGAAGGTTGCCAATCCGCTATCGGTAAGCGGGTGTTTTAACAAACCTTTGATAGCAGCCAAGGGGCAGGTTGCCACATCGGCTCCCGCCTCGATACATTGGATAATATGCTGTGTGCTACGGATAGAAGCAGCAAGCACTTCCGTCTCATAACCATAATAAGTATACATTTCCACTATTTTGGCAACCAGTTCAATTCCGTCACTGGATATATCATCGAGACGTCCGACAAACGGAGAGACATAGGTAGCCCCGGCCTTTGCCGCCAAAAGAGCCTGACCACGGGAAAAGACCAGCGTACAGTTTGTACGGATACCTTTGTCCGTAAAATATTTAATGGCCTTAATCCCTGCTTCAATGCAAGGAACTTTTACTACGATATGCGGATTCAGGGCAGCCAGTTCCTCCCCTTCTTTGATCATTCCTTCATAATCGGTAGAGATCACCTCGGCACTCACATCGCCATCCACGATCTCGCAAATCTTTAAATAATGTGCCCGTTGGTTTTCCACTCCTTTAATTCCTTCTTTGGCCATCAATGACGGATTGGTCGTCACACCATCCAACACGCCCAAATCATTCGCTTCCCGGATCTGATCCAGGTTCGCTGTGTCTATAAAAAATTTCATCGCCTTATGTATTTATAAATGTTTCTATTTAAAGAACACATTTACTATCGTATAGTTTATTTTAGAGCGATGTATTTAGAATGTTGAAAAATATTAATAGAAAAACTGATAAGCAGACAAAGGGGAAATATGAAGTTTCAACTAACATATAAAGTTACTATTTATACTAATACACAGACATCTATCAAAGATTAAAAACGAATACTTTTAAGTACAAATCGCATTAGTTCTACAAGAACTAATGCAATGATTGAAACGTAATATGCAGATTTATAGATGTATAATCCTATTGAGCATTCTCTTTTTTTCAAATGAAAAGTGGAAGTTTATATGGTTGTTAACAAAAGAATATTGCATTATCGGATTATTCTTCAACATTTAACCTATTATTTCAGAAATAGACTATATTTGCATTCGTTGGTGTATAGTTCTTGTAGGACTCATATACATAACACGCAAAAGCAGACATTCGGAATGCAATGGAAACAGAGAGATTCAACAGAGATTCAAAGCGATAACGTAATGGGATGTAGCAGATACTTACAAATTGTTACACTCCTTACCAGATAACAAAAACTACTTATGCGAATAGCAGAAGGACCTATATTCGAAAAATTATTCCGGGAATATTATTCTCACCTATGCAATTATGCCAGCAAATATATTACTGACAGCCAGGTTAGAGAAGATATTGTACAGGTATTTTTCATTTCTGTCTGGGAGAAAGAACATCTGTCCGTAACCCGGGAAACTTTTCTCCCATATGCTTATCGTGCCATAAAAAACGGTTGTATTAACTACTACAAATCTGAAATTATTAAAGAAGACTTCTTTGCTTCCCTCACTGAAGAGTGGAAAGAACAGCTTAATGAAGAGGAAGATTTTATATACCGGAAAGAAGTGCAACAAGCTTTGCTGAAGCTTCCGGAGAAGTGTCGTAATGTATTCCTTCTGAAATACGTTACAGGATTGAAGTACAAAGAAATAGCCGAGGTATCCAATATTTCTGTGAACACTGTCAAATATCATCTGGGAGAAGCTTTCCGTATCATGCGTGAAGAACTGAAACATCTCACTTTTTTATTTTTTCTATTATTTTTCTAAAACAACCTACCCATTTTGTCCTCTTCGATTGTCAATATATAAAAAGAAGAAATATGAAGTTTGAAAAAATATATCAAATTATATTTTCTGTTCTATCTGATGAAGCAACAGATGAGGAGCGCCATATCTTGTCGGAATGGCTGGATGCATCTGAAGAAAACAAGTCGGAATATGAGCAACTCAAACGATTGCACCAAGTTTCATCGTTGCCTCGCAAAGAGAAAACAGTCGATATCGACCAGGCTTGGAACACTGTCAAAAGCCAGACAATAAACAAAAAGAAAATACGTAACTATACCCTATGGCTTCGATATGCAGCAATGATTGCTTTAGTTATTTCCATCGGTACATACCTCTTCTCTGACATATTTCGTTCACCGATCGTCAGCGAAGTCAATATAAATGAATTTGACGAACCGACTCTTTTATTGGACAATGGAGAAAAACTTGCTCTAAACCAGGAAGAATTTGCCCGGCACCAACAAGATGTAACTATCAAGAATGATGCCAAGAGTCTGTTGAGTTATGAGTCTAAGCAAGAAAGTAAAAAGACCAAAGTAAAAAATAATCATTTAGTTATTCCTAAAGGAAAGACCTATCAACTGTTATTATCGGATGGCACTCGTATCAGGCTGAACTCCGAAACAGAATTGATCTATCCCACCCGCTTTACTGGCAATAAGAGAGAAGTTACCCTCATTGGTGAAGCTTATTTCGAAGTGGCCAAAAACAAAGAGAAACCTTTTGTCGTAAAAGCTAACGGTATGGAAGTAAAAGTCTTGGGAACGACCTTCAATATTTGTAGTTATACGGAAGACCGGATAGCCAGCACTACACTAATCGAAGGCTCGGTCGCTGTACAGACAGAAGATGGAGAAGAACAAACAATCTCACCTTCAGAACAATTTACTTTCAACAGAAATAATAAAAAAACAACTATACGAACTGTCGATACCGAACTTTACACATCATGGATAAACGGAACATACGTATTCAAAAATACACCACTTGAAGAGATTATGACAAAACTGCAACGTTGGCATGACTTCTCTGTTGAATTCGAAGATAAAGCACTAAAACGTACCCGTTATTCTTTAATCGTCGACAAGGAAACGACATTGGAGCACTTACTTGAAATAATCAGTTATACATCAGATATCAAATTAGAGAGAACCGATAATAATACTATTCACATTAAAAAACAAAGGAGGGAAAATGAAATAAAATAATATCTAAACCATGAAAAAACAGAGACAGTATGGATCAGATACTATCTCTGTGACTACAGATCAAAAAACAAAATCATTTTAGTTTAACCTGCAAAATGCAAAGTTATGAAAATTAGACATCTAAAAAAGTATCCAACACTACAAAAAGTCTTAAAAAGAGATGCTTATCGCAAACTATTTTTATGCCTGTTTCTTGGTATGGCATTGAATGTTTCTGCAAACAGCTCCATTTTTGAGCAAAAGTTTACATTAAATCTATCATTTAAAAATGCAAAAATCGAACAAGTACTGGACGCAATCACAAAACAGTCCGGTATAAAGATCGCATACAACAACGATGAAATAGCCACAAACAAGAGTGTGTCCGTTAACATAAAGACTTCTGATATAGAAGATGCTCTCGAAGCTGTTCTAGGAAACGGATATACCTTTAAACAGATTGACGATTATATTGCTATTGCCCGGAAAGAAGGCAATGCTGAAAAAGCGACACCTTCAATAACACAGCAGAAAGATCTTCAGATAAAAGGTCTTATCACAGATGCTGACGGTAATCCGATCATCGGTGCTACTGTTGCAGTAAAAGGTACAACAACAGGAGTTATTACAGATATTGACGGACAATATGTTATCAATGCTCCGAAAGGATGTATCCTGGAATTCCGTTATATTGGTTACAACACGGAAGAAAAAGAGGTAAAAAACGACAATCCGATAAATATCCGTATGATGGAATCGAGTGTCGGATTGGAAGACGTGGTTGTAATCGGATACGGGCAACAGAAGAAAGAGAGTGTGGTTGCCTCCATCAACACCATCTCGGCTAAAGAATTGTCAATGCCGACACGAAGCTTGACCAACAATCTGGCCGGACAAATTTCCGGTATTCTAGCTGTACAACGTTCAGGACAACCAGGCAAAGACGACTCAGAGTTTTGGATTCGCGGTGTCAGTTCTTTTGCGGGAGGTACTTCTCCATTAGTTCTTGTTGACGGAGTGCCAAGAAGCATGAGTGATATCGGAGTAGACGAAATCGAATCGTTCACCGTATTGAAAGATGCTTCTGCAACTGCCGTATATGGAGCAGAAGGTGCAAATGGTGTTGTTTTAATTACCTCGAAACGTGGTACTGCACAGAAACCGACCTTAGATATCAGGGCCGAATTCAGTGTTGCCAAACCAACCCGCTTACCTAAAATGATGGGATCATATGACCACCTATCATTATATAATGAGGCTGTTTGGGAATCAAAAGGAAATCCCACCTCTTTTGTAGCCCCCTATTCGGATGACGTCCTGGAAATGTATCGTTCCGGAATCGACCCGGATTTGTATCCCAATGCTGATTTTACAAGTTTATTGAAGGACAATACACAGAATCAACGGGTTACTTTAAACCTGCGGGGAGGATCAGAACGCGTAAAATACTTCGTATCGGGAGCATTCTATAACGAAAATGGTATTTTCGATTCCCAGGCGATTGATAAATATGATGCCAATATTGGTTTAAGTCGCTATAATATTCGTTCTAATGTGGATATTAACGTAACAAAAACAACCGATTTATCTGTCGATATGAGTGGACAATACATGGACTCAAGTTATCCGGCAAAAGATGTAAATACTATATTTACTAATATTTATGCATATGCGCCTTATTTGTTTCCTCTTCGATTCTCCGATGGTAAATTTGCCGAACATCCGCAGTGGAACGGAAGTTCTACAGAAAACCCTTATAATATGTTAAATGAATCTGGTTATCAGAAAAACTGGGATGCTTTTATCCAGTCTAAAATAACCTTAAATCAAAAACTTGACTTTATTACGAAAGGATTAAGTTTAAAATTGACCGGAAGTTTTGACGCTAATTATGCATCTATCACTAAAAGAACAAAATCTCCGACTAGTTACACAATGAAATTAAATGAAAACGGAGAAAAAGAATATGTACAAATCAATGAGGGGCAACCCAATCTAAGCGATCATGCCAATGATGCAGCTTCCGGAAAAACAGGCAGGAAACAAATATACCTGGAAGCTTCATTAAATTATACCAGAACCTTCAATGAATTGCATGATGTGGCAGGAATGGTTCTTTATATGCAAAAAGACCGTCAGGATATGGGAAGCGGACTGCCATATAAAAAACAAAGTGTGGTAGCCAGAACATCCTATGGATTTGATAATCGCTATTTAGCAGAAGCTAGTTTCGGTCTAACCGGTAGTGAAAACTTTGCAAAAGGATACCGGTATGGTATTTTCCCTTCTGTCGGCTTGGCTTGGTACGTAAGCAACGAGGCCTTTATGAAAAATGCTGAAGATATTATTAACAAATTAAAAATCAGAGCATCTTATGGGTTGACTGGTAATGATAATGTAGGAGGATCTCGTTTCCCTTATCGAGGAGTCTTAGTTAATGGTGCGGAAGATGTATTTTTTGGTTTTAATGGAGGGTCAGGAGGTAAAGGCGTTAATTCACAGGGAAAAGGACTCATTGAAGGGATTTTTTCAGCTCCTTACTTGTCATGGGAAGTGGAAGAGAAAAAAAATATAGGTTTGGATTTAGGATTACTAAGGGGACGGATTGATATAAGTGTTGATTTTTTTAAGAACGATCGCCGAGATATCCTGATGCAAAGAAAAACGATCAGTTCTGTAACCGGATTCAGACAAAACCCCTGGCAAAATTATGGGAAAGTAAGCAATAAAGGGATAGATGGAAATATAGTGATTAAGCAAAAAGTACAGCAGGTAAATCTATCGTTCCGTGGTAACATCACATATGCAAAAAACAAAGTTATTGAATACGACGAAGTAAAACAAAGATATGATTATCAGGCATATACCGGACACAGTCTGGGGACTCCCAAGTTGTATATAGCTGAAGGCTTATATACGGATAATGATTTCATTATCACAGAGAATCCTTCGGACGGGAGTAAAAATTATACACTGAAAGAGGGGCTGGCTATCCCAAGCGGTGCTGTTATGCCCGGAGATATAAAATACACGGATTTGAATAATGATAAGAAAATAGACAGTTATGATCAGACATACAACCATGGCTTTTATGCCCAAAATCCCGAATGGGTTTATGGCTTTGGTTTGAATGCCGAATATAAAGGTTTTTATGCCGGCATATTTTTCCAGGGAGTAGCCAATGCATCCATTAATCTGAACGGAGGTAGGTTTGTTCCTTTTAGCGGAGGCTTAACAGGTTCGACACGCGTGGAATCCGTCGACCATTGGAGCAGTCGTAACCCTGAAAACCACAATGTACTTTATCCTAGATTACACCCAGAACAATTTTCCCATAATACAATGGGAAGTACCTGGTGGTATCGTAACGGTAACTTTATTCGTTTAAAGAATCTTGAATTCGGTTATCAATTCAATCCTAAAACCTTGCAGAAAGCATTGATAAAAAATGCAAGATTATATGTGCAAGGTAACAATATTGCCGTATGGGATCATATAAAGATGTGGGATCCGGAATTAGGTTCAGCCGGTGGTGGGAGTAAATATCCAATCTCTATGACATGGACTGTTGGTCTTGAATTAGGTTTCTAATCTTATTAATTATTACAAATATGAAAAAAATAATATTATCAGCTTTTTTAAGCACCTGTCTGTTATTTCCAGCCTGCTCTGACTTTCTGAATGTATCCGATGAGTTGGCCAGTAATCTGACGATAGAAGAGACTTTTGAAAATGTAAAATACACGCGTCGTTGGCATGCGGAAATATTTACTTGTATTTCAGAATATTCACAACTATTCTGGGATATGAACGGACTGGAAAATCCGTGGCCTCATTTGTGTGGCGAGACAACCACCTGCCACGATAAAGCTCAAATGGAAATGGAAAACGGTTTCAATGCCAGCAATGCGAATTTTCATAGATTCACTCTTTTGTATCGATCAATACGACAGGCCTATATTTTTTTAGAAAAAGCAAAACCGATTGGAAATGCTACAGACAACCAGGCGTTGACAGAGCAAGATATTAAACGGATGAAAGCAGAAGCTAAATTTTTTATCGCTTATTCTTATTTCTCTTTATTTGAACTGTACGGACCGGTTCCTCTTATCTCAGAAATTGTGGACGAGTCAAATACTTCATTCGATTATCCGAGATCATCTGTAGATGAAATGACTACTTTTATAGACAACCTTTATCAGGAAGTTCTGAATGAAAATGCTCTGCCTCTTACATTGCGTAGTGTAAATCAAGCAACCGGAGAAACCGTTGAAAACATGAACGAAATGGTACGCCCGACTAAAGCTGTCGTACTGGCCATGCGAGCTAAACTATGGGTATATGCAGCAAGCAAGCTTTTCAATGGTGGTTATAAAGAAGCTTTGGAGTTAACGAATCCGGATGGAAAGAAATTATTCCCTGCAGAAGATAAAGGTAAATGGGAAACAGCGAAGAAACATTTGGAAACTTTTCTGACATTTGCAAAAACAGAAGGATACGAACTGTTCACTGCAACAAATAAAGATGGAAATATCAATCCTAGTCAATCCGTTTACAAAGTATTTCAGGATTACAATAATGAGATTATTTGGGCAACTGGAAGAACTTCTTTGAACGAAGGGAACAACGGACAACATCTGGATCGTCGTTGCAGACCCCGGGATATATTTGACGGATTTTCAGGATTGGGTGTTTCTCAGCAAATGGTGGATGCATTCTTTACTAAAAACGGATTGGACATCAAGGAAGATCCAGAGTATAATGAAACTGGATTTACCGATATCGAAAATCCATGTGCCTACGTGAAACCACAGATTGACAAAGGAGTATTTAATATGTATGTAAACCGTGAACCACGTTTTTATCATGCTGTTACCTATCATGGTAAAAGTTGGCACATTCAGCCTAAAGCGGGTTGGAGTTTCGACTCATCTAAGGGGGGCAATAACGATAATTTTAATGCATCTCGTAGACATTATTCCGGCTATCTTCTATATAAAAGAAATAATCAGGAGTTAATGAACACAGGATCTTATTTAAAAAATTATGCACGCCCATCTATTATACTTCGTCTGGCCGATTTTTATCTGTACTATGCCGAGGTTTGTAATGAGGTGAATCCATCCGATAAGAATGTGATTGTCTATCTTGATAAAGTTCGTGAACGTGCCGGAATTGCCGGATATCAGGATCTACACAATAAAGGAATCAAGAAGAATGTGATCGGTAATTATGAAGCACAAGCCTATGCAATCCGTCGTGAACGTCAGGTAGAATTATTTACCGAAGGACAACGCTATTTCGATGTTCGTCGTTGGATGATCTGCGATCCAGGAGAAGAAGCTGACCAGTCAGTTTACTGGGGAATGAATGTGGATGGCCTCAAAACTATTCCTCCCGGACAACCTGGTTCTTTCTTCAATCGGGTAATTGTCAGAAAATACCAGTGGGTAAGAGCTATGTATCTGTATCCAATACCTCACAATGAGGTTGAGATTTCACCTAGCCTTGTTCAGAATCCATTGTGGTAATTTAATTCCATTATATAATCATGTGCCAAAAGTAAGACAAACAGATTGTCCCTTTTGGCACTTTTTATAAAGTGCTACGACATTTTCGATAACTTCTTTCTCAAATAACGGATTTTGCAAAACAAATAACTCTTATTGTAAAATTCAAATGCTACATAAAGCCTATATTTACATCAGAAAATTCGTTAATTCCTAATCCAAATACATGATGAACAAATTAATCTTATTTTTCTTTCTGCTAATATCCGGCTCTTTGTTTGCGAAAACACAATCTTCGCATATAATCAGCTACGACGAAAAAATGACCTGGTGGCGAAATGCGAAATTCGGATTATTCGTACATTGGGGACCTTACGCTTTATACGGAGGAGTGTATAATGGTTTCAAACAGCACAGAGGAGATCCCGCCTGGATTATGAACCGGTGTAAAATACCTTTCAGAGAATATCGTGCCAAAGCACATACATTTAATCCTGTCAAATTCAATGCAGATGCTTTGGTTAATATGGCTAAAGAGGCCGGCATGAAATATGTTGTTTTTACCACCAAGCACCATGACGGTTTTGCTATGTTCAAAAGCAATGCCAGCAACTTTAATATTATCGACTATACGCATTTTAATCGGGATATCGGAGTTGGGGACAAAAATGGAAATCTGCGGATGAAATCATTCATAACATGATAACCATTGCCGCCAGAGGGGGTAATTTCTTACTGAATGTTGGTCCGGATGCATTAGGAAATATACCGGAAGAAGCGCAAGCCTGCCTGAAATCTGTCGGAGAATGGATGAAAGTAAATGGAGAGATTATTTACAATTCACAACGAAGTATGCTCACACCCGAATGGGGAGAATGTATTCGTAAGGACTCTAAAAATAGTTCAACTTTATATCTATGTGTGTTCGACTGGCCTGAAAGCGGGGAACTGAAATTAAACTGCAATTATGGTATAAAGAAAGTGACATTTATGTCGGATCAATCAATCCTAAAATATAAAACAAAGGATAATATCATGACAATAGATATATCAGATAAATCTCCCGATAAAACAGTCACTATCATTAAAGTCGATTTGAAAAAGAAATTACCAGCTATCAAGTTAATTCAAAACTCGCAGAAGACGTTCAAAATCGAAGATGTATAAAACAACTAATCATTTAGGCAGAGTAATTCCATCGTAACAATGTAAATAATAACATACGATACAATGAAAAAAGAAATTTTATTTTTAGCATTAATCCTAAGTTCTTTCTGCCAGGCAAAAGAACTTAACAAGATTTATTCACTTTGGTATGATCGTCCTGCCTACAACCGGGGAGGTGATTATAGTAAGGAAATATCCAGAGGTTATCCGTATGATGAAGATTGGGAACATTGGTCACTCCCTATTGGGAATGGCTATATGGGAGCCAACTTATTCGGACGGACAGATGTGGAACGTATCCAGTTATCCGAAAAAACAATGGCCAATAAAGGTGCCTACGGTCAGGGAGGGTTTACTAACTTTGCGGAAATCTATCTGGATATACATCATAACTATGCAAAGAATTACAAACGTGAACTACGTTTAAACGATGCGGTTTCGACAGTTAGCTATCAACACGAAGATATCCTTTATTCAAGAGAGTATTTTGCAAATTATCCTAGTAATGTCATTGCTGTAAAACTCAAAGCCAACCGTCCGGGAAGTATTTCTTTCAAAGTTCGTCCCGTGCTCCCCTACCTACATCCTTATAATAAAGAAAAAACAGGCCGGACCGGAGTCGTTAAAGTAGAGAAAGATCTGATAACAATGCAAGGAGAAGTACAATACTTCAACCTGGCTTACGAATGTCAGATCAAAGTAATCAATCATGGAGGCGAACTGAAAAATACAGAAGACGGATGTATAAGTATCCAGCATGCAGACAGTACGATTCTTTTAATTACAGCCGGCACATCCTATCAGTTACGGGAAAGTGTCTTTCTGTTGCCTCCCGAAGAAAAATGCAAAGGGAATGAACATCCTCACAACAACATTTCTGCACGAATCGCCGAAGCGATTAGAAAAGGATATGAAGAGCTGTTGAAAGAACATACTGCCGATTATCAAAATTTATTTAGTAGAGTTGATTTATGCTTAGATAAAAATGTCCCGTCAATTCCTACTGATCAATTATTAAAAAGCTACCAGAAAGGTAAATCAAGCTCGTATCTGGAAGAATTGTTCTTCCAATACGGACGTTACCTCCTGATCGCCTCTTCAAGAGCCGGTTCCCTGCCTCCAAACTTACAGGGAGGATGGAACCAGTATGAATATGCTCCCTGGTCAGGTGGTTATTGGCATAATATTAATGTACAGATGAATTACTGGCCTGTTTTCAATACGAACCTCGCGGAACTATTTATTCCTTATGTAGAATACAACGAAACCTACCGGAAAGCAGCAATGCGTAATGCAACCAACTATATCAAAAAAAATAATCCCGAAGCATTAAATCCCCAAGAAGGTGAAAATGGTTGGACAATAGGAACCGGTGCTACCGCTTATGGCATCGGAGCCCCAGGTGGTCATTCCGGTCCGGGAACAGGAGGTTTTACAACAAAATTATATTGGGACTATTACGATTTCACACGCGATCGGCAGATACTAGAAAATCATACATATCCGGCACTTTTAGGAATGGCAAAATTTTTATCCAAAACATTAAAACCAGATGCTAACGGTCTTTTACTGGCTGATCCATCCTCTTCCCCCGAACAAAGACATAACGGCGCACACTATCAAACCAAGGCTTGTACCTTTGACCAGGGAATGATCTGGGAAAATTTCAGAGACTTACTGGAAGCATCCAAAATACTAAAAAGAAAAGATTCTTTCACTAAAATCATTGAAAAACAAATCACTCTATTAGATCCTGTTCATATAGGAGAATCCGGACAACTCAAAGAGTATCGGGAGGAAAACAAATATAGTGATATCGGTGACCCTATTCACCGCCATATTTCCCACCTTTGCCTTTTATATCCGGGCACCTTAATCAACGGAACAACCCCGGAATGGTTAAACGCAGCCCGGGTTGCCTTGGACAAAAGAGGAGACAGACCCGGAATATGGAAAGGATGGCCTATGGCTCACCGATTAAACACCTGGGCAAGACTCAAAGATGGGAATAGAGCTTATACGCTTTATAATTTAATACTTACCGAAGGTGTCATGGAAAATTTATGGAGTTTATGCCCTCCATTTCAAATCGATGCCAACTTCGGTGGAACAGCCGGAGTTGCTGAAATGTTACTTCAGAGCCATGAAGGGTATATAGAACCTTTAGCAGCATTACCGGATGCATGGAAAGACGGTTCCTATAATGGATTGGTTGCCAGAGGTAACTTCGAAGTATCCGCTACATGGAAAGAGGGAAAAGCTTCAGAATTCAATATTCTCTCACGCAAAGGTGAGATTTGCCGAATAAAATATACAGGTATCGGACAAGCCAAGATTATTGATTCCAATGGCAAATCCGTTAAATATCATAATACTGGAGATAACATTATCGAATTTAAAACAAAACAAGGAGAGACTTTTTGCATTCAATTATAGAAGCACTTTGAATAGTAAGTACCTGTTATACTTTTTCTAATTTCATTATTTACTCTGTCGAAGCAAAAGTGATAGTTTGCTTCGGCAGAGTTTGTTTAGCCAAATCTAGTCTATTACTTCTTCACCGCAATCTTACTCAGCAACCTAATCTCCTTCAAATCCGAATAATCATACTGGTAAATACCGTCTTCGGCAATCATCATCAATACATTATTATAAGGGATCACATCATAACCCTCCATACCGGAATAATGGGCCAGGCGGTTTGCCATCAGAGTCTGCGGGTCATTGGCATTATAGATCTTCAAACCATCGTCACAAAGGAAAAGCGTACCGTTATCGATTCCCAATCCTTTCGGTTTAGTCATCGTATAAGCGACAATCGGCTGGGGACGTTTCACGTCACTGACATCCAATATGATCAGTTCATTAAAATTCTGTCCGCAGTTATTACCTGCATGAACTGTTACATAAGCAATATCATCTTCCACAACGACCGGATCACAACCATACACATGCGACATAAACGACTGATATTCCGGCTTAACAGGATCGGCCACCGAATAAATCAACATACCGGTCGGAGTTCCCATAAACATACAATCCTTATAGCTGAAAATAGTTTCCACATTTCCTCCGATATACATATTATCTGCCGCTTTCTCCGGTTTGGCTCCCCCCAGATTAAAAATACTCATCTGATTATTCAGGACAACATACAGATAGTCCTGATAAAGACCAAAGCGGGACATGGAGCCATTCACCCCTGTAGAACCACCACTGCTATTGCTTGAAGCCATATCATAATAGATTTCTTCATTCTTGTAATATTCATGTGTTATTGTCTTCTCCTTTTTAGTCCAGCCGACAACAACACCTTTCGTTTTTGCCTCTTCCGAAAAACACATCTGATAATCGATCTCACCTTCTTCCACCGGCGGTAAAGTTTCAAACACATTTTCCAAACGGTCTTTCAAAACGGGAAGAGCCGGATTGGCAATATCGAACCAAATCAGGTCCACATAGGAATCGGCATACAACATATTATTACGAATGGCTATATCCGCATTCCCGATCAACTCAATAAAACCTGTGGCACGGGGAGAAGAAGGATTCCGGTTGTCAATGATATGAATACCTCTTCCCGGTTCCGATACATACAGATACCCCTCATAAAAACAAATCTTACCTTGCTGAGTAATTTCTTCGGGTTGTGTTTTTACTTTCACTGACGAACGGAAAACATCGGCAGGCATAAATACAGGTTCATTCATGGTCAACGTAATCGTCTCCCTCACTTTCATATCATCGTTGCATCCGCAAAGCAAACAGATCAACGACACACAAAACAGACTCATTAGTTTTTTCATCTTCAATACATTTAGTGGATAAATACTTATAGTTCTTTCAATTAAAAATCAAAACGAATACCTGCACCAAGTCCGATAATCACTGAATTTTCTGTCCGGATGCTCGGCGGCTGGTCATTATCAAAATAATGCGAAATACGTGGTTCGAAATAAAAACTCCAATCCCTGTAAAAACGATAGGACATACCGGCAGAGGCATTCAATGACCATTGCAGGCCGTTTATGCTTTTCTTCTCAACATTATTTACCTGTTCAAACTGCCAGAACCTGTTTTCCGTCTGTTTGGACCGTAACCCTTTTTCCATCATAAAGCCGCCCGACAAATATATTTTCCATCGTGGATTTTGCCAAAGGGACACAACCAGGTTGACAGGTATGCCCAAATAGTGAAGTTCCAGGCGGGACTTATACTGAACTTTATCCCATGCAGACAGATTGGAAGATAAATAAGTATATACCAACCCTGTCTCCACCCCGATATAACGATTGAAATCTTTCCGGACTGTCACACCGAAAGAGAGAGGCAATGCTGCATCCACCTCCGTATATTGTTCAGGAGGCAATACATTCGAATTCTCAAACAAAGGCGGCTTGACCGGAGGAGGAGATACCTCTCCCGGATTACCCGGAGTTATACTACTCGAAGGATCATCCATATCCGCTACAAGATCCCCATTTCCGAGTCCTAGCGAGACATGACCACCAGTACCGAAACCTGCATTGACAGACCATCCGCCTTCCGCTGTCTTTTTCTTACCGGCAGAAGAGAAATTATATTTTTTCGATTCATAGCTATACAAATCCTGTTGCTTCTGTTTCTTTTCCGGCTGCTGCACCGTTTTTTCTTGTTCCTGTATTTCTTCTGCGACTTCCGCTTCCGATACTTCATTTTCAGTTATTTGCAAGGGCTTGTCAGGTCTCGCGGCAGCAATCAGTTTCTTCGCTGGTACAGACTCAGTAACAGATGGTTTCGTTTTTTCCGGAATGTTTTCCTGAGTCTCCTGATATATTTTCTCTTCATCCTGAACAGAAGCCACTGGCGGCACCACGCCGTCATAGGATCCGTCCCCTGCCCGAAAGGGTGAAAACAAAAACAGTAATGCAATGACGGCAGCAGCCACAGAGCTTCCGGCCCACCACAACCATTTCTGTCCGTAGGGCTTCATATGAGGCTCGATATCCTCCCAGCAAAGATCATCGACAGGTAACCGGTGATCTTCCAGTTTCTGCTTCATGAATTCGCTGAAATCATCCAACTGTTCTTTATGATCCGTATCACTGCGCATCTTCATGCATAATTAATGATTGAACACTTTTCTGTAACACTTTCCGCGCCCTGATGAACTGTGTTCGCGAGGTTACTTCGCTTATATGTAGCATTTCTGCTATTTCACTGTGAGAATATCCCTCTATCGCATAGAGGTTGAACACCGTCCGGTAGCCATTCGGCAAACGGGCAATACAAGCATGCAGGTCATCTGCCGACAAACGGTCTAAAGCCGACACATCGACCTCATCAGCCAAATCCCCGCAGTCATCAAAGTTTACGCTTAACCGGATTGCATCATTTTTTCGGAGATATTCAAGAGCAGTAGTAACGAATACCCTGCGTACCCAACCGGGAAACGCACCGGATCCCGTATAACTTCCGATCTTTGTGAATATCTTGATAAATCCGTCCTGCAACAAGTCGCGAGCTGTTTCCCTGTTATTGACATACCGCATACACACACTCATCATGGCAGGAGCATACAGCTCGTAGACTTCTTTACGAGCCCATGACTCCCCACGTTTGCATCCGGCAATTAACAGCTGTTCGTCCATAGGTAATATTACTCTCTATCTGTATGATGAAAAAGCCTCTCCTAATGTTGCAGCTATAGTGGAGAAAAATAAAAATAAATAATTATCACTCGATATATAATACCATATTATTTCTAATACTCTGTTGGGGAGAATAAGAAATATCCAAAGGAACAGGCTTTGAAGCAGAACGCACCGATTTCAATGAAGACCGACCTGTTATTTCGTAAATAGCCTCTGCCAACAAAGGTTCATTCGTTTCTCCAAAACTTACCAAGTTCCAATTAAACTCATTGATCCTTATATCAGGAGAAAAACCATCTGCATAATCAGCCTTACCTTCCTTATTATAACTACGGAATGTAACAGGTGAAAAAATCCACCCATATTTCTCCGATTCGTCATAAACACTCATCCCTACCGTTTTACCGAAAGTTTGTACACCGATCAAACGAACATTATTACCCAGATAAGGCTTCAAAGAATTGATAACAAGTTCAGAAGATGAAGCAGTATTGCTTCCTGTCAAAACGAACAACCGTTTCAAGTTGAGATTTCCAGATCGGACCTCTGATGTTTTCAGGAGAGGTATCACATTATTCTTACTTTCGTTTTTGTCATTATATTCCAGTTTACAAAATGTATCTCCCAACACACTTTCAGGAGCAAGTAAAGAGGCCAGTAACTGGGCACATCTCACATCACCACCGCCATTATACCGTAAATCGAGCACAAACTCATTTACATTCCGGCTTTTGAACTTTTCAAATAATTGTTGCAGGTAAAGATTATAACTCATATCGTCACGCCCATCCAGACCGATAGTAAAATGATTATACATCAAATAACCGATACAACTATTACCGATAGTATAAACCGAATCTTTCAGAAAAGGGGTATCTTCCACAACACGGGATGCTCCCAAAGCTATTTCTTTGGTCGGAATAATAACCTCCCTATCCTCATCATATCGTGCCAGTTGAAGAGACACACTGCCTCCGCTTCTCAATATATCATAATTTTGAATCGTGCCTTCTGCCCCATTTACACCCAGAATCCAGTCACCACGTTTCAACCCGGCTTCCTCGGCCGGTGAGTTCTTTAAGACATAAAGGACAACAGCTATTTTATAAATGTTATTCCCACTTTTTAAATTGGAAGTAGCGAAATCGAATCCATACGAATCTCTATCATTAAAAATACTTTTCGTCGCTACCGCCTTTTCCAGAGTTGAATAATAATGATGGCCTTCGGCCAGGTCTTTACCGTCTTTATCAGATAATAAAGAAAGCAAAAAAGCCTTCGGTTCCGCATCAAAGTTCAACGTGTTTTTTTCAGGAAGTTCAGAATACCAAAGATAGTTTTCTCTCATAATCCTTTCTATCCACAGATTCACATCATTATCTGTTTTTGGTCCATTGTTATCCTCCTTCTCGCAAGCAGCAAATGACAGCGAAAATAAAATAACCAGTATATAACTTTTAATTTTCATACGTAACATTCCTTTCTTTTTCTTATTAAAGGCAAAGATATGCTATATTTTCTCCTGCTAGCAGCCTCTACAAGAATTAATATGTAGTTTTTCTACTATTTTAAGTAAAAACAAGATCAATAAATAGCTTATTTTAAGCAAATAATCTATCTTAGCGTCAATAAAATGATGTTGTGTATGAAGCGGGGATATTTTATAATTATAGCACTAGTGACATGTGTATGCTGTGGGCACGCACAGTCTGTTTTTGATTATGTTCTGAATGGTGATGGGAAAATGACTGCCATTCCCAAGTTTCAAAAATTCAATTTCAATATTCCTGAATTTTCATATAAAACATATACTCCTTCTCTTAGGACGGAGTTGGAGAAGAAACTCAGGGAATTCACGCCAGACTTTCCTGAAATTCAAGATCAACGTCCGATGGATATGCAGGTTCTGTCAGCCGCTTACCGTCCGTTCTTTAATCCGTTTACTCCAATGCTACGCCGCGTATCTCCAATGGCACTCGATTTTCAGGAGTTTAGTTTTACCCCGATCAGCGAAACAACAGGTCTGCTGACAGTCGGAGAACAATTTACCTGGCCAGGAGTAGGAGGACTTACAAGGGTTAGTTCATCATTAGTATGGCACCAGGACCGATGGACACTTACAGGAGGTGCATTTGCCGGACGTTACTTCACGCCGTTCAACTACAGTCCTGACTTTATGGGAGGTGTTAACGCCACTGTCAGCATCGAGGTGGTTGACTGGATGACTGTCAAAGGTTGGGGGCAATATGCATTCTATCAGAAAGGAGAACGTATGAATCCTCACATGTTGCTGAATCCCTATTATAATCATACAAGCGTAGGAGGTGCTTTTGAATTTAAAGTAAAGGATAATTTCAGCTTCGGTGTCGGAGTAAATTATGAATATAATCCCTGGAACAAACGTATGGATCCGCAGTTCCTGTTCTATCCGGCGTTCAAAGGTAAAAATATCAGGATAGGCATTAATTAACGTACCGATTATTCATAAATCATCTTCTTAGTCATCCCGCCGTCTATTACAATATTCTGGCCGTTGATGAAATCATTTTCCGGGGCAGCCAGGAAAAGGCAGGCGCTTGCTATATCTGAAGGACGCCCCACACGTCCTGACGGATGCTGGCTATGGTCCGACCGTTTCAGCAAACGGTAATCTTCATTCTGTATCCATCCCGGACTGATACTGTTTACAGTAATATTATAATCACTGAAAGACAATGCTAGCGCATGTGTCAACGAAACAATCCCCCCTTTGGAAGCAGCATAGCATTCCGAACCGGGTTCGCTTTGGAGATAACGGGTAGAAGCGATATTGATGATCCGGCCGTAACGCTGTTTCCCTTCCTCGTTATTCCGATGGATAGCCAATGCCCGCGAAGTTATAAACACCGGCCGCAGGTTTGTTGACAACACTTTATCGAACTGTTCAATGCTCGTTTCGGCCAATGGAGAGAACTCACTGATTCCCACATTATTAACAATCACATCTATATCTCCCCACATGTTGAAAAGCCTGTTGATAACTTTTTGAAGAGCTTCCGGATCACTTGCATCAGCCTGGAAGAACTGGACGAAAGTAGGTAATAGATCGCAAAGACGCGAAGCCGCTTTTTCATCTGTATCACAAAAAGCGACCCTTGCTCCCACATTACAAAATGCAGTCACAATAGCTGCACCGATACCTTTAGCACCACCGGTGACAAAAACTCTCTTACCGTCCATACCCTGTTCTGTGTTTGATTGTCTGCTGCAAAGATAACAAAAGAGTCTTGTAAAACTGTTGTAACACTAATAAATAAAAAATTCACTCCTATTTATCCGAAATTTAATTAATTTCGCGGAGCTAAACAAAATTACATAAACACCATGAAAAAAGGTCTATTCGCAACAGTTCTACTGTTTATGATCACTTTCTGTTTCTCGTCTTGTCAGAAAACAGAAACATTTAAAGTTCTCCAGTTTAATATCTGGCAAGAAGGAACCGTAGTAGAAAACGGATTTGATGCCGTTGCAGATGAAATTGTTCGTAGCGATGCCGATTTCGTTACATTGAGCGAGGTACGAAATTACCACAACACACGTTTCTGCGACCGTATCGTTGAAGCTCTCAAAAAACGCGGACAAACATATTACTCATTCTACACGGAAGATTCCGGATTATTAAGCCGCTATCCCATCAGCGACAGCAGTACTGTTTATCCTTTGAACGACGACCGGGGAAGCATTTATCGCCTGGTAACGAAAAAAGGGAACCAGGAATTTGCCGTATACACTGCCCATCTGGATTACCGCAATTGTGCTTACTACGATGCCCGTGGATATGACGGTAACAATTGGGAAAAAATAGAACCTGTTACGAATCTGGACTCGATCCTGATATTGAACCGTGCATCCGTGCGTGACGATGCTATCGCACGTTTCATCAAAGAAGCGGAAAAAGACAAGGTGGCAGGCCGTATCGTTATTCTGGGAGGTGACTTCAACGAGCCTTCTCATCTGGACTGGACGGAAGCGACTAAAGATATGCGCGACCATTATGGCCTGGTTGTTCCCTGGGATGTATCCGTTATGCTTGAAAAAGCCGGATATAAAGACTCCTATCGCGAAAAATATCCGGATCCCGTCACTCATCCCGGTTTTACCTGCCCGGCAGATTGCCCGGACATTGCCTTAAAAAAACTGGTCTGGTCACCGGAAGCCGATGATCGCGACCGTATTGACTTTATCATGTATTCACCTTTCAATGGCCTTACCCTGACAGACATGACCATTATCGGACCGAAAGGCGATATTCTCCGTGGTGAACGTATCACAGAAGAAACTGCTGATCCGGTTATTGAACCGCAAGGCATCTGGCCTACCGATCATAAAGCTGTACTGGCTACTTTCCAATTAACAAAATAAGCGGCAATCAATATGCCTCTGTCTATACATCTGCCAAACACGAAGAACGGCTATTCATGTCGTTTAATCTTGTTTGACAGGTGTTTTTCTGACTTTATCCATTATCTTTGTCTTATACTCATTTAGTTTCAAATACCATGATGACAGAAATATTCAGAGAAAAGTCTCCTTTATCCAACAAAGACAGTTTCATATTATTTGAACGCACAAAATCATCCTTCACTTTTCCGATACATGTTCATAATGTATGGGAGTTGAACTTTGTGGAGCATGCAGCCGGTGCCCGGCGTATTGTAGGAAACTCTGAAGAGACAATCGGAGAAAAGGATCTTGTACTTATCACCAATACGGAACTGAAACATGCCTGGATGAACGGTAGCTGCAAGTCGAATGATATCCACGAAATTACCATTCAGTTCCATCCTTCCCTTTTCAGTAGTCCGGCTTTCCAGAAAAGACAGTTCGATTCCATCATGAAAATGTTTGCAAAAGCAGAACACGGATTGTTATTCGGGCAGGCAGAAATCAACCGTATACTACCTATCTTACGGATGATTTCGACAGAAAAAGGATTCTATTCCGTCATGAAATTCTTTATTCTGCTCCATGAACTATCCCTGTCAGAAGATATACGTGTCCTATCCCCCAATATATATCCTGCATATACGGAAAGCGACTATCAAATGAAAAAGATACTCGATTATGTGAGTAAAAACCTATCCAATACGATCACGATCAATGAACTCGCTCAATACATGGGCATGAGCCTTTCCACACTTTCACGTTTCCTAAAGAAAAACACCAATCATAACTTTACCGACTTTTTACAGGAATACCGCATCAATTCTGTTATCCGGGAACTGAATATTAATGAAAAAGAAAGCATCATGGATATCGCTTCCCGTTGTGGTTTTGTCAGTCAATCGTACTTCTACAAAGTTTTCAAAAAATTCAAAGGCACCACTCCACAGGAATATCGGGAAAGCTATCAACGTATGCGGGTAATCATTTAACCGACAATCTTTTGACTGAATAGAGGAATCTTTTTTGACCATCCTGAGCAGAACAGATAATAATAACACACTGATTGTTAACACCTTGAATCCAAAATAAAAGAATAAGAGCACATAACACATATTCACATTACACCCACAAACTTTTGTTAATATCACGGTATAACAACCTGTTATAAGTAAATTTTTGTAACCATAAAGCAACAGGCAAGATTTCGCTTTGACAAACTTGACAGAAACGTACAATAAGTTGACTGAATAGGACAGTCCTGTATATAATCCATTCTCTACATTTGCATTCAAAATACAAATATGAAAGTCTTTCATTATGAATAAGAGAAACAACATCTTCAAAGAACGTTTGGAAAAACTGCAAACAGCCCATGAAAACCTGTTAGCCAGAAAAAATATAATAGAGGAGAATAATAACGGTATCATTGACAGATATATTCATCCGATAGTCACAAACGAACATATCCCTTTGGAATGGCGTTACGATTTTAACCCCGAGACAAATCCTTTTTGTCTGGAACGTATAGGTGTAAACGCCTGCATGAATTCCGGCGCCATCAAATGGAATGGAAAATATCTGATTATGGTACGCGTGGAAGGCTCGGACCGTAAATCCTTCTTTGCCATTGCAGAAAGTCCGAACGGAGTGGATAACTTCCGCTTCTGGGAACGTCCGGTTAATTTACCGGATATCGACCCGGAAGAAACGAATGTATATGATATGCGCCTGACAGCACATGAAGACGGTTGGATATACGGAATATTTTGCAGCGAACGCCATGATCCGGAAGCAAAACAAGGTGACCTCTCTTCTGCTGTGGCAAAAGCGGGTATTGTTCGTACAAAAGACCTGATCAATTGGGATAGACTACCGGATCTGAAATCGAAAAGCCAACAGCGCAATGTCGTTCTGCATCCCGAATTTATAGACGGAAAATATGCATTATATACCCGTCCGCAAGATGGATTTATTGATGCCGGCAGCGGTGGTGGAATCGGTTGGGCATTGATAGAAGATATGACAAATGCAGAAATCCTCTCTGAACTAATTATAGATAAACGCTACTACCATACGATTAAAGAGGTAAAGAATGGAGAAGGGCCACACCCGATAAAGACTCCGCAAGGCTGGTTACATCTGGCTCACGGAGTCAGGGCGTGTGCTGCCGGACTCCGATATGTACTCTACCTGTATATGACTGCCCTCGAAGACCCCACAAAGGTTATTGCACAGCCCGGAGGTTATTTTCTGGCACCAACAGGGGAAGAGCGGATTGGAGATGTATCCAATGTGTTATTTTCCAACGGATGGATTGTTGATGAAGATGGGAAAGTATTCATTTATTATGCATCAAGCGATACCCGGATGCATGTCGCGGTTTCTACCATAGATATACTGGTCGATTATTGTATGAATACCCCCGAAGACGGCCTCCGGTCTGCTGCTTCCGTAGCAAAGATCAACGAGCTAATCGATAAGAACAAACAATACAAAGGGGAATAAATATTTTATCCATTAAGAGGTTACATCATGAAATTATACAGATATTTATTCTTGGGCTGCTCCATATTTACATTGCTTACTTCCGGTTGTTCCGGAAGTAATACAGGAAATGAACAACCGGAAGTTTCCATACAACTTATATGGGATGACGTTAAACAACCGATTGATGGTTTCGGTATCGCACAAGCCGGATGGGCCGATGAACTCTATTCGCATAAAAACAGAGAAAAAGTCATGGACGAAATGTTCGGCCCTAACGGCCTGCGATTGAATATTCTTCGCGGAGAGATATTCCCCCATTATTGGAAAAACAGTAAGGACAAGGACTTCAACCTGGCAGATAACCTGGATATGGATCTCGACGATCCATTCTTTGAAGGGAAATCAGATGACCGTCTGCGCCGCGGACAGCTATGGCTCACATTGCTGGCAAAAAACAAATATCATGTAGATAAACTGTTCTTCTCCGCCTGGAGTGCTCCGGCTTATATGAAAACCAATGGAAAAGTATCCCAGGGTGAACTCAAACCGGAATGTTATCAGGAATATGCCGATTACCTGGCTGAATTCTACAAAGCATATGCATCTGTCGGACTGGAACCATATGCCCTCTCCCCTTCCAACGAACCGGGTTATGCCGCTCCCTGGAACTCCAGCCTCTGGACACCGGAGAAGATGGGCGAATTCATTACCCGCTATCTGGGACCGACTTTCAAACGTCAGCAGATACCTGCACGGATCATCTTTGGAGAAAATCCATTATGGTCTGCCGTAAGTTCACAGGCAAACTTTGCCTCCTCGCTCTATTTCACCAATACGATATTGGAGAAATATCCGGAAATCACGGACTTCAACCTGATTGCTGCCGGACACGGATATACTTTGCCGGAATCATTGTCTCCGGAAAAAGACAGCCTGCGGACCCCGATCGTACCACTTGAACTGGCAGAGAAAAACAACCTCCCCGTTTGGGTAACAGAAATCAGTGACATAAATCCGCTCGATACGACAATAAACGATGGTTTGAAATGGGCAAATACTTTTCATGCTTATCTGACGGATGCCAATGTAAACGCTTTTGTCTGGTGGGCCGGAGCTATGCCTACAGGCAACAATGAAAGCTTGATTGTACTGAATCCGGACCGCAAAGGCTACTCCCTGACTAAACGATACGAGACATTCGGTAACTATACCCGTTATATCACACCGGGAAGCCAGCGTATCGGTACTCAGCTCAGTCAGCCGACCGACAGCCTGCTGATATCCGCTTATAAAAAAGAACAGACTTATACCGTTGTCGTCATCAACAACTCATCCCGGTCGATTCTCACCGGAATACAACTTACAGAAGTGCAGGTTTCGGGAACTCTGAATAGTTTCCTGACTGATGAAAACAACCGCTGGTCTCCACAAAGTTACTCACCGGACAAAAACGGCCGGTATGTTGTCAGTGTACCGGCAAAATGCGTGATTACTTTCACCGGGACAGTAAAATAAACTTCAATTAGGGAAGAGATATCTAATCGTTATCCGACAAAACTTTATTGGGAATAGCAACAGTAAGACTATCCACGCAAGCTGTTCCCAATATGCCTACTCCTCCTTCGATATTATTGAATACACGAACCGGTTCGGCAAGACCAATATCCGCAAGGTCGTTATTCAATGATCCGTCTTGTAAGGAAGCCAAAGCTAACATATATTTATAATAAGATTCAGATATAGAGTATAAATAAACCCTCATTGAATCCGGCATAATAGGCTCAGCACTTTCAGGTGAATAAGAATAACCACCTTCCAACTTCATAGTATATTCCTTCCCGTTAAACAACTCATCCGAAAAAGGCCGTCCTTGTCCGCCAGACAACCAGTCATTTCCCATTACCTTATCCAGAATAGTAATTTTATTTTCAAATATCGGTTCAGAAGCAAAATTAACAGACTGCAAATTCCATTTATAAGATCCCCTGTAAACCTGCGTTTTCTCCCAGTCGTCCCCCACATAATCATACTCCGGATAGCCTCTGGTAAAACGAATAAGATAGCAGTTTCCAGCAGATGGATCATCCCGAAATGTAACTTTCAAACGTTCCTGAAAATAGCTATAATAAGGATTCTGATTAAAATAATTTTCCACAGCAAAATTAAGTAATGTAGGAGGACCCGGTATTACATCTTCTGCCATAACCGATTTATACCCCTCCATTTCCGCTTCAATACGTATTTTATCTCCGACAACCGGAACATAAGTAGCCACATAGCCTCCAAATGTATTATAATTATACGCATTTAGATTAAATGATAACTGTTCTACAAAACGGTCATTTACGTATAACTTGACATCCGCGCCTTCCATAAGATGGTTAACTCCGCCCTCCGTGTAAAACCAAGTACGTGACAAGGAAGCAATTATCGGTTTGTCCTGTATAATGGCACAGTTCAATACAAGTTTAGGATCCGGACGCAAATGCTCCAGATCAATCTCTTTCATACAGGAAGTAACTAATAAAAGAAGAGCTAAAAGAAATATATGTTTCATATGCATAATCATTAAAATTTATAGGTATAAGAAATAGAAGGAATAATAGGCATTATTCCAATAGTTTTAAAGACCGGTACATTCTTACCGTAAGGGCTGCCTGGATCAGGAATCGTCTTATCACTTTTATAAATCATAAAAGGATTCATGCGGGAATAGACATTATATATGCTAACTGTCCAGATACCCATCCGCCCTTTCTTTTTAGGACGATATATCTTGATTCCTAAATCGAGTCGATGATAGGCTGGCAACTGATAATTATTTCGTCCTTCGTAATAATCTATTGACTCACCAGAATTAACCACATAATGGTTATCATTATTCGTTGGAGAACCTGTTCCATTTTCATAATAGTTTTCCAAAGATAATGTCACGTGATTTCCGGAAGCATACGACCAGGCTGCAGATAGTTCAACTTTAGGAGATATCTTATGCATCACCACTATATTCAATTTATGCCGGTTGTCAAAACGAGCCGGATAACGTGCTCCCTGATTCAGTTCGTCAAACTGTCGGTCGGACCAGGACAGGCCATAACCCACCCAACCCGTCGTACGACCGGTTTCCTTACGTACCATAAATTCTGCTCCATAAGAACGTCCCTCACCAGCAGTCAGTTTGTCTTCCCAATTGACAAAGGAAGGTGTAAAGGTATGTCCGTCACGATATTCCAACAGATTATCCAATGTTTTATAATATCCTTCAACAGAGAAATTATATTCTTTATTAAGATTGTAGTAGAAACCGGCAGAGACCTGGTCACTTATCAATGGTTTCAATCTTCGTGTAACCGGCATCCAGGCATCGGTCGGTAAACTGATAAAACTATTACTAATCAGATGTACATATTGATTCATTCGGGAATAAGAAGCTTTAAAACTCAGATTATCATCCAGCAACCAACGAAGAGATACCCGCGGTTCCAGTCCGGTATAAGTCTTTCCCTGTACATTGAAAAGACTGAAACGCAGACCGGCATTCAACCTTACGGCAGACGACAATGTCCAGTCATCCTCCGTATAGACTCCGGCTTCATGCCCCCACAACAAATCGTTTGCAAATTCCTGTCCTATCTCGACCGATGTTTCTTCATTCTTTTCATAAGCTACCGAACGATTGTATTCCGGATGAAAACGGTGTACCAGATAATCACCTCCAAAACGGATATGATGAGCAGATGCCGGCAGATAATCAAATGAAGTGCGCAACCCAAAATCCGTAATACCCGTATTTGTTTCATTCTCCCTGAACGAATCAGAATAATCCTCATCTCCTTCGTTTCCTACCACATCGTGTTCTGTATTCCTCAATCTGGAATGATAGCGGGTAAAAACACCTGACACTTTGCCAAACAAACGGTTATTAAACACATAAGTCCAACCGGCAGTAGCCATGATATTACCCCAGCGTAAAGAGAGATCGGAATCATAATTATAATTATTGTCACTATCTTGATCCGGGAAATCTGTACTTCCTCCTTTCAACACATCATTACCGTTGTAAAGACTCAGATACATGCGGCTACGGTCGTTAAATATATGATTCACCTTCAGGTTAAGATCATGAAAAGCGTAACGGGCCCGCAGACGTGTTCCATCCTTCTTCGTTATCTTATTGGCGATAGCGACAGCCGGAGCTGAAAGTACATCCAGCCAGGTACGTCGCAAACCTATATTAAAAGAAGTACGGTCTTTTATGATAGGCCCTTCGAAATTAAGATTACCGGAAATCAAGCCAATTGAAGCACTCCCGTGATATTCCTTCATATTACCTTCTTTTGTATGCACATCCACTACAGACGAAAGTCGTCCCCCATAACGCGAGGGGAAACCGGATTTGAAAAAATCCATACCGCTGATTGCTTCCGGATTAAATGCCGAGAAGATACCACCGATATGATTGATCTGATAAACCGGGTTACCATCGATCAGGAATAAGTTTTCATCCACATTACCGCCACGGACATACATTCCTGCCGTTCCTTCCGTACCGGCCGACACGCCTGGCGTCAACTGCAAAGTCTTGATAATATCAGCCTCCCCAAACATTACGGGAGTAGAGCGGATCGTTTGCTGATTAATTTCCAACGCTCCCATCTGGGTACTTAGCACAGATTGCTTGTCATTACTTTGTCCAGTTATGACAACTTCCTGTAACGAAGCCGAAGGCTCCAGTTCGATAGTAAGCACTGTATCGCGCTCTAGTCCGTTAAGAATATGCTGATGACTGGTATAACCAATATAAGAAGAACGAATTGTAATATTCCCTGGTGGCAGTGTCAGGCTGAAAAAACCGAAATTATTGGAAGCTGTTCCCACACGACTATGGGCTTCATAAACCGAGGCCCCGATCAGAGATTCGGCGGATCTTTTATCACGCACAAAACCACTGACCGTTACCTGCTTGGGTTTACGCTTCAGAACCACTACGTTTCCTGTCATCTTGTACACTACCGGAAGATTCGCGAACAAACGCGTCAGGCAATCCGTCAGTGCTTCATCATCCGCACGAAACGTAGTTTTCTGAAGTCCACTCAACAAAGATGATTCGTAGGAAAAGGTTACTCCGGTTTGCTTCTGAATTTCGTCCAGGATTTCCCGGACAGAGACCTTTTGCATGTTCAACGTAACCTTCCGTGTTTCATCCACTCTATTTGTCTGTGCCTGAAGGCCGGACAAACTAAAAATCATCATCATTATTACCAAGGTAACACGGGCAAATTGTTTTGCAGGGTATACTTTCTTCATCTTGTTATTTGTTGATATCTGTTTTTAAGACAGATTTTCAGGAAATACCCCTATCGGGCAAGACAAAAAAAATTAAACCTAGGAATATTCCCCTTTTTTTCGTATCTTTGTAGAAGAGTTAGAGATATAAATCATTATTGCACAGTTCTCCTTATTTATTTTAAGCAGGTCTCTCCTTTAATTATACTCCTCACTCCACTTAGTATTTATCTTATAAAAAAAGTTATATGGCAAGATCAATGACAGTTGACAAACGTGAAAATGAAAAGAAAAGACTCGCTAAACGAGCAGAAAAGCAAAAGAAAAAAGAAGAAAAGAAGTTATCCGGCAAGGCAAGCAGTTTCGAGGATATGATTGCTTATGTCGATGAGAATGGCGTTATTTCATCAACCCCACCGGCTGAGGATCTCAAAAAAGAAGAGATCAATCAGGAAGAAATAATGATCTCAGTACCTAAAAAGGAAAAAGAGGAACCGGTTATATTAAAAGGTAAAGTCGATTTCTTCAATACATCCAAAGGATTCGGTTTTATCAAAGAACTGGTAAGAGGTGAAAGATACTTTTTCCACGTAAACAATTTACTTTCAAAGGTTGAAGAAGGTGATATTGTAACATTCGACCTGGAACGTGGATTGAAGGGTATGAATGCGATCAATATCTCTTTGGAGAACGAACCGGAGAATAAAAATCCGGAAGACGATATCACTTAATATTAAATATACAAAAGTATGAAAAGGGAAATCAACATGCGGTCGGACAGGAATCAGGCCAATCAATTAATTGAAAATTCACTGAAAGAGTATAAAAAAAGCGTTGGCGAAGTGATACTCGTTTCAGTAGGTCCGCGAACAACTATTGAATTGCCGGCCAGCCTGACACAGGCAGAGAGAGAAGCCCGTATCGAGATCTATAAAAAATTACATAGTTCGAAGATCTAAAAAATCTCAATCAGATGGATACAACCTAGTACCACACGTGCGTCCGATCACCGAAAGGCATTGTTAGGCGACGTGTGGAAATCTGATAGCCTGTTACTACTCCGAAACCGTCAGTTACATTCGAATAAATGGCAGTCGGTTCCAGCAAACCATCCAGATAAGCATCCCCCAAGGAGATAGAGAAACCGCGAATCTTTTTCAGATAGTTATAATAAGCTTCCGAAATAGACATCAGATGGATATCATAATGTACAATAGCTTCTATCGAATCATTCTTAAAAGAACTTTCCGTGAAAAAGGAACTGGTCAACGTGTACTCTTTCCCTTCAAACATCTCATCGGATAAAACACCCCGGCAATAAGTCCCGTCATACTCCTCCAGAGCGGGAGACGGAATACCTTGCTGAAATGCAGGATCATCATAAAACAGCCTGAAATTAGAAGATTCAATTGCGACCACTAAACTGTCACCGGAAATTACAGGACTTTCCCAACCATTATCGTTAAATGAACTCACCCACAACACCTTATCCCCTTTACGATACTCGACCAGACGTTCCACCACCAACCGGTAATAATTCCGGACAGAAGGATCGTCTTTCAACGTCAGATATATCCGCGTACGCGCCGAACTATAATCAGAGGTAATCACACTGGCTGTATCGAGTGATAATATATCTGTTTTTGAAGGAATAATGGTTTCACCCTTTACCGGATCAAATCCCGGAGCCTGAGCTTCAAGCCGCACTTTATCACCAGCCTGTACATGACAACCCGGTAGTCTGAACTGCCCTTTATATGCCATGTTATCGGCCGGATCGTCGGATCGCTGCATAGTTCCCCGGAAAGTCTCATTCACGTAAACGTCAACCTTCACTCCTTCATCCGGTAAATCATACTCCGGAACACTATCCAGCAAAAACCAGCTTTTTGACAAAAAAGCCGCCACTTCCCGTTCCGGAGTTATGGATGCATTCAGAACCAACACCGGAGGTGCAGGGTCAAGTTTTAATATCACATCGCGTGTACACGAGAGGCATATGAATAATAGCAACAGAGACAACGGGAACAATAATATCTTTTTCATAACGATCAGAATTTATAAGTATAAGACACAGATGGCAGGAACAGAAACAGGATGGATTGTTCCAGATATATATTTTTCTTTCCTGTCTCACCGTCTATATAATAATGAGTTCTCACAGAAAACGGATTCGGATGGAGATACGCATTGCAAAGGCTCAGATTCCAGACTCCCAGACGTCCTTTCTTTTTATAACGGTAGAAATTCATCCCCAGGTCAAGACGATGATAAGGTGATAGCTGATAGTTATTACGCGAACTGGCAGCATAAGCGACCCCTTCACCATCCTTTAGAATTACGTCTTCTCCCTGCATATAGCCATGATCAGTCTGCCCGGTTCCTCCATGATAGATCTGATCCATGATAGTAATATGATTACCAGAGGCAAACATCCAGGCGGCAGTCAACTCTACTTTACGGGAAATTTTATAAGTCGCTACCAAATCAATCTTGTGGCGGTTATCGTATTTGGATGGGAAACGACGCCCTTTGTTCACACTACCGTCCGGAAAACGGCGGTCAGACCAGGACAGCGTATAACCGATCCAGCCGGAAAGGCGTCCGGACTTTTTCTGTGCCATCAACTCCATGCCATACGCACGACCATATCCCATACCAACCCGCTCTTCCCAGTTAGAATAATCCGTACCGACCGGAATGCGGTCTTTATATTCTATCAAATTATTCATCCGCTTGAAATATCCTTCCACGGAAAAATTATACTGCCTGTGTAATGTATAATAAAGACCAGCTGTAAACTGGTGGGCATTCATCGGCCTGATATTACGGGTAACGGGTACCCAAATATCCGTAGGCTGGCTGATATAAGAATTGGAAAGTAAATGGATATACTGGTTCATTTTCGAATACGACAGTTTTGCCGATAAATTACGCGCCAGCAAATAACGGGCGGATAAACGGGGTTGCAAAGAGAAATAAGTCTCCCCCTGCACATGAAAGGTCGTTGCACGCAAACCGACATTAGCAGTCAGGCGCTCTATCACATGCATCTCTTCTTCCGCAAACAGAGACACTTCGTGACCGCGGATCAGCGAGTTTGCATAGACCGTATTGGTCTTCTGCGATTTGACAGAATCTTTATATAAACTCTTCATCGTATTCTGCTCCGGACGGAAATTATGGAAAAGATAGTCTCCCCCGAACTTCAGACGATGTTTCTCATGCAGACGATAATCGAAAGACGCACGCAGGCTGACATCTTCCATCGCCGAACGGTAATGGTTTTCCTGACTGAATAACTGCCGGTCCTTCCGATTGGGCGATAAAGTATACCCTTCCTTATCCTGCTGGATATGCGAACGATAACGCGTATAGCCTGCCGTAAACGTAGCAAACAATTTATTACTGAACACATGGCTGATCCCGGCCGAACCGATCAGGTTCCCCCAGCGCCAACGGAAATCTTTACCTACACGATCTTCTTCGTCTTTCTCCTCTCCGTTCAAATAGCTGTCGCTTCCCATATAAAAACTCATATAACCGCGTGTCCGGTCACTAAAGGAGTGGTTTACTTTCGCATTCATATCGAAGAAATGATAACCACCCCTGATCTTCTTCTCTTCCCCGCTGTTGAGAGCTTTCAGCAAAGGCCAGGTAATCAGCTCCATCCAAGTACGCCTGACAGACACATTGAAAGATGATTTCCCTTTTACGATAGGACCTTCCAGGTTGCCCCGCAAAGCCAGCAGACCAATCGAAAGATTACCATGATATTCATACCGGTCGCCATCATTGGTCCTTACGTCTACTACGGACGAAAGCCTTCCCCCATATTCGGCAGGAAAGCTTCCTTTATAAAATGTTGCATTTTTGACGGCATCCGGGTTAAAGGCGGAGAAGAAACCGAGCAGATGGTTGGTGTGATAAACCGGATTGCCATCCAGCAAAAAGAGGTTCCCATCCGCATCCCCTCCCCGGACATAGAGTCCGGTCATCCCTTCGGTCCCCACTGCAACACCGGGCAGTCGTTGCAGGGTTTTCACCACATCCGTCTCCCCCAGCAGGGCCGGCATCGACTTGATGCGCTGGGCAGGAACCTCCACAACCCCGGTTCGTGTGCTTAATACCTCCGATCGGGGATTCAGTCCCTCCACGACCACTTCGCCCAATGCCCTCGACGAAAGCAATGGTATATCTATCAATGTATCGCAAGACAATTCAAATGTCACCTCTTTCGCTTCATACCCGACATAAGAGGCCCGCAAAGTGACTTTTCCGGGTGGAAGCGTGATACTATAAAAACCATAATTATTGGAAGTCGTACCGGTTCTGGATTTGCGTTCAAATACATTGGCATTGATCAGACTTTCATACGACACCGAATCGCGGACAAAGCCACTGATCGTATACAGCCGCGGCTTCCGTTTCAGTATCACGATCTGTCCTGTCTGTCGGTAAGTAAGAGGCAAGGTGGAAAATAATCTTCTCAGACAGTAGGAAAGCGATTCGTCCTGTGCCTTGAATGAGATTTTCGGAAACTCATCCAGCAAAGACGATTCGTAGGAGAAAAAGATTCCGGTTTGCTTTTCCAGTTCCTGTAAGATTTCCAACAAAGAGACCTGTCGTTTGTCCATCGTAACCGTAGGCGTCGGTTCCACCGGAAGATCGACAACAAAGGCTTCTTCCCTGGCTTTTACCTGGAAAAAAAGCATAAGAAGCCCTGTCAGCAATATCCATATACGTTCCATAGATTACTTATTTATTGGTGTCAGGAGCCAGACGGGTATCGAGTGTCTGGTTGATAACCAATAAAACATCTTCCAGCGGAAGATCATTGAAAGTGGCCGTCAGTTTCAGATTCGGGGTTTCTGCTTTATTGATTATATTCACCTGATAATATTCACTCAGATCGCTGACCACCTTCTCCAGCGGGGTGTCATTGAAGCGCAACTGCCGGGTTTTCCACGACAGGGTATTAAGGTCTTCTTCTTCAAGTATCATGATTCCTTTACTTTCCATAGAATAGGAGGCCGACATTCCGGCGGTTAATATCACTTTGTCCGTTTCGCATCCGGTAGCGCCAAAGCTGACTTTACCGGTCATCACATCCACATCCGTCCCGTCCGGCTGTTCATCTATCTGAAAACTAGTGCCGAGCACGGTGACTTCCGTCCGTTCAGTATATACAGAGAAGGGGCGTGCTTCATTCCGCGTCACTTGGAAAAAGGCTTTTCCTTTCATCTCCACTACACGCCGTTCCTTTCCGTAAGCTTTTTTATCATATCGGATGGAAGAATTACCAGCCATCGAAATCAATGTGCTGTCGGGCAGGTAAACTTCCATGATTTGTCCCGGTTCGGTCGTAACAGCAACCCATTCGGGCGAATTACGTTCGGTTATAAAATAGGTACCAAAACCTATGAGCAGCAACAACACCGACGCAGCCGCCATCCAGTAGCGACGGAAAGAGACCGTACGGCGCACCTGATGCTTGCCGGCAAACTTTTGCCAGGCCTTATCAGTATCCAGACGTCCTTCCTCGTAGTGTTTCGCTACGAAACGAATGCGTTGTTCCAGTTTATGTTCCTGCTCGTTGTTCATATTTATTTAATTCTTTAAAACCTATATCCTACTGTAAAACTTACGGTATGATATTGTAAGCCCATATCATCGTATTTATACTTTTTACCCAATCCCAAATCGTAACCGACATTGAATGAAAAGCGTTTCACCTCTATACCTGCGTTAGCAGATAATCCCCAATCAAAACGCCTATAAGTGGAATTTTTAAACGGATTTGAAGACTCGTAGATCGATGAAAACCCCTTCTCAGACATCTCCGTTGACGAATACTTCCACTTTCCTCCAATTCCATAAGCAAAATAAGGACCGGCAGCTACATGCAACCTTATATCCTCACCAACCTTCCAGTTAAAACGGGCTAAAACAGGCAATTGCAGATAATCCCTCCGAATACTACTTTCGCTCAAACGGATACCTTCAACCTTCATATCCAGCGGAAAGCTCATTCCTCCATCCTGACCATACCCATTTAAGTATCCATAATGAAAACTATTCAAATATCCCGGTGCAAAGTTCAGATAATGATCTACCTCTTTCCCATCTTCGCCCATAACCTTACCATAGGCTGCTCCATAAAAACTTTTTCCCGTCCCCCGTTGTACATAATACAGGCCGGATTGAAGTGAAAACAATCCTGAACCAAAAGTATAACTCACAGCCGCACCGGCTTTAAAACCGACTTGTGCGGCAGGCGAATCCTTGTACTTCGTCACATTCATTCCGGCCTCAGGAGTTACAGACCATTGTGCACTAACCTCCGTCACACACATCAACATCATCATCAACATCACGCAAGATGTAATCTTCTTCATCATCATTTCTCTCATTCTTAGTGAAACAAAAACTTGTAATACCTTTTGTCTCTAAGACAGAGTTAATGGAAAAAACCCCTACTCCGGATAAAACTTTTTTCTCAGGTCACGCCAGCCCCAAGAGAAAGTTATAGATACGCACAGCTGTTTCCCGCAACGCTTTCAAAGCCTTACCCATCTGATTCTCAACCGTCTTGATTGAGATATTCAGTTCTTCCGCGATCTCCTGGTACTTCAGGCCGTCGCGTTTGGAAAGTAAAAAGATTTTTTTGCGTTCGGGAGGTAAACCATCGATGGCATTCCACAATCGGGCATCGCGTTCGGCATTATACATCTGCTCTTCTTCCGACACGTCTTCCATATCCGGGTACTGGTCGGTAGTCTGCAATTCGACCGGCTGAGTCACCAGCGACAGGGAGCGGTTGCGTACCGCCTGATACATATAGGATTTAAGATTCTCAATCAACACATTATTGATGTTCTTATCCCATACATCGGCAAAGGCTTGCTGTACAATATCCTCCGCATCATCTAACCGTTCAGTGAAACGAAGCGCAAACAAGCACAGAGGTTTATACAAATCCCTGAAATACTGTTCAAACTCTCCGCTGGAAATGATTGCCATACGTTTGCTATCTGTAACTATTCCGTGCAAAGAAAAGGAGTTTTCCTGATAGTCAAGCAATATTTCAGTTTCTTTATCACATATTTAATAAAAAGAAAGAGGTCATCCCTTCCGGAACAACCTCTTAGACTTATTCTATACAATAAATGTCAATACGGCCGGAACCCGATAATTTCACGCACTTCCGCTAATGTTTTAGAGGCACTTTCGCGGGCTTTTTCGGCTCCCATGCGGGCTACTTTCTCCATGTATTCCTCGTTGGAACGGATGTCGATAATCTTTTCGCGGATCGGTGCACAGAAGTTGTTGATATCTTCTGCCAGCTGCTTCTTCAAATCGCCGTAACGGATTTCGCAGTTGTTGTACTTTTCGTTGAAGAAATCGTATGTATCTTTCGTTGAAACGATATCCATCATGGCAAACAAGTTGGCAATCGGTTCGGGCTTCACACTGTTCGGTTCTGTAGGACCGGCATCGGTGACTGCCTTCATGACCTTTTTCTTGATTGCTTTTTCATCATCGATCAGATAGATGGCATTGCCTTCGCTCTTACCCATCTTACCGGAACCGTCCAAGCCGGGCACTTTTACAGCCTTCTCTGTCAAGTGGAATGATGCTGGTTCGGGGAAGAAATCGACTTCAAACGTTGAATTGAAGCGGCGGGCAAAACGGCGGGCCATCTCCATATTCTGTTCCTGGTCTTTTCCTACCGGCACTTTCACGGCTTTGTGGATGATGATATCACCGGCCATCAAAGTCGGGTAAGTCAGCAAGCCTGCACTTACACTATGACGGTTTCCTTCGTTGAAGATTTCTTTTTCCACGTCGCCTTCCGCCGTATTTACACGGTCGATATGAAGCATCTGACGCGCCTTATCTTTAAAAGATGTGGTACGCATCAATTCGCCGATACCGGCATTCATATTGAGGTAGAGATACAACTCTGCCACTTCACGCACGTCGCTCTGTATATAGATAGTCGCCTTTTCGGGATCGATGCCGCAGGCCAGATATTCAGCCAGGATTGTCTTCGCGCTGTTACGGATATTTTCCGGACGCGGATGCGTAGTCAGGGAGTGCCAGTCTGCAATAAAGAAAAAGCAATTATACTCATTCTGCATTTGCAGAAAACTCTTTACTGCTCCGAAGTAATTCCCCAGATGCAAATTACCTGTTGGCCTGATGCCACTTACTACTGTTTCCATTTCTAAATTCTTTATTTTATTCAAACAGCCGCAAAGATAGTAATTTTAGAATACAAATCCGTTCCAGAAAGACGAATTGTCTCTCGTTTTCTCCTGCTCCAAAGTCATTTGGTTGCGCAGTTTCTTAATCAGTTTGGCATGTTTCTTTTCTCCTGCCAGGTTATTCATCTCCCAAGGGTCGGCCTTCAGATTGAACAGTTGGGTGGTACGTACGCCTTTTACATTATATTCGCACAGCTTCCATTCGCCATCGGATACGGCACGTTGGTTATCCATGTAGCTGTAATAGAGATAATCGCGCACCGGCTTGTCTTCCTTGATGGCGGGGACAAGGCTCACACCGTCTACCGAAGAAGGGATGTTCGCACCGACCATCTCGCACAAAGTCGGGAAAACGTCGATCAGGTAACACAGCTTATCGCTCCTCTGTCCTTTGACGTCTTTGCCTGCCTGTTTAATCATCAGAGGAACACGGACACTATGTTCATACACATTCTGCTTGCCCATCAGACCGTGTTGTCCGACAGCCAGTCCGTTATCGCCGGCAAAGACGATGATTGTATTTTCATATTCGCCCGTTTCTTTCAAGGCTTTCACGATATCGCCCACACGGCGGTCCACATGGGTAACCATGGCGTAGTATTCCATGATATGCTTCTTGATTTCGTCTGGCACACGGGGAATGGCGGCGAGTACCTCGTCACGGATCACCAGTTCACCGTTGTCGAACGGATGCTTATCCATATAGTTCGGCGGCAACTGGATTTTGTCGAAGTCGTACTGGCGCATGTATTCGTCCGGCATAGTACGCGGGTCGTGCGGCGACATATAGGCAACGGAGAGGAAGAAGGGTTTGCCGGCTTCCTTTTGTTTTTCGATATATTCGACGGCATCTTCGGTAAAGATATCTACCGAGTGTTTGCCGGAGAGCATATATTCGCCTTTCTCGTAAGTAATGACATTGCTTTTTGCCCAATCTTTTACGACAGGGCGTTTATTGCTATAGTCGCAGTTGGCATTGTAGTCGTAGAGCGGTACGTTCCAGTGGTCCCACATGCCACCGAAGTAGATGCCTTTGCCATCATTGAAGCAACGGTTCATCGCTTGGTAGCCGTTATGCCATTTGCCGGTATGGAAGGAATTATAACCGGACTGCTGCAACGTTTCACCAATCAGTTTATGGTCTTCCGGAACGGTTGCCCCCTGCTTTTCCAGGGTGTAGAGATATTTACCGGTCATCAGCATGGCACGGCTCGGCATACTGACGGCGCCGGAGGTTCCGCCCATGATATGAGCGTTCGTAAAGACGGTACTTTCGGCAGCCAGTTTATCCAGATTGGGAGTGTGTATGTCCTCGACACCCAGGAAATCCATTGCTGTTCCACGCATGTCATCCGCCAGTATCAGGATGATGTTGGGATTCTTGTCGGCGGCAAACAGGCTGGTTGCTGAAAGCATGGCCGTACTTAATAAGGTTAATTTCTTATTCATAAGTGATATGTTTTATGTTATGTGCTTTATATTTATTACTACCCCGGGGTAAGTTCCTACAAGGCAGGATGTTTTCTTACTTAGTCGCCAATGTATTTTGTTGCCGACGCCCTCGGCAATATTGTTGAGGGCGTCGGCAAAGCTGTCGAGGACGTCGTTTATTTTGTCGAGGACGTCGGCAACAAGTTTTATGAGCAGGTAAATATAAATAGTTACCATGTCATCATAATTACATCAGGGTGTAACCGGATTTACCCGGTAGCTTGTTCCCGCTGTAGTCGCAAATACCGCTTCGTAGTATTCCTTTCCGTTGGAGGTGACAGGAGAAGATGATGCTATCTCCTTGCTTCCTTGTTTGATTGTTACCGGGACAGCCGTTCGCAACCGACATTCGTTTCCTTTGACGGAAAGAATAGTTGCCTCTGAGAGACTGCCTTGTTTCCATTGCATCGCTATTTCGAAATTGCCACGTGCTTTCAGGCCGGACACGTTTCCTTCGCTCCATACGTCGGGCAAGGCCGGCAATAATTGAATAAATCCGGCATGGCTCTGCATCAGCATTTCGGCGACACCGGCGGCATAGCCGAAGTTACCGTCGATCTGGAAAGGCGGACAAGCATCCAGCAAATTACTGTATAAACCTCCGCCGTTTCTTTTCTTCGGCCCGAACTGAACCGGATTGAATAAGTTCCTGATAATTTCATAGGCATGATTGCCATCCAGCAGACGGGCCCAACAGTTAATCTTCCAGCCCATCGACCAACCGGTAGCTGCGTCGCCACGCAAGTTCAATGTCTGTTCTACAGCCTTAAACAACTCAGGCGTTTTATCCGGTGTGATTTGGTCGCCCGGATAGAAACCGTACAGATGAGATAAATGGCGGTGTTGCGGGTCCTGCTCTTTAAAGTCGTACATCCATTCCTGCAACTGGCCACGGCTACCTATCTGATAAGGAAGCAGTTTAGCCAGTTTATCTTCCAGTTCTTTGCGGAAATCGGTATCCAGGTTAAACATTTCAGACATTTGGATGGTCCGCTCGAATGTTTCACGAATAATCGCCATATCCATCGTCGGGCCCATACTCAAAGCGGTTCTTTCGCCGCCGGGAGTAATAAACCAGTTCTCCGGAGAGACACCGACGGGAGTAACCAGACGGCCTTTTCCATCGTCGATCAACCAGTCGGCAAAGAATTCGGCAGCACCTTTCGTCAACGGGTAAGCTGTATTTTTCAAAAATTCCTTATCACCGGAATACAGGTAATGCTCCCACAAATGGCTGCATAACCATCCCTGTACCATCGGCCAGAAAGAGGCGGAAGGGACATTGTCGTTCGGCAGGGATTCGCGCCAGAGGGAAGTGTTATGATGAGCCACCCAACCCCGACGACCGTACATGTCGCGGGCAGTCTCTGCTCCTGTTTCCGACAATTCCTTAATCAGAGTAAATAAGGGTTCCTGACATTCCGACAGATTAGCAGTCTCTGCCATCCAATAATTCATTTCCAGATTGATATTCATAGTATATCCGCAGTTCCATGGCGGAACGACTTCCTTATTCCAGATTCCCTGTAAGTTCAACGGCTGGCCGCCGGGACGCGAACCGCTAATCATCAGATAACGACCGTACTGGAACAGTAAGGCAGACAGAGCCGGGTCAGCTTTTTCATCAAAACGGATAATACGTTCGTCGGTAGGTAAAGCCAGTTGTTCCTGGTCTGATACCAGCTTCAGTTTTACCCGGTCGAACAAATTCCGGTAATCATCCAGATGTCTCTTTTTCAACTCTTTGTAATCATAGGCAACAGCCTTATCCAATATACCGGCAGCTTTCAGAGCCGGATCTATACCTTCCAGGCTCGGACTTTTATCGTAACCGTTATAGCTGGTAGCCAGACTCATGACGAAATAAACTTCATCCGTTCCGCTAACATGTATACCTGAATCTGTGATTTCGCAAGTACCGCCTGAAGGTAAAACAGGCTTGATCTGTGCCTCAAACAACATGCCTTTGTTGTCTATCTCTTCACCGTATAATACACGTTTATCAAACTTCCGATTGCCTTTCTCATCGTACAGCTCCGGATGTTTATGTTGGTCGCCCCAGCTTTCCATCTGTTCGAACGTGCGACGTTCCACATATCCGGGAGCCTTGCCTTGCACGGCCAGACGGTCGTTCTTGCTTTTTTGTACAGCAGTCGGATGCTCCGATGTGAAATTGAGGGAAATATCAATCCCGTCCGGCTTATTACTTTTCAGGCGGACAACAATTACATTCTCCGGATTCGACGCAAAGACCTCACGTTCATATTCTATGCCGTTCTGCACATAACGCGTACCGGCTATGGCATCCGATATATTCAGGTCGCGCTTGTATTCGCTGACTTCACCGGATTTATTGTTCTTAATATGAAGATCGGCAAAAGGTTGGTAATACTGATGCAAACGTCCCAGCCAGTTTTCACATACTAGGTCGGTTGCTTCTTTATATTTTTCTTTTTTCATCAACCCCACCACTTTGTCGAACATCTCCGGGGTGACCTTTATATCTTTGAAAATGACCGAAGGCTCTCCACTGTATAAAGTATTTTCATTCAACTGTAACTGTTCCGAGTCTACACCTCCGAACACCATAGCACCTGCATGACCGTTCCCTATGGGCAAGGCTTCATTCCAGTTCTCCGCCGGGCGATCATACCATAAAGACAATGGCTCTTCCCTTGGTGTTTCCGCACACGCAACAAAAGCGAATACGAACAAAAAATAAGATAAAATGCGCATAATGATGATATTAGAATTATAATTGATAAAACAATGTCTCCGAACAACAAAAGTAGTTGTTTTCCGGAGACATCAAAAGTATTTAAGCCATTTTCAATCAGAGCAGGTCTAATTCACCTATTGTAAACTGTCCCTGTGCCATTTCTGTTATATCGAAACGTACATAACGGGCAGAGACTGACTTCTTGAAATAATGGTACCGTTTGCTCGGATCGTTAATCAAATTACCGAATTCAAAACTTTCCACCGTTCGCCAGTTTTTGCCATCATCGCTGACTTTAAAAGTTCCTTTTGTCACTCCCCCTTTAAAACCTTTGCCGGTCTGTGGTTTGTAGGCAAACCCATTCAAATCCTGATTATTACCCAAATCTAAAGCAAGAAGGGACGGATTACTACCCCCTTTTGCATCCAACAACTTCCAGTCTTTCTTGATCAACCCCAGTCGTTCACCGGACACAGTTCCTTTCTCGCCATGTAAAACAGCCACGGCTTTCAGTTCGCAACGATCCAGCTGCACAGGTTCCGTATATTCGGCGGATGCTTCAGTCGGCTCTGTTCCGTCAGTCGTATAATAGATCTTATAACCGGCGTTCAGGTTTCCGGCGGCATTCTCACCATGAGACTTCCACCCGAAGTCCTGCAATTTGGGTTCGATCGTAACCATTCCGTTCATATCCTGCCGGAAACCCAACTGAGGCGGACGGGATTTATAATAATGGGCGGATATATGGCTGATAGCCGGAGTCTGACGCGATTCCAATAAACGGAAACGAAGTTTATCGGTTGTTATTTCCGGAAAACGAAGTATACGTTTATATCCGATATTGGTGGAAACGGCAATCTCTTTCCAGGCACCGTCGATCCAGGCATCTACCGCATGTTTTTCCACACGCTCCCCATTCGTCGCAATCGCTTCCTGAAGCATGATACGGTTGATCGTTACCGGAGAAGGCATCTTAACAGTGAACTCCTTATCTTTCATCAACAAATAAGTATCCTCTTTTCCATCCAACACCTCTTTCGGTCCTTTGGCTCCAGCCAGCAAATTCGTACCATATGTTTCACGGATACGTTTACCGGTTTCCTTCAACGATTCGACATCCCTGGGAGAGAATTTCCCATCACGGTTAGGCGGTATATTCAGCAGGAAGGTCGAGTTTCCACCAACTGCCCGTTCATATATATCAAATACGTCATCGGCACTTCTAACCTGCTGATGTGTATCGTCCCGGTAAAACCAACCTTCGCGGATGGATGTATTGGTTTCAGCCTGTTGATAATGAAGATATTTTCCTTTATACAATTCGTCACGTCCACCCAATACGGCATCTGTCATATCGGCAAACTGCGTCATGGTATCCGGATCTGCCGGATAAGGAACTACATTCCATTCGGTCGGTCTTGTTCCTCCGGCTTCGTTACCACACCAGCGCACATCTTCGCGACCGAAAATAACGGCATCCGGAGCCAACTTATGAATCAGTTCTTTCCAGGCAGGATAGTTGTAGGTCTGTCCGCCTTTCCGCTTCGGATGGGCACCATCGAACCAGACTTCGTGTATAGGACCATATTCTGTCAAGACCTCAAACAACTGGTTCAGGAAATATTCATTGTAATCATCCACTACAAATTCAAATTTCGTTTGATTAGCGAACGGCCTGCCGGGAACTTCGCGCGGGATGGTCCGTTTAGTATATTTACTTAGATTTCCATATAAACCATCCGGGCTTTCTATCTGGAACAAATCGGCAGGCGAAAGATAAACACCTAACTTCAGTCCGTATTTCTGACAAGAAGCCGACAGGTCTTTCAGAACGTCTCCTTTTCCATCTTCAAAACCGGAAGACATAATCCCGTGCTTTGTGTACCTACTCTGCCACAACACAAAGCCATCATGGTGTTTCGCAGTCAGGATAACCATTTTCATCCCAGCAGCTTTCATCGCCTCACACCATTGATCGGTATCGAGCTCTTTCAGATCGAATATTTTAGGATCTTCCATACCGTTCCCCCATTCCATCCGGGTAAACGTATTCGGCCCGAAATGAATAAAAGCAATAAATTCATTTTGCAGTGCAGCCAACTGGTTCGGAGTCGGAACAACATGGGCCGCCTTTTCAATGATGAGTTCCTGACTGTCCCCCTCTTCAATCTTAATCGTATTTTGAAAAGGCATACCTCCTTCTTGCGTTTGCGAACATGCTGTAAAAAGCATTGTCCCAAGCAGAAAAGAATAGATTTTTTTCATGTGTGTGTTTATTATGATATGATAATTTGATCAAAAATACAGTATTAATCTTTGACTTAAAAATAAGTTACAAGAAAAATCAACGCAAAGGTTTGCAGAAAGGATTACCAATAATCTTTTCTAAATGTTATCTACTTACAGTTACTTAATTTCAGAAATTAATGAAAGCACATCCTTTATGTGCTGACACCATACTTCATACCCCTTTGTCGTCAGATGCAAATAATCTCCTCCGTATAGTTCCGTTTTCAACTCACCATTCTCTTGAGTAAACCAAGGTGTTGGGTTCACATACAGAACATCCCCCCAATTTTGTAGTTTCAGTAACTGATGAATAGCATCACATTTCTGCCGTCTTTCAGATTCTTTCTCCAACCCGACCGGCAATAATCCAAACAGCACAATCTTAGAATCAGGAAATTCTCTTTTACTTTCCTGAACGACAGATTTTATACCTTCCGCTATATCATTTACCTGATGTCCGGCAATAATATTATTTACACCTATTGTTATGAAAACGTAAGCCGGTTCCGATTTTCCATAGCCGCCATTCCGGATACGCCAAAGTAATGTCTCCGTTCTGTCACCCGATATGCCGGCAGACTCCCAACGCAAATGAGTAAAACAGCTATCTGCCGCGGCTTTTCCCGGTTTGTAAGTAACAAGCCGGCGGTTTCCACCAAACCCTTGCGTTATGGAATTACCTAAAAATAGAATATCCAACTTCTGCGAAGATGTTATTTGAGATATTTCTTCTGAAACAGCATGCCAATCGGCACCCTCTTTCCACCCGGCTCCGCTTCGATATTCATTTCCACATATCGGATGTGTACAAGGATTAGGATCATAATTTTCCGGCTTCAGATATTCATATAATTTTTGAGCGATCCGTCCGGCTCCGATAGAAGAAGGATGAAGGCGGTCCGGCATTAAGGATGCATCATATTCATTCCCCATCAAATCATAAAGATCTATATATTCGAGTTTTTCTTTTCGGGCAATCTCTTCTATAACCGGAACCAAAGCAGATCGAATCACACTGTCTTTTATAGGTGCTGCCTCCGGTAAAAAACAACGAAGAGGAGACAAAAGAATAATTCGTGGCTTTGAAGTCAGTTTGCTAAAACTTCGGATAAGCTCTAAATAATTTGATTTGAAATCTTGTTGATAACAAATATTCTGGGGTTTGGAATCGTTCGTTCCTAATTTTATGAAAACAATATCCGGGCTGTAGGCAATCGCCTGTTTATACGCTTCAGTCTGCACATAAGGATAATCCCCTTCATGAAAGGCTGTCGCTCCATTGCTTCCGAAATTACGTACTTCGTATTTATCCCCTAAATATACCTGCAATTGTGCCGGATAACTATTTTTCTCGCGGTTTACAATTCCAGCTCCATAGGTGATACTATTCCCGACACACGCAACTTTAATCTTTTGCCCAAAACAAAAAACTGGAGAAAAAAATATGGCAACTATAAGTAGAAAATTAACCAACTGTTTCATAATAAATACATTTCTATTTCGTTAAATGATCCTTTTGAAAGGGAGCAACCGGTAACCCTTGTTTGCTAAATATATTTCCTACTGTTGCATCATCAAAACAATAACGAACGGTAACCGGTCGTTTGATACCTGGTGCATACGCTATCAAACGGCTTTCTTTTATATTGGCTTTAGCCTCTACGAAAACACCATCCTCACCAGCTATTTGCAGACCTTTAACCACTTTGCCTGTACAAATCAATCCTTCTTCTGCATGGCTAAAAGTAAGGATTACCCGATCCTTTTCTATTTCTGCATGAGTTAGAAAAGGGCTCCGGACTTCCTTATCCGACATCCCGTAGTTTTCTTTTAATGCTATATCTCCCAACCGTATCCCAACTTCCTGTTTCCGGGCAGGATGTATATTTCCATATTCCCCGATATCATTGGTGACAACAACTTCCGTTCGTGGAACAGTACGCGCCACCAACTCTTGCGCTTCACGTATTAAAGCCGGACCATTATCGGTCGATTTATAATTATAAGGCGCAATCTGCACTTGATAAAAAGGGAATTCCTTATCAAATCCCTTACGCCAGGTCTGGATTAGTTGTTTCATCAGCATGGCATACGGTTGCGCTGCATCTCGATTGGATTCTCCTTGATACCAGATAACACCGGCAATCCGATAAGGAAAAAGAGGGCTAACCATGCTGTTGTAGAGCACTCCAGCCTCGACTGGCCACCAAGGATTCTTTCTGCTTGCTGTAAGCTTTTGTTGTTCCGGCGTATCGGGAACAAGTTCTTTCGGTATCCAAACCTCTGCCGGTGTTCCTCCCCAAGCTGAAACGATCAATCCGATCGGAACATTCAACTGCTGATGTAGATGCCTACCAAAAAAATAAGCGACGGCACTCCGCTTTTGCATGACCGTCGGTGTACAAATCTCCCATACAGCCCGGCAATCGTCTTGTAACGTTCCACTGGCTTGTTTAGCTAAACTGAAAAAACGAATATTCGGATAATCGGCAGCCCCGATCTCTTCCTGTTGATTGGTTATTCCGTTACCGGAAGCCCACTCCATATTTGATTGGCCACTGCATACCCAAACTTCTCCCAACATAACATCTCTCAACAAGACCTCATCGTTACTATTTTTCGAAAAGACCCTCAAAGTATAAGGTCCACCATAACGGGTGGTTTTAATTTTTCCCTTCCATCGTCCATTATCATCGACAACCACCGAAGTTGTATCTTCCGGTGACCAACTACCTACGATTTTCACCGTAGTACTAGCTCTTCCCCATCCCCAAATAGGGACGGAATCTTCTTGTTGCAAGACCATCTGATCCGAAAAAAGAGAAGGTAAAGAGATCGGGGTATGCGTTTGGGCCTTTACCCCTAACGAATACCCAAGAAATAAAATAATCAGACTTTTAAAACAATTCATCTTATACTATTTTTATGAAAAGAATATTATTTGTAGCAACTTAAAATCAAGGCAATCTAAAAGGTTCATTTGTCGACTTCTTTCTAGGAATAGGAGCATTCACTGATTCCAGGTATTCCCGTAATTCTTTCCGCAAAGCCTGCGCCTTATCAGGTTCTTTATCTGCCAAATTATTCTTTTCTCCTATATCATACTTCAAATTAAACAACTCTGCCCGTTGGTCTGCATAATGCCAGATCAGTTTCCAGTCACCTTTACGGATAATGCTATAAGGAGTAACATCATAAATATGAGGATAATGCCAAAAGAAAGCCCTGTTCTTATCCATTGATTTTTTCCCTTGCAATAAAGGAGATATGTCACGTCCATCCACTATTTCCATGTTTTCTGCAAATTTCGTAGCAGAAGCCAAAGATAATATTGTAGGATAAATATCTTCTATTATTACAGGAACATTACATTCTGATCCCGGTTTCGTCATCCCCGGAACTTTCACCAGCATTGGAACACGGATACCTCCTTCATACGGCGTTATCTTATGTCCTCTGAGTGGAGGATATGTCTTTACCTGATGTGGCTGACCGTTATCTGACATAAAAATAATAATCGTATTTTTCTCAATCCCCAAACGACGAACGTGTTGCATCAAATCTCCCAACGATTTGTCCATACTTTCCAACATAGAAGCATAAACAGCCTCAAAGTCAGTCAATCCCATTTGTTTGTATTTTTCAACAAAACGATTGTCTTCTTCCCAAGGAGCATGAATTGCATAATGGGACATATACAGATAGAATGGTCTTTTTTCATCAACAGCCTTTTCCATCTCATGCGTAGCCTCCAAGGTTAATGCTTCCGTCAAATTAATATCTTTCCCATGATATTTTTCCAGTCCTGGAACATCCCATTCCGGTCCGCCGTTCCGAAATGCTGCACTAAAATTGTTTTTCCCATAATAACTACCAGGCCCACCTGCTGCATGTCCTGCTATATTTACATCGAACCCTAAATTTAACGGATCCTCACCAGGAGTCCCGATAGCCCCCCAATGCGCCTTACCCACATGTATTGTTTTATAACCTGCCTTCCTCAAAATTGAAGGGAGTGTTTCAGAAACATATAGTGCATGTTCAACACCCGGTGCCATAGACATGCCATTCACATTCCACTCCGGTACGAGCACTTCTTTATTTTTAGAATAACGATCCGGAGATTGATCTTTGAATAACGTCCAGTTTGTTACTTTATGTCGTGCAGCATTTTGACCTGTCATCAAGCTTATGCGACTTGGAGAAGATAAAGGACAGGCATAAGCTTGCGTGAATTTCACCCCTTGCAGTTCCAAACGCTCCATATTCGGAGTATTATAATTGTTATTAAGCCAAGTCCTCTCTTTGTAAAAAGCGACCGAAGTCTCCTGCCATCCCATGTCGTCAACCAGAAAAAAGATAATATTCGGTTGCTCTGATTGGGCTGACAATATAAATGGAGTTATCGCAGATACCCCCGATATAATAAGTTTCTTTTTCATTTTATTCTTTTTCAAATATTACAACCTTTAATCCGTAAACTTCACAAACATATCTTCAATTGTGGACACCAACGGATAGACTCCAATCGAATCTCCTAGCCCGATTTCTTTAGGTGCCGGCGGTATAAAGTTAGCCTTAACCCCTTTTACCTCAGCCATCTCTTCTGTCAATGTCACAATAGCATACAACGGTTTATCATACATCATAGAATATTTCATCAGGCCATATTTATCATTGATTTCTTTCGGGAACCGCTCCTCCGTCATAGTTTCTTCGCCGATCCACACATAGGAAGCGCTATTGATCTGCATATAAGTGATCCCATTGATGTTTTTCGTGTAATTACTATGGTTATGCCCACTGAAAGCAAGTACAACTTTCTTAAATCCCACACGTTTGTTTTCCTTTTCTAGGATGCTTCGCACTTCAGCACCGTTTTTTAGTTCACTGTCAAGACTTTGATGAGACAGCAAAACGGTCTTCAAGTTCGTTGATGCCAAATCCTTTTCCAGCCATTCCATTTGTTCTTTGTCCATATACGAATGGTTACTCAGTGGATACTTCCCATAATTTGCATGGTCATAATGATGAATTTCTTCACCATCGGAATAATTATTACCATCAAGTACCACAAAATGAAAATTACCTTTGTCAAATGAATAATAACGATTCGGCATCCCCATTCCCGCTACATATTCATCTACACTGTAACGATCAAGGTCATGATTTCCGATAACATGATGTTTTTCTCCCTTAAAACTGTTCCATACATCTCTGTACACTTGATTTACACTGTCGAGTCGACAAAAATCCCCCAGTTCGATGATAAAATCCACATTCTCATCACTAGCCACTTTAATAAATGTTTCAACACGTTCCTTTCCACCCGGAACATCCGGTGCATGAAAATCCGATGCGATAGCAAATCTTACTGGGACTTCTTTTTTTTCGCAAGAAGTCGTAACCATTCCCATCGCAGTTACGACTAAACATAAATACACTGATTTTAAATAGTTCATAATTTATCTATTAATTATTTGAGTTTATATAGAATAAGGAATAGGATGCTTGTTTATTAGTATCCTAAAACCTTATTCTATATAATGTCATGAATATAAGCTATTTTTCAGGAGTGGCATGCAACTAAAAACTCCTTAGGGTGGATTATTTTGTTTTTCTCTTAATGATCAGTTCATTCATTAAAAATCAAATCATGCAAAACTCCACTTCAAAAATCATATACAATCATTCCCGTTCCTGTCAACCGAACAGGTATACACCTGTCGATCGAGTAAATTCCATTTACTTGTCACCCCACTTACGTATGATCACTTGCGAGAAACGTCGTCCCAACTCTAACACCCCGTAAGTACCCAAATGCACATCATCTTCCGGCATAGGTATCATATAATCAGAGCATCTCATCTGCAAATCATCAGCGTTAATCCAAATCGCACTGGGAAGAGATAAAGAAGAGCCGGAACCCTCTGCTACCTCTTTTTGTGCATTACGCACCAAATCACGACCGGTAAACCGGGAAGCTGCCATTGGCATCACGGATCCATAGACAAACAGTAGGTCTTCCGCACCCAAATCAAGACGTACTTGCTGTATGAAATTATTCAGGTTTATCCCGTATAAACGGGATCTCTCCATTCCTGCAATATCACGTGCATCTGCTTCCCCTTGTTGCCAGACCATTGCTCGCAATACTGGGGTATATCCTTTTTCCCGCAATTGGGCCAGTCCGCTTTTTACAGTTTCTATAAACTTGGCATATTCTTCTCCTCTGGTTTCCCCTTTCCTATTTCCCGGATTCCATTGCTCATACAAATTAGACCCCGATAGCGCATGTTTTATTAAAGCAATATTCCTATCCGGATATTCATTATGCAAACAAGTGCCTAAACTTAATTCAACTCCGAATTTGTCGTCCGACTCTGATGCCTGACAAAGGAGGCGCCAACGTTCACCTCCTTTTCCTCCGTTTAAATAGCGAGAATAATAGAACATAACAGTCGTATCCACCTCAAACGACCTTGGAATATTTCGTACATATCCTTGTCCTGTTGCATTAGACTGTCCTCCAATTAAAAAAACATCTACTATTCTAGCTCGTCCTACTTGTGCAGACAAGCAGAAAATACAACTCATAAAAATCAACAAAAACAGACCTTTCATTTCTCAAGTATTTTAGGGAGTATGTCATTTCAACACACTCCCTGTTTATTCTATATTTAAACTCCCGGAAAACCAAAGTAACTGTTTTCCGAAATTTTCTAAGGATTCAGAATATTATTCTTCCATTCTACAAATCCCGATGCGCTACCAGTGGCACACGACATGCGCTAGGTAAGACACATAGGATGTGCCACAAGTGGCACATCCTATGTGTCGGAAAGAGAAAACTATTCGATTTCCGGACGGTCGCCACCACCCTCTTCCGGTTTACCGCCAATCCATATCGGTGTGGTAACACTACGTGGGGTTTTCAGGAACTGACGGGAACTATGGCTGTATTGGGTCGTAATAGTCAGCGTGTATTCCCCAGCCGTTAACTCTGCAGGTATAAGTAGAGTTAGTTCCGATGGCATGTTCTTAACAATCAGATCGTCTTCCAACTTCGTTTCTGTACCTTTACTATCAGTCAATACTATACCCACTGCCGGATCCTCTCCTGAAATCTTCAACATTCCACCGCGAACAAAGATATTACGCCCAGCCGTTGCACTTCCGTCTTTGCGACCGGTTTTCACATCTTCTGTTTCAAGGATATACATAATACCGGCCTTTTCACCCAAAATACTGACAGATGTTTCGGAGATCGCTCTTCGAAGATCCTTCCCTTGTGTGAAAGCAACATAAATAGAGTTATTTGCTTTATTCCAAACACCGCTTTCCAAAATGCCGGTAAGTTTGGCTACGGCATAAAACAAGCCTGTGTTCACCTGATATCCGTTAAGGATAAAGTCCATAACAATACGATTGTAAAGTTCCACAGCATGACGCAGTGTTTCCGGCCGTAACCCGGTGTCTTCTTTCAACATCTCTTCGAGAATGTCATCGATATCGACTTTTCCTGCCGATTCGAGTACCAAGATTTTGTCTGTCTTGTCGGCTGTCACCGAATTGTCGGCGATCCAACCTTTTAATACTTTCTTCATGGTTGTAACGATTTAATTATTAATCAAAAACAACGCAAATTCCGCGAACAATACGAATTTCCGGGTATTAACAATCCGTCTTATCCGCGAAATCTGCGTTTGATAGTTTTATGCTTTTCGGTATAACATTACCAAAGCGGATTTTGAACTAATTTACGGCTCTTCAATATTTCTGACTGCGGTATAGCATACAGGTAAGTTTTACGATCCATAACACGAGTCTCAAACGCCCTGCGTTTAAAGAAGTTATTGTAATCTCCTTCCATATTCATTCCATGAAACTCCCCTGCCTGACCACCATTTTCAGGCGAGTTTTCAATTAACATCCAACGACGTACATCAAAATAGCGTTGTCCTTCAGTACATAATTCCACGCGACGCTCCTGACGAATGGCTTCACGTTGCAGTTCCTGATTACCTATAATTCCAGGCTTAATATCTTTCAACAAAGGAATACCGGCTCTTTCCCGTACTTTATCTACATACTCAATAATACGTTTGTCAGACGGGTTCACCTCATTCAACACTTCCGCATACAATAGATAAAATTCAGCCAAACGGAAAAGAATACCCGGACGGAACCAGGAACGAGGATAACTACCATAACTATACAAAGTACGATTAACACGTTTATACAGAAGATAACCGGTATAACAATTATTGGTAGAGGAGTTGTCATCTTTCGCTCCCTTGTGAAAGAAAACCTGTTCTCCTCCAACATGCCATCTTCTACCTGCATACATGACTGTTTGATAAAATCTCGGTTCACGATTCAGGTACATATTAAAAATTGTATCCGTAACTTCCACGGTGTCTGCCAATTGTATAACATTATGTGTTACAGTACTAAATCCTGTTTCCGAATAAATAGGAGATTCTTTAATGCTCAATCCGTCTCTCATAAAGAACGCATCGACCAATTCTTGTGTAACTCCCTGTGCTGACATACCCTGACTCCCTCTGACACCACGTGGGGTACTGCGTCTTTGAAAACCTTCATTATCTACACTCCCCCAAGAGTCTTTGGTTGTTGCCCAAATAATTTCATTATTATATTTCTGGAACAATTCGTAAAGTGAAGCATCAGGATTGTAACGTCCATCTTTACTATAAACTTTATATAATTCATAACGGCCTTCACTATAATTTATAAAATCTTGTAAAGCTTCCAACGCTTTTTGCCATTTGGAAGCATCGTATTCCGGAAACAATTGCTTCCCTTCATTATCTCTCAATTCAACTGCTTCCTTATAACTTCCATTCAACAAAGGACTTGCAGCATAAACCCAAAGTTTAGCCCTGATTGCCAATGCTGCACCTTTTGTCGGAGCAGCTTTTCGTTCATCTGGTTCCGATTCTTTCAACAGATCAGCAACAGCCAGCAATTCCCGATCTATGAATTCTACGACTTCATCAACCGAATTACGGGCAAAATCCAAATCTGTGGCATTAGGATCTACATGATAATCCAATATAGGAATAGGTCCATAGAGTTCAAACAATAAATAATGATAATAAGCACGCAGAAAAAGAGCCTCACTACGCATCTGATTCAATTCCGTTTCATCTAACTGATCTTTATCGCTTTGAATTGTATGCGCCTGATCCAAAAACAGGTTGGCCTGACGAATATTATTATACAGGGACCAACGCGTCAAAGAGGCATTAGCCGCATTTTCTCCCGTTGTTACAAGGTTTTTCAGGTTATTGTGTCCCATTTTCGCTTCATCGGAAGCACCAACCCATGGTAAACCGAGTCCATTACATACCCCATAACCGGAGTTGATCGATACAAAAGAGACATCCGGTATGCCTGTATAAATCCCCCGGTGAAAACGTCTTGTATAGGATGCATTTTCAAATACCTCTTCCATTGTCAACTCGCTGGCCAATTCATCGGAAACAGCCAAATAATCGCATCCGGCGAATACGGCTAAGCAAAGTGACAAAGCGCAAATCTTATATAAACTTCTTAAATTCATATCAACACTGTTTTAAAATGAAACTTCTAATCCTAAGGTAAACGTGCGGGAAAGCGGATAGTTAACCCCTTCATTCTTATTACCAATTTCCGGATCCCACATTTTTATATGATCCCATACGGCAAGGTTATTCCCCATCAAGTAAATCCGTAACGCATTAAACGGTGTATGCCTCAATGTTTTTTCGTTGAAACTATAACCAATTTCGATATTCTTTAAACGAAGAAACGATCCGTTTCGTTGCCACCATGTACTGGCAGCATTGTTATGCGGATGACGGTCAGGTCTTAATCTAGGAAACATAACGTCATCGCTCGGGTTGTTTTCATTCCATCGATCTAAAACCTCTTTACGAAGAGACGATTCCTCCAATCCATAGGTAAACGGGAAAATGAGTTGTCCGGCATTAGCGCCTAAAACAGTAGAGGTATTTCCGGCCCCCTGAAAAAATATACCTGCATAAATCCCCTTGTATTCAGCATTAAAACCGAAACCATAAACTATTTCCGGAACAGAAGGTTGTCCGACATCTTGTACAACGTCATACGAATTGATAATGCCGTCATTGTTCATATCCTTATATTTGATATCGCCTGGTTTGATATCACCACTAAGTCCAGATTTAACAACTCCATCTTTTAATGTGTATTTTCTGTTTATTCCTTCACCGCTAATGATGAAATCTTCTTCCTTATATAACCCTTCGGCAATATAAAGATCCCAAGTGTTAATACGAGTTCCGGTGTCATTCATCCAAGAATAAAGCTGGGGCACTTCGTCCCTTTCGATAATCTTATTTCTAGCAAAAGTAAAGTTTCCTCGTGCACTGAGTTTCCAGTCACCAATCCGATGATTCAATGTAAGGCTGGCATCAACTCCTTTATTGGTTACTATACCAAAATTCTGCCATGGGTTCTGTTGGAAACCAGCCACCCCCGATACCGTTTGACGTTTTAACAGGATATTATGCCTTCTGTTGCTGAAATAATCAGCCTGTAGATCGACGCGGCTATCCAGTAAACCTAGATCAATACCATAGTTTTGCTTGTTTTCAATTTCCCATGATAATGTAGGAGAAGCAAAACGGGCTTCCCAAATACTATTACCCACTCCTCCAGTTGTAGACCCATTCAAAATTCCTAGATTATATCCTCCACCGCCTTGATTTAATGTTCCCCGATAAATGAAACGATCGGTTCCTGTCTGGTCATTACCGGTACGTCCATAAGAGGCTCTGATCTTCAATTTATTGACAATCTTCTTCAAACCTGTCGAATAAAAACTTTCTTCCGACAACAGCCAACCAACACCGACAGCAGGGAAGATTCCGAAACGATACCCATCAGCAAAGTTCTCACTACCGGTATAACCAAAGCTACCTTCTATAAAATAACGGTCAGCATAAGAATAAGACGCTCTGCCGACAAATCCTTGTTTGCGGTAAGGAAGGGCCTGATCGTGATACGATTTTTCTTTTTGCATATAGAGTAACATACCATTGACATTATGCGAGTCGAATGTACGCTGATAATTCAACGAAGCTTCAATGTAAATTTGCTTGTCGTTTTTATGGCTTTTCTCTTCTGAAAGATTATCACTTCCGGCTATAACTTCATATAACTTCAAAGTGCCGTCTTCATTACGTTCGTCCGCATGAAATAATGTAGGACTCTTCTTTCTGGCAACAACATTTGTCGTGTTGGCATCAAAAGAGACTGTTCCTTTAAATGACAATCCTTTGGTTATCATATCTAATTTCTGGTTGATACTCACTTTGGATTGGATATTAGTTCTCCACTCTTTGATATACCCCGAATGATTAATCAAGTTGTAAGGATTATTTCTGTTTCCGGAATGATAAACGTGCCCCGCTAACGATCCGTCAGAGTAAACCATCGGAATTTGGTTGGGAGCGGTACGAGTCATAGCTGAAAAAATATCACCAGTCGCTTGTCCCGGATAGTTAGTCATTAAATATTGTCCGCTCATATCTACATTGATAACAGTTGTTTTGGATACATCAATATCAATATTACTACGAAGATTGAAACGTTCAAGTCCGATATTGGCATCGTATTTCTCCAAACCATTAGTTTCAAACAACCCTTTTTCTGAATAATAAGCACCGGAAACAAAATAACGTGCTCTGGCCGAGCCACCTCTGACATTTAACGTATAACGTTGATTAAAAGTCTTATCTTTCAACAAATCCATCCAGTTAACATCCGGATAGATATCGGGATCTATATGTGAGGCATGTTTTTCAATTAAGTCAACCGAATACATAGGATCTTTTCCTACATTCATCAACGCCTCGTTGTAAGCCTCCATAAAATTCTTAGCTCCTAAAAACTCAGGTACACGAGTTGGAGTCAACATAGTTCCTTCGGCCCTGAAAGTAAACTTCGGTTTTGCCTCACGCCCTCTTTTAGAGGTAATCAAAATAACCCCGTTCGCTCCCTCGGCTCCATAAACGGCTGTTGCTGCAGCATCTTTTAGAAGGGAGAATGTTTCAATTTCATCTGGTTCAATATCTGCCATGGCCCGAGGAACACCATCAACCAGGACTAACGGGTTCTGTGCACCACTGAACGTACTGACCCCCCGAATCCAAAACTCAGAATTATCATAGCCAGGCTCGCCTGATCGCTGCACGGCGATCAGGCCCGCAACTTGGCCGGCCAAGTTGTTTGTTAAATTCCTGCTTGGTACTTTTAGTTCCGCACTCGTAATGGTATTGATAGAACTGACAACACTACTTTTTTTCTGCTGACCGTAACCAATAACCACAACCTCTTCCAAAGCTTTGGTATCTTCAAAAAGTTGGACATTGATATTACGTCTCCCATCTATTTTTATATCCTGAGTGACATATCCCAAATAGGAAATACTTAAAACTGCATTTTTGCCGGAAACATAAATCTCATAACGTCCATCTATATCGGTCGTAATACCATTTGTCGTTCCTTTTTCAACAACTGAAGCACCAATAACCGATTCACCATTGGTATCCGTTACCACACCAGTCACTTTTGTCTTATTTTGCTGTGACACCGACGAAGATTGCTGATCACTTGTTTTTTTAGTTATAATGACTTGCCGATCTTCTATTTTGAAAGTATTATCCGTATCTCTGAAAATAAAATTCAGGATCGTTTCAATATTCTGATCCTCCAGGCTCAGACTTACCTTTCTGTCTAAATCGACTACATCAGCCATACAGAAGATAATAAACTCACTTTTATTTTCAATCTGTTTGAAAACATCTTTTACGGTCTTATTCCTAACGCTAATCGACAATAATGTCTCTTGAGAATACATATCAGAGGCAAAACTTACACCTATTCCAAGAAATAAGAATAATACGACAGCTCTCATTATTCGCAAAAATTTCATGCATTCAGTGTTTTTTACACCGAACTTCACTTTTAAATTCATAACTTTGTAAATGATTTAAGTTAGTATTGTTATTAACAGACTAATTTTTAGAGAGCCGGATAATATTGGGAGTATTGTTCGGCTCTATTTTTAATTGTAGATTTAAGGATCCATAAGTAATTATTTTTTTAAGGGTTCATACTAATTTTAATACAATCATCATTATAAATGAACTGCATCGGGATTGCAGTCGCATCTTTCAAATTATTCAACACATCACCTAATTCCTCTTTCAGATCAAGTTTACCATAACAAGTTCGTTTTCCAACCTCTTCATCCCATTCTATCTGAACTCCATAATACCGGGATAACTTCTTAAATACAATATTCAACGGCTGTTTCTCAAATTGGTAATACCCGTTTTTCCATGCAATATAGTTATCTACATCCACGGATTGAACTGTCGCTTCATTTGTTTTAATATCATAATCGAACTGTTGGTTGGGTGATAAAATATCAGAATGGTTATTGCTTGTCTTTACTTCGACTTTTCCTTCAACCAGAGTTACCTGCAAATTCGAATCACTTTTATAGGCAGAAACATTAAAACTTGTCCCTAATACTTTTACATCCATTTCTCGTGTTTTTACAACAAATGGTCGATCTATATCAGAGGTTACATCCAAATAAACTTCACCCTCTATAAATATTTCTCTCTTTTTCTTTTCAAAGACCACAGGATAAATGACCTTTGAACCTGAATTTACCCAGATTTTTGTTCCATCAGAGAAAGTAACAGAAGAACGTTTTCCCAAAGGGACAATCAATTGATTAAAGGCTTCAGCATGGTCTTTTTCTTTCGATACACTCTCCACCTTTTGAGAATTAACATTAATATCACCATCCTGATTATACTCCACCTGACTTTCTTTTTCCGAAATAGCAATCTTTTTGCTTTCTGACAAAATCAACTCCACATCCCCAGAATAGTTACTCGCCTGATCTACAGATTCTATTATCGCTAAATAATTTATATCTTGCTTATCTTTCAGATAGAACTTACCGACTGTAAGAAAACACAAACAAATAACTGCTGCAACTCCGGTTATTATTCTGAAAATGTGGACTCTCTTCTTCCTGGTTTTATTTTTATCAGTCTTCACTTTAATCTGATTCCATACCGCAATCTCATCCTCTGACGAGAAACCTGGACTCTCCATATCCTGTTGTAAATGCATAACAAAGGTACAAGCTTCATCGATCTCTAACTTCAATTCTGGGTCTTTTTCCCGAAGTTCGTTCCAGAACCTTTCATTTTCAACATCAGGAGCCAACAACCATTGAATAAAATATTCATCATTCAACAGTTCTTCAACATTATATCCTGTATAATTCTTATTCATAAAATTGTCCGTTTAATAGTAAAAGCCAGAGGAGCGCTTTTTATACTCACTAAAAAACGTTTTTTTATGAAAATAAAAATTACTGCAGCGCAAGTAGTAAAATCAGAAACAAATCCATATCTATCTGAGAGGTTCTCATTTTTTTCAATGAGCGTTGAATCAGATTCTGTGCAGATTGATAATTAAGGTCCATCAAGCCGCAAATTTCTTCCATACTCATCCCTTGAGTAAACCGATAATAAATAATTTCTCTTTGCCGGGAAGTCAATAGCGAAAGAAGTTTTTCTATCTTCTTACTTTCAGTCACATACTGTTCATTTTGGATATATTGGTCTTCTACCGTCAGTTCGATCAAAAAAGGCATATCCCCAACTAAATCTTCAGATACAGATTCTTTATGAATAGCTTTGATTAAATTATTCTTAAAAGCACCAAACAAGTAATATTTGATATTATCACAAAATTCCAATTTCGTCTTGTTATCATATAAATACACAAAAATATCTTGTATACTATCTCTCACGACTTCCTCATTCGATGTAAAGCAAAGACCATACCGATATAGTTTTCGTGCATAAGTCGTATATATCCAGGAAAACGAATCGTCATCACCTGAGATAAATTGCTGCCACTTTATTTGACTTTCATCTACTAACATACATAAATGAGTTTCAACTTAATCTGACAGTCTAAGATAAAACTGAACATTTCCGTTCATATATGTTTCATTCTCCAAGACTGTCAGAAAAATAAATTTGTAAGCAAAGATAATCAAAAAACAAAGAAATCTGTTTTTTGATGTTTCATTAGCTAATGAAAGCCATCCCCGAAATCCTGTATCTACAGATCCATGTCTAATCTTTGGCCGGCATTTTGAATTCAGTCAACCCTATGCAATAAAGGAAAACAAGTATTTAGAAAAATCTACGCAAAGGTTTGCAGAATTGCTTATTTACACAAAATCGTCTATTTATTCTTTTCTTTTTCCAAAATAGACCTAAGTCGTTCTATAATCTCCGGATGTTGAGCCGCGATATTTACTTTCTCTCCAACATCATCTTTCAGGTTATAGAGTTGAACCTCCTTATTATTCCCTAATTCCGTATTTGTTAACTTATTATATACTGCTCCATTGCCAGGAGTAATATATTTCCAGTTTCCATCAGAAACAGATAAAGTACCAGCCTGCTCTATAATATAATCACGACCTTTCGAATCTTTACCCAAGAGTGTTTCCAACTGATTACGGCTGTCGGGAGCAGCCTGATCGGCGATCTTTCCTCCAACAAGTCCGGCCATCGAAGCAAACAAGTCAATATGAGAAACTAAAGCGTTCGAAACACCTGGTTTTATTTTGGCAGGCCATGAAACGATAAAAGGAACACGAGTTCCCGCTTCAAAATTACTATATTTTCCACCTCTAAAATCTCCCCAGGGACGATGATCACCCAGTAACTCCACTGCTTTGTCAGCATATCCGTCATCAACAACAGGACCGTTGTCACTACTTAGCACAATCAGCGTATTTTCTGCCAGTCCATTCTTTTCCAGTGCTTCCATTATTTGCCCCACAGTCCAGTCAAACTGAAGCAAAGCATCTCCGCGTGGTCCCATACCGCTTTTACCAACAAAACGAGGATGAGGCCAACGGGGAACATGCGCATCATTGGTCCCAACATATAAAAAGAAAGGTTCACCCTTATGATTTTCCAAAAACTGCACAGCTTTCATTGTAATACTATCGGCAATATTCTCGTCTTCCCATAATGCTTGCTTACCGCCTTTCATATAACCGATACGGGAAATCCCATTCACAATAGCCTGATCATGTCCATGATTCGGGCTGGGTTTCAACTTGGTCAACAATTCGGGATGATCTTTTCCCAAAGGTTCCCCAGGGAAAGGTTTTTGATAACTCACTTCGATCGGATCATTCAAGTCGAGATTAACAACATGCTCATTTTCTAGCCAGACACAAGGTACACGGTCACCCGTTGCCGCCATAATATAGGAGTATTCAAAACCGATATCCGACGGACCTGGAGTAATATGCCCGTTCCAGTCTTGTCCTCCCGTTTTATCCGATAACCCCAGATGCCATTTACCGATAGCTCCGGTCGTATATCCGCATTCTTTGAACATATCGGCAATCGTATACTGTTCCGGGCGGATCACCATACCCGCGTCACCTGTCGCAATCCCCGTATCGTTACGTCGCCAGGCGTAGTGTCCGGTAAATAAGGAATAGCGAGACGGTGTGCTGGTTGCAGCAACAGAATGGGCATCCGTAAAACGGATTCCCTGAGAAGCAAGTTTATCTACATTGGGGGTATGAATTGTTTTTTCCCCATAACAACTCAGGTCTCCATACCCGATATCGTCTGCAATAAGAAAAATAACATTGGGTTTCTGCGGCGTGGCTTCTACCGTTTTTTGTTTGTTTGCAGAACAGGCAACGAACGCAGAAGTCCCTATTCCAAGCAGTAAAAGTGATTTCATATTATTATTATTTAGTAAGTTACTTTTTAACCATCAAATATTTCCAAACATTTATACTTTTGTTTTCATATTACTGATAATAAATTCATTCCAAAAACAGTTCAACATCTTTCATCCGGCTTTCCGGCAAGACTTCCAGCTTTTGTATTTCACCATTTCTATATTCCACTTCCACAGTTGTGTTTTGAGGAGCATGCAACTTGAAACAGACATCTTTGTCTTTCGGCCAGCAAGGTAATACATGTATCTTGTTTCCTATAGTTTGCAATAACATCTCCTGCAAACCGATCATACCCGAGCCTCCCCAATTATGATCCGGTACCCAATCGTGCCCTGGCCCCCAGAACGTGGGGAAACGTCGTTCCGAATCCTTCAGTTTCCGCCTATTATACTGATACGCCTCCTCTACCATCCCCATCCGGGCATAAAAAATACCGTCCTGATGCCAGCTGATTACCATATTCTTCGGGAAATTCCCATGTTTCCATGTGTTTCTGAATACAGGAATTTCACTGCTGTTTATATCGTAACGGTTGAAAGGAAAAAGAGGATAAAACTGCGGACACTCCACATTCTGATACTTGATATAGGATTCTGCCGGTTTCACAACCGTATCACCCTCTATCACATCATAATATAAATCGGGTAATCGTTCCAGATAAGCGGAGAAATAGTCTCTGTCCTTATCCGACACAGAGTCGCTCCGTAACACCAGCAACGATTCCAGGCAGGAACGGATACCGGAAACCAGATCCGCCGGATTTTTTGCACCCCGATAGGACTCGCACGAAGTAGACGGAAAGAAAACCAGCATCCCGTTTTCATCCAACGTCTTCCCATCTCTCATCTGCTGCCTTTTTTGATAATGCTCGTCGAAGAAAATCAAGGCATTCTTGATAAAAGGCATATATTCATCAATATTTCTTCCGGTGAAACGATTATATTCCAAAAGCATATACGCATGTTCTACCTGTGATTCCCAATGATAAGAGATGGAACCGTTAGCCATAACTCCTTGTTCAACAGGCTCAAAATAGGTATTGACAGCTTTTATCTCAGGTGAGCCGAACGGTAATTCCTTCCCGCGCTGTCTCATTTTACTTCCTTCCCATCCCCATCCGGCACCAAAATCCAAACCTGCATCATTTGCATATTCACAATACACGGCCCCGTTATGTCCGAAATACTCCCAGACTTTTAACTGGGCACCGCGTAATCCTCTTTTATATAAATTGAACTGGGCAATCATCCCGTCAAAATCGCCACTCTTCAGCATAGGCCAGAAAAGGAGACGTTGGTTTTGTGCGGTAAAGACATCGCCGCCCCATTGGCGCCAATCAGGATCATGCTCCATTTTGGGGTCGACATATCCCGGATCGAATGTAAGGTTACCACCATTAAACTTGGATGGATATTCTCCATACATATTGCAGCCCAGCTGATAGCGGAAGAGTTGATAATTACGTCCAACCTCCCATAAGTTACCTGTATCTTTCCGGGCCGGATCAGTGATAATCCAGCTTTGGTTCCAGAACTGCCGCCACCATTCCGCATTTTTATTCGGATTTCCTTTCTCCTTATCCGCTAATGCCGCTTTTTCTTTTAAACGGGTTGTCCATTGGTTCATATCCGGAGTCTGTTCCCTGTGAGTAACAATCTGTAGATGATAATTATTGCTGGTTTCCTTGCTTTTCAGGGACCATGCTTTAAAATCAGTGTTACAATACCTTCCTTCCGTTACATCACCGGCTACCAGATTATCGCCAAACATAAAACCTCCGAACGTCAGATTACTGATAGTATTACAAATCTCATCTTTGTATTCGGTCAGTTTCTGTTGCTCTATCATCACATCAGGCGATAATGTATTCTCCGCATTCCGATGGTAAAACAGGATACCGTTTTCCGAAAAAGCAATCTGATCTTTCTTCTTAATCACTTCCCCCGGATAACCTTCCATTCCAAAACATCCGAAACGACCTCTCTTTTCATTAGCCAACTCCCGATCCTCCGTTCTCCAGTTCTCATAAAAAGCTTCCATTGCTATTTTTTTATCCGAATGCAGATCGAAGTGAATGGATTGCGTAAAAATATCGACCCACATTTTAATATGAACCGACTCTTTACCTTCTTCACCGGCCGAAATCAGAATTGAACCGTCTTCCAGCCTGAGAGATTGTTGAAAACCAGTCACTCCGGCAAAAGGATTAGGCGTAAGACGTAAACGGACGCGCCCTAATTTCAGGTATTCGCCATTTTCACTAAAACTACCGCTTTTCTGCATGTAAAACAGAATATCACCCGATTCAACCCAAACATTACAACCGATATCTCCTCCACCTAAAGGCATAGACTCCGAAGCATTCAATGAAGGTTGCTCCCAAGTAATATTATACATGTCGGTCCACAGGGTTTCATTAGCCATTTTCTCCTTGCTTTGACAGGATAATAATATCAGAAGAAAGATTAAGAATTGAAAACATTTTAAAGAATTCATGATATTGATTTTAAAATATTCGTTTATATATTCCTGCTCTGGTGATAAATAGACGGATATATAGAGACCCTTCCTCAAGAAAAGTCTCTATATTTTTATTTTTTTAATTATTTCATCCAACTCAATTGCCTCCAAACCTCAGGTCCATCATTCTTTTGAGGAATTCCGGGAGTACTTCGCCCTTCCTTGACATACTTAGTCATCAAAGCTTTAAGTTCATTGACAATTTCAGGATATTCGGCATACACATTATTAGTTTCTGCCGGATCATCCTTCATATTATATAGTTGTATGGAAGGTAAAGTTTTAATAAGTTCATCATCATTTCCCGGTTTTGGAAAACTCCATCCGCCTGAACTGGGAGATAAAAGTAATTTCCAATCGCCTTTACAAATAGTAAAGTCACCTCTAATAGAATGGTATACAGTTGCTTCACGTATTTTTGGTTTGTAATCTGCCTGGATCAACAGAGGCAATATATTATAGCTATCTTCTGCTTCGTCATCAGACAATTCATAGCCCGTTATACAAGCAAATGTAGCCATAAAATCAATCAGACTAATAGTCTGGTCTACACGATGATGATTAATTTCTGAAGGCCAACTGACAATACAGGGAATGTGGTGTCCTCCTTCAAATAAATCAGATTTCATTCCACGGAAAATATAACTAGGGTTATGCCCTTTTTCAGCAAGTAGTTTAAAATCAGCTTGTGGAGAACAGCCATTATCGGAAGTAAAGACAATTATTGTATTATCCGCAATATTATTATCCGCCAGTGCCTTCATTATATTCCCTACCACAGCATCCGATTGCATTACAAAATCAGCATATTTATTCAATTTCGACTGATCTGCAAATTCATCCGTCGGAACAATCGGTGTATGAGGAGAAGTTAACGGGATATAAAGAAAAAACGGATCTTCATTACTTGCTGCCTGAGTTATATACGTAACAGCTTTTTCTTCTAAAGCAGGAAGAATTTCTTCCATTTTCCAATTAGCCAATCCTCTTCCGGGACGGGAATCCATTTCTTTACTAAGCGGATAATAAAAGTCCGGCATTCCCATTGTATGACGATTTTCAATGAAGCAATAAGGAGGATAGTTTGGTGCATCAACGCCAAAAAAATATTCAAATCCGACATCACAAGGTCCTCCCGTTATTTCTTTTGAAAAATCGAGATTATATGCATCAGGTGTATCAACAGGTTTCTCGCCATCTTTTGTAGGAAAATTCATACCTAAATGCCATTTTCCAATACAAGCAGTATGATAACCCTGATTTCTCAGCATACTGGCCATAGTAGTTCTATCTCCTGCTATCAAAGGTTTATCATACCAACCCAATACCCCATTTTTCAATGTTGACCGCCAATTGTAACGTCCAGTTAGTATTCCATATCGGGATGGAGTGCTGACTGCTGAAGAGGAATGAGCATCGTTAAATACAACGCCATTTTCGGCCATTCTATCCAGGTTGGGAGTTTTAATTTTCCCTTTTTCATTCAAATATGAAAGATCACCATATCCTAAATCATCAGCCAGGATAAAAACAATATTCGGTAATTTCTTATCCTGCGCTACTAAATGAAAGCCTATACCGACCATCATACTTGACAAAATAAGTATTCGTTTGTTCATTTTTATTAGATTTTATCATTAAAATCCCGAAAAACGATTTCTAAAGTTTTCCGGGATTTATACAAATTTCAAAGATTCTTATTCTTCCATCCAACTCAATTGGCTCCAAACTTCAGGGCCATCATTCTTTTGAGGAATTCCGGGAGTACTTCGTCCTTCTCTGATATATTTAATCATCAAAGCCTTTAAGTCCTCCACAATCTCCGGATGTTCAGCACACACATTATTTATTTCTGACGGGTCATCCTTCATATTATAGAGTTGCACAGCCGGTAAAGTTTTTATAACCTCATCATCCTTTCCCGGTTTCGGAAAACTCCAACCTCCGGAACTAGGAGAGAGTAACAATTTCCAGTCTCCTTTACGAATCGTAAAATGCCCTCTGATAGAATGATGAACTGTCGCTTCACGAATAACATCTCCTTCTTGTTCATTTATAAGCAATGGTAAGATATTATAGCTATCTTCACCTTCAGAATCCTTCAATTTATAATCGGCAACCGAAGCAAAAGTGGCAAAAAAGTCAGTCAGACAGATTGTCTGGTTTACTATATGATGTTTCACTTTTGCAGGCCATTTAACAACACACGGGATACGGTGACCGCCATCAAACAAGTCCGCTTTATGTCCACGGTAAACATAACTGGGATAATGCCCTTTTGCCTGAAGTTCTTCAAACTTAGCTTCCGGACTACACCCATTATCTGTACTGAATACCAAAATTGTATTCTTATCGATACCGGCATCTTCCAACGCTTTCATAATCTTACCTACCATATCATCAACCATCAAAACAAAGTCTCCATATGGATTCAAGCCAGATTTACCCTGATATTCCTTTATCGGAAGAATTGGAGTATGAGGAGCCGGTAACGGCAAATACAAATAAAAAGGTTGATTGCTCTCCGCTTTCTCATGAATATAACTCACCGCTCTGTTCACAAAATTAGGCATAGTCTGCTCATGATCGAAATCGGAAGCCGTCGGACCTTTTCGCCAGAATTTCATTCCTGTGTTTTCCGTAATCCTATCAGGTAAGGCTGTAGGCATATCATTTTCCACATAAACATAGGGAGCCATATCCAGTGAACCGGAAATACCATAGAAATAGTCAAATCCTAATGTTGTCGGACCGTTAGTTACAGGTTTACTAAAGTCGATACTGTCAATCCCTGCATCAATATTATTCCAGTTCCAACCCAGATGCCATTTTCCGATACAAGCAGTTTGGTATCCTCGTTCTTTTAGGAAACTAGCTACCGTTCGTCGTCCCAGTGGAATTAAAGCTTTACTATATCCGCCCAATACACCGGCTTTTTCAGTCGAGCGCCAGTTGTACCGTCCAGTCAACACACTATAGCGCGAAGGTGTACTAACTGAAGAACTGGAATGTGCATCCGTAAAAACAACACCCTCCTTTGCTATACGATCGATATTAGCTGTTTGAATTTTAGAATTTTCGTTCAAGGCCGAAACATCTCCGTATCCCATATCATCTGCAAAAATAAAGATGATATTAGGTCTTTCCGTTTTTTGTTCTGCTTGGGCACAAGTACTTAGAATAGCCATTCCACCCAAAGAGAACAATAGCCCTTGGTTCCTAATTAACTTTATCATAATCAACAAAATAGTACTAATATCCAGGATTTTGTTTTATTTCTGCAAAAATATTCCGTTCTATTTCAGAGAATGGTATCGGCCATAAGTTATGATAGTCGGAAATGGAGGGTCCTGATTTTGGATTGTATTTGCGGTTTCTATCCACCAGCTTACCCATACGACATAAAGTGACCATACGCATTTCTTCTACATATAATTCACGCAAACGCTCATCCAGAATATAATCAATATCCATTTCCGAAGCTTTTGCCGGTTCTGCATTCGCTCTAGCACGAATTACATTAATATCAGTAGCAGCTTTTTCCTTATCACCTTTACCGACATAGGCTTCAGCACGTAATAAATAAGTTTCTGCCAAACGATACATATATTCATCTTTATAAGAACTGTTCGCATTATTTATCAACAGATGTTCACCGAATGCAGTCATAAGAGGTTCTCCGTTTGAGTTCCTCTGATACAAATCTTCCGGGAAATTATTCATACGAGCCACCTTTGTCAGGAACGGGAACCATTGACGAATAGGATCCACTTGCTTAGAATATCCATCTTTCACTAACCATTTACCAAAAGCAGGGGATGCCGGATTATCAATTCTCACATCACGCATGATATTATATGATGAATTCCTTATATCATTTTCCGAACCTTTCCATAAATCTCCGAAAAAGAAATCTGTAGGTTGCATCCAAGCAACACCACGTCCTCCCTTTCCATCTGTTACACCTAAAAAAGCATTGGTTGTTATATCTTTGCCTGTTCCATCTTTTTCCGTTATCTGGATATTCTGATAAAAAGGAAGGACAACCCAAGGCATATTATATTCCGTTCCTGAAGCAGGATTTTGATAATCATACTGAATAACCCACAAACTTTCTGTATTTCCACTACTTCTGTTCTGATTATTCAAACGGAATAAATCCCAATACACATCGCCTTCTTCATCTTTGCGTGAACCAAAACGAGAAGTCATCAATCCCATTGCCGGATACTCAATCACACGAGATGCAGCACTGATAGCTTGGTCATACTGTCCAAGACTGATATAGACTTCTGCTAGTAAATGCTCGACCATCTGTTTACTTATTTTTCCGTCTTTTACCTTATCTATATCATCCAATAAGGTTTCGGCCTCTTCGAGGTCCTTCCTTATTTGATCGTAAACTTCTTCACGAGTCGCTCTCACATAATCCCGGCGTGGTGTTTCGACCTCTTCCAGGACTAATGGAACGCCTCCGTATAAATTTGCTAAAATTTTATATGCATAAGATCTAAAAAACAAGGTCTCCCCACGAAAAGCCTCTTTATCGCTATCCGTAACAGATGCAGCCTGGTTCAACCTATTTAATATTACATTTGCATTTGATACAATCGTATAACAAGTTTTCCAGATCTCTAACGGAACTGAATAAGTCGGAACCATCACATTCGTATAATCATTCAGTTTTGCTGGTTTGTAATAGTCGGTTGCATTAAATGCAAAATCAGTTGCATAACGAAATGCAAAACGAGCTTCCGTATTTGTCCCCCACTGCAAATGTCTAGTCCTGTTATACAAATAATTAATAGACGCCTGAAAATGGGCTGATGTTTCCATTGAGTTCTCCGGAGAATAAAAATCCAACGGTTTTTCTTCCAGAAATTTACTTTCATCACATGATACACAAAGTGTACATGCCATAAGAAACAATACACTATATTTTAATGATTTCATATTCATAGATTATTAAAATTCAAGATTAAGACCAACAGAATAACTTCTCATTACCGGATATTTGGACGAATCTAGTCCGGAACCTGTTTCCGGATCCCATCCATCCCAGTCTGTAAATGTCAGCAAATTTTTCCCAGAAACATAAGCTTTCAGACGATTTACATTGAATTTCTTCAACCAACTGGCCGGTACATTGTAAGATATGGTTATATCCTGCAACCTAACAAAACTACGCTGAACATATGGAGAAAAAGCAAAGCCCCCCAAAGACTGTGAAAAATATCCTAACTGACGATAACGAGCGTCCGGATTTTCAGGAGTCCAGTAATCAAAATTAAACAGATTACTCTGATAGATATTATCAGGGTTAGGTAAAGAACTACCCGGTTGTCCATAATAATATTTTTTACCACCTTGTACTGAATTTATGAAAACTTTCAACTCCCAGTTTTTATATCTGAATGAGTTTTGGATACTAAAACGATAAGCAGGGTCTTCATAACCAACAATCTTACGATCCTCGTCAGCTGTATATTTTCCATCATTATTAACATCTTCCACTTTATAAGTTCCATATTCAAAGCCATTCGGAATAAGACCATTCTGTTTGTCTGCCAATTGCCACATACCAATAATATTATAGTCATATTTCACTCCATAAGGCTTTCCTATAAATATTTTATTAGCAATCAGATCATCTTCTTTTCCATCACCATCAGCATCAATACCTAGAATACTTACAACCTTATTTCTATTGCGTGAAAAATTAAATGTTACATCCCAGCTAAAATCTTTTGTCTGCACCGGCACACCAGTTATAGAAAATTCAACCCCATGATTTTTGAGCTTACCAATATTAGTAGGTATTTTTTCCAAACCATTTATTTGTGGTATATTAATGTTAAACAACAAATTATTCGTTTGTGATAAGTAATAATCAACATTACCAAATATACGTCCGTTTAAAGCACTGAAGTCCATCCCCATATTGAAAGTATTAGTTGTTTCCCACTTCAAATCGGCATTTGCCAATGAAGTGATCCATTGCATCTGCTCTGCACTAGATCCATCCCCAAACAAATAACCCGCATCATAGGTAACATCACCTATTTTAACAGACCCGGCACCCGAACCCAACTGTGCTAATGTTTGGTAACGCCCTACTGTTCTGTTTCCATTTGAACCATAAGACAAACGTAACTTCAGATTTTCCATCCAATCGACTCTATCCTTAAAGAAATCCTCTTCGCTAATTCTCCATGCAAAAGCACCGGAAGGAAATACGCCAAATTTATGGTCTTTACCAAAACCCGAAAAACCATCACGACGAACCGTTCCTGTGAAAATATAACGATCATTGAATGAATAAATAGCACGCAACATAGTATATAAACTCGATTCTTGCCAAGCTCCTGATTGTGCAGTTTGTAAATCCGACTGGCCAGTCTGTAGTTTATTATAACCTAAAATACCATTCGCAAAATTGACAGCTCCTGCTTTCGTCTCCTCATACTGTCTTTTTTCAACACCATATACAAAAGTGGCATTAATAGCATGTTTACCAAATGTACGCTTATAAGATACTATATTATCCACTGTCCAGTTATACTGGCTTGTATTTTTTTTAGAGGCAGAACCAGTATAATTTTGTCCCAGTGCATTGTAATTATATTCTTTCCCTTCAATTAAGTTTTGTGAGAAATTCATACGATAATTTAATCCTTTCACAAAAGGAATATCTACATCTGCATAGAAATTACCAAACAAATTATAACGCTTGTTTACATCATCCTGTTGAATTTGGAGTAACGGATTTGTTGTATTCTTATATGGTTCTTTGATATATTCACCGGTTTCGTCCGTTACAGCAACAATCGGTGGCAAACCAACTACAGTCCCCAAGGTTGGAGCTACACCAGAATAGTCACTAACCGTAAAAAACGATTGTACTCCAACTTTCAGCCAATTGGTGATTTTAGTATCCATATTAATTCGCACATTGTAACGCTTATAGGTATCATTGATGATGAGGTTCTGCTGATCCGTATATCCCATCGAGAAATAATAACTACTTAATTCACTCTTTCCTCTTACACTCAAATTGTGATTCTGGATATATGGCATGTCTTTCGTCAACATTCCCCACCAGTCGGTTTCCGTACCATTAGTATAACCTGCGAAAGTATTACCATCCATCAAATGCTTTGTAACATCCCAGTCAGGATTAGGAGCAAGCATATCACTTCCTGTCCTACTTTCTTCCAGAAAGCGATCTGCAATTTTCCGAAGAAAACCATCGCGTCCTTCCGGAAACATATCCTTATTTGTTGGTTGTTGATAAGAAAAAGAACCGCTATACTCAATAGTTGGTTTACTCATCACCTTACCTGTTTTTGATGTGATCAGAATTACACCATTACTGGCTTCAGAACCATAAATAGCAGCAGCACTGGCATCTTTCAATACATCTATTGACTCTACGTCATTCATATTAATGTCAACCATGTTTCCACGGAATATTATACCATCTAACACTATCAACGGAGAATTTCCCCCACTAATAGATGTACGTCCGCGAATTGACATATCCGGATCTTTCCCAGCCTCTGTGACCGCACCCACATTCAATCCGGGAACAACACCCTGTAAAGCAGAACCTAAACTAATATTGGGAGACTCTTGTAAAGTACCCAAATCAGCACGAACAACAGATCCTGCCAGATCACTCTTTTTAGCTGTACCATAACCTACAACTACCACCTCATCCAAAGCCTGCGTGTCATCTATAAGTGTAATGTTAAGAACAGTCTTTCCTTTCACACTCACACTCTGACTGAGATACCCAATAAATGAGAACTGGATAGTCGCATCATCGTTAACATCTAAAATATAATTCCCGTCTATATCTGTAATAGAACCATTAGTCGTTCCAGCTTCTACGACATTGGCTCCGATTACCGGTTCACCTTTAGCATCGGTCACAACACCTGTGACTCTCTTCTTGTTCTGCTTTACATCCGGAAGAGCTTTGGAAAGTGTGATATAATTATTTTCAAATACATAATTAATATCGGCATTTTTACACATTTCCTCCAAAAGTTCTGCGACTTTGGCAGATGTCTTTCTAAAAGAAATCATCTTATCGACATCTACATCCTGATTGCGAAAAACAACCAGGTAGTCAGTCTGAGATTCGATCTCTTTTATAAACTGCTTAACAGAAATATTATTCTGTTTAATCTTGACTACTGTATTTTGTGCATCCATATCAGTTGCCATCAACTGAAATACACAGACAAATAAAAGAACCAGCGATATTCTCATAATCCTAAAAAAATCTTTAATGCTGTTATTATGCACAGCAAAATACTGTAACAAAGTTTTTCTTTTCATACATTTGTTCAATGTTTAAAGTGAATACTAAAATTTTACGTCTTGTGTTTACTTTACATCGGCGGCAGTTGTTGGTAGCTTCTGTCGCTTTTGTTTTCTTACTTGTGTTATTTCCTCATAAGCATCTCATTTTTAGTTTAACATGTTATTTACTCAAGGTTATAATATTTCGATCTTTATCTTTTTCGATTTTGAATCTCCGTATCTGTTGTAATACCCGGAACACATCATCCAGACTATCACGCTGCCTGAACTTTCCTGTATAGGTATCGTTAAACAGAGAAGTATCTTTAACTACAATCCTGACATCATAATATAACTCCATTTTCTTCAGGATCTCAATCAAAGGTTCGTTCTCAAAAGCATAAATACCTTCACGCCATAAAAAATGATCTTCCAGGTTTATCGGTGAAACATGCATTTCCCCCTGAGAAACGGTAACCTGCTGGTCCGGTTTCAGAATAACCCCTTCATTTTCTTTATTCGGAAAAAACACTTTGACGGAACCTTCCAGCAAACTAGTCTGTATATACCCGGCATCCGGATAGCAGAAAACGTTAAACTGTGTACCCAGTACCTTCATATCGACATCTTGTGTTGAAACGATAAATGGTTTTGAGGGATTTTTCGCTACATTAAAAAAGGCTTCTCCTTCAACGGTCACCCGTCTTTCCTTTCCAACAAACTGTGCCGGATAAACCAGTTTCGACTTCGCATTCAGCCACACTTCCGTTCCATCCTGCAAAACAAGTTGTGCACGCTGCCCGGCCGGTGTATATAAAGTATTCATTATATTGGCTGATAAATCCTGTTGCAGGCTATTCCACACATACCAATACGTCAATATACTTGATGAAACAACCAGTAAGGTAATAACAGCAGCATAACTGAATCGCCGTGACCACAATTTCAGGCGAACTCCACGTTGCTTCCTGGAAACAAACTGATTGAACTTATGTTTGCCGACCTCTCTGTTTTCCACCTGATGTCCCAAATTCAACAAGGCATACATATTCTGATATTCTGCGAATTGCATTTTCAGTTCTTCATCTGCTTCAACATCACGCAACAAAGAAACCCGTTCTTCAGGGGAAAGCTCCTCATAAAAGTATTTATATATTCGTTCGTCCATATTTTCCGTTTAGTAATTAGTAAACGGATGAAGGTATAAAAACCCCCAAAGAGGAAATTATTTTTTTAGTTATTCAAAAAAAATAAAAGAAGAGGCAAATAATCTTTTAACTCGGACTTGATTTTCTTATAAGCTATATTCATTTGGTTTTCAACGGTTTTAAGGGATAGATTCAATTCTGCGGCAATATCTTTCTGTTTCTTCCCTTCTATCTTACTTTTAATAAAAATCTCCCGGCATTTTTCAGGTAAAGAGTCGATTGCGTCTGAAATTATCTTTTCAACATCCTGCTCCGACAAAAGTGATTGGTCAAACAATTCCAAAGACGCCAGTTTCACATTTAAAGTAATCTGGTATTCTTCCTGCATTTGGTTTACCGCTTCTCTCACGGTTACTTTATGGCGTAAATGATCTATACATCTGTTTTTTACAGCAGTAAAAAGAAATGCGACTAAATTTATATTATAGGTAAGTAACTCTTTTTTCTCCCAAAGCTCTGTAAAAATATCCTGTACAATGTTTTCCGCATCTTCTTCGGACAAGACATATTCACGGGCAAAACATTTCATCCTGGAGAAATATGATACATATATTTCTTCAAAATCATACGGTATATTCCTCTTTTCTGTTAACATATCTCTCCCTCGGATAAATAAAATCCCGAAAAACAAAAGTAACTGTTTTCCGGGATTTTCCAAGGATTCAAAATATTATTCTTCTATCCAGCTTAGTTGCTTCCAGACTTCGGGACCATCATTTTTCTGAGGGACTCCCGGAGTACTACGGCCTTCCCTGACATATTTTATCATCAGTTCCTTCAGATCTTTCACGATCTCAGGATGTTCTGCATATACATTTTTTGTTTCTGCCGGATCATCCTTCATATTATACAACTGAACCAACGGTAATGTTTTGATAACATCATCATCCGTACCTGGTCTCGGAAAACTCCAACCACCGGAACCGGGAGACAACAATAGTTTCCACTCTCCTTTACGGATCGTGAAATCACCATTGATCGAATGATGAACCGTAGCCTCACGGATAACATTACTTTCTTTCTCATTCAACAACAAAGGCAAGATATTGTAGCTGTCCTCACCTTCAGAATCTTTCAACTGATAATCGGCAACAGCGGCAAACGTCGCAAAAAAATCTGTCAGACAGACCGTCTGGCTTACCGTATGAGGTTTAACCTGTGCCGGCCATCTTACAACACAAGGGATACGGTGACCGCCGTCAAATAAGTCGGCTTTATGCCCGCGATAAATATAACTCGGATAATGCCCCTTTTCCTGTAACTCATCAAACTTGGCCTGCGGACTGCAACCATTGTCGGTACTGAATACCAATATTGTATTATCATCAACACCGGCATCCTTCAACGCTTTCATTACCTTGCCTACCATATCATCCACCATCAGTACAAAATCGCCGTAAGGATTCAGACCGGATTTACCCTGGTACTCCTTGATCGGCAAGATCGGAGTATGAGGGGCCGGTAACGGGAGATACAGATAGAAAGGCTTGTCTTCCTTTGATTTATCATGGATATAATCCACCGCCCTGTTGATAAAATTGGGTAACGTCTGTTCATGATCAAAATCGGAAGCCGTCGGTCCCTTACGCCAATACTTCATACCGTCATTCACTGTTACCCGGTCAGGCAAGGCCGTCGGCATATCATTTTCCACATAAACATAAGGAGCCATATCCAGGGAAGCAATGATTCCGTAAAAATAATCGAAACCTCTTGTCGTAGGCCCGTTGGAGATAGGTTTGCTAAAATCCACACTATCCGGCCCTGCTTCTATATTATTCCAATCCCATCCGAGATGCCATTTACCGATACAGGCAGTCTGGTACCCCTGATCCCTCAGCACAGAAGCGATCGTTCTGCGATCCGGAGCGATCAAAGCCTTATTGTATCCCATCAATACACCGGATTTGAGATCGGAACGCCAATTATACCGTCCGGTCAACACGCCGTAACGCGAAGGTGTGCTGACAGACGAACTGGAATGTGCATCTGTAAAAACAACTCCTTCATTGGCAATCCGGTCGATATTAGTCGTTTTTATCTTGGAATTTTCATTCAATGCAGAAACATCTCCATATCCCATATCATCCGCAAAGATGAACACGATATTCGGCTTCTTTGCTTCCTGTGGCTGTTGTTGAGCACAACTGCTAAAGACTGCCAGGCTGCCTAATGAAAGAAGCAGCCCGCGATTTTTGATTAACTTATTCATATCTCTGTTTTATTTGTAATTCGGGTTCTGAACCAAAACGCCATTGTTTTTGTCGATCTCACTCTGCGGTATCGGCCACAAATAAAAACGATCTTCAAATACAGATTTATACAATGGCAATGTCGGCTCGTCAAAGTTATTCATAATTTCTCCAATAATACGCCATCGTTTCAGATCAAAATAGCGATGCCCTTCAAATGCTAATTCTATCCGCCTTTCATGACGTATCTTTTCGCGCATCTGTGTCTGATTCAAACCTGTCGGTAATGGCGGCATATCAACACCTTTACGGGCACGGATACTGTTAATCGCATCATACGCTTTCTGAGTCGGGCCATTCACTTCATTCTCTGCTTCCGCTATAGCCAGCAATATTTCGGCATATCTGAAATGTACCCAGTCCTGATCACTACGCGTATTATACCCGATCGGATACTGCGTCTTGTCACGGGTTACAAATTTCTTCAGTCCGTAACCGGTCGGCAAAACGCCCGTAACAGGCTGTTCGACATCTCCCATAACCAATTGCTGATAAAAAGTGGACATATCCAAACGGGGATCTCGGTTTTCGATCGGGTTTTCCGGATTATATAACGGATTTTCCGTAGAAAAAGAGGTACCGTCTTTAAACTCAAATTCACTCACCAGGTTTGTCAAAGGAGCACAACGTAACCATGCGCCAAACCACAGATCACTCGTATGCCAATTATTGGGAGCCAGATATTTTGTCGAGAAAATGATCTCTGTATTCGTTTCCTGCCCTGCACCCTGAAAAATACTTTCAAAATCATTACTTAACGAATAGCCTTTTATTTGCTCAGCCACAGTCAGTATATTTCCCATTTTTCCAATGTCAGCTTTTCCGTTGTCATTATATGCGTCATATAACATAATTCTGACCTTTAAAGCAAGAGCCGCACCTTTTGTCACTCTTCCGGGTAATTCCAAATAGGTATTGTCCGGCAACAGCCCAATGGCATCATCCAGATCCGAATAGATCTGTTCTAAGATTTTTGCAGCTTCAACTTTCGGCTGATATTGTGTTTCAAGATCGAGGGGTTCAAGGATCAAAGGTACATCTCCGTAACATCTATACAAGAATGAATAATAAAATGCTCTAAGGAAAAGTACTTGTCCTTTATAAAAATCTCTCTCTGTTTCCGATAAGTCGGTATTTTCGTACCGGTCCAATTGATAAAGAAATAAATTCATACGGGTAATCCCGACATACGAACCTTTATATACATCTTGAATTATGCCTACAGTCGACGGGTCTATATTCCCTTGGAATACATCAAATGTGATTCCTTCGCCCACACTATGACAATTATCAACAAAGCTATCCCATTGAGGAGTACCGAATGAAAAATAACCATGGCTAAATTTCGTCATTGTCCCGTAACAGGCGGTCAGAGCCATATCCAAATCGCTTTTTTGTTTCCAGAATGTATTCTCCGAAGGTTTGGACGGCGGATTCTTTTCCAGAAAATCATCACATCCGCTCATGATAACAACCAATGCCAGCAGCAAATAATATTTAGTTTTCTTCATAACCATATCGAATTAAAATTGGACGTTAATACCAAATGAACAAATCTTATTTTGCGGATAAGCAACAAAACGACCGTCTTCTTCTCTTTCCGGATCCAATTCCGGGTAATTGGTAATTGTCGCCAGATTATCACCGGAGAAGAATATACGTATCCTTTCAACCAACATTTTCCTTGTCAACTCTACAGGAATAGTATAGCCTATTGTCAGATTCTTGAGACGCAAATAAGAAGCATCTTTCAAAAAGTAAGAATTCTTTCTTGTATTCTTGCTACCGCCGAAATCATCAAAATACATTCTCGGATACTTTGCGTTATCCGGATTATCTTCTGTCCAGCGATATTTTACATAGTCAATTGTCGGAGCACTACCCTGACGGAATGGCTGTAATCCCCAATCCGTAACATAATGTTTCTTTCCTTCAACACCTTGCAGCAGAAGAGAAACGTCAAATCCCTTCCAACTGGCAGACAAATTAAATGCATACTCAAATTTAGGGAATCGTCCGTCAATCACTACACGGTCATCATTATCTATCACACCGTCATTATTAGCATCACGATATTTCAGATCGCCCGGCAATGTATTATCATTGAACTGTTTGGGTGAATTTTTCACATCATCCTCATCCCTAAAAATACCGATACAATCCAGCATATAATAAGAATTGTAAGGCAAACCTTCCTGACGCAGATAATGTCCGGATATTTCATCAGCACCAAACTTTGTCACCTTGTTCCTGTTACGGTCAAAATAGAAACCTACATTATAATTTAATCCCTTGAAAAGACCGCCTTTAATATTATTTACATACTGCGCATTAATTTCAAAGCCTTTATTCTCCATCTCACCGTTATTTATAACAGGTGCATCCAATCCTAAAGCCCCTGTAACCTGGGCATCCCGGAGAATATTTTTTGTTTTCTTTTTATACCAGTCAAGCGTAACATTAAGACCATTGAATACTGTTGCCTCCAAACCTATATCAGTAACGGTAGTTGTCTCCCATGTTATATTCCGGTTCGCATACTTGGTTTGTGCATAACCGGTCGACAAAGAAGAATTATCAAATGTATAGTTTCCCTCATTTTCCATGACTGCCTGATAAGGGTATATACCAATATTCTGATTACCTAACTGTCCCCAGGAAGCCCTGATCTTCAAACTATTCAACCATGACCAATGCAAATCCTGCATAAACTGTTCTTCTGTCATTCTCCAACCGGCAGAGAAAGAAGGGAATATACCCCATCTGTCGTCGGGATTAATGCGGGAAGAACCATCATAACGGAAGTTGGCCTCAAACAAATAACGTTCCTTATAGTTATAATTGAAACGTCCGAAAATACCCATTAACGACCATTGTTCAAGATTTCCTTCTGCCTCCTGCAATTCTTTCGAACCGGCATCAATCTCTGTCAACGGGAACGGAAAATCTTTTCTATATCCCTTCAGCCAATCATAATCATTTGTTTCTTGGGAATAACCCAATTGCAGACCGAAATTATGATTCTGGTCCTTTGTTGACACATCATACTTCAAATAAGAATACAGATAAGTATAGAATGTATGATAATCATTCGAATTCAGACCTTTTGCACCCACATCCAGTTCATTCATATATTCACCGGAATGATAATTATAAAGTTTTACCAACGGACGCCATTCTTTCTCTCTTTCTGCGATCATGCGAACCGCTCCCTTTGTATGCCAGGACAACCCTTTAACAATATCTATTGTCAACCAGGCCTGTGCATTCACATCATAACTCGTATTTTTACGTAATGCATCATTACCGACCAAAGCAATCACATTCTTGTTATTACTTTCCCACGGATAAGCCTTGTACACCCAAGAACCGTCGGAACGTTGAGGTGCATAAGTAGGTGCCTGTGCAAAAATAGAAGTAAAGCTGCCATCTGTGCCTCCCTCATAAGGACGTTTTCTGTCCCCTCTCATAAATCCCACATACGAACCGAATTTCATCCATTTAGTTATCTGGCTCTGCAGATCTGCCGTAAAATTATACTTCTTATATCCGTGTCCGTCCATTGTTCCGTTTTCATCGGCATAATACATAGATACATTGTATGACATCTTATCCGATCCGCCGGAAACAGCTACATTGTGATTATGTGAGAACGTGCTGTGGATATGTTCTCCCAACCAATCATAATTAGGATATTCCGGATCACCCGGTTTAGCATTTTTATACTGGTCAATAATGTCCTGAGGATACAAACCCGAAGAAATACCGGAATTCGCTTTAGCCTCATTCCATAAATTCATATAATCCACGGAATTGGTAACGACATTCAGCATACGTGTCGGAGAATAAATGGCAAAGTTTCCGGAATAACTGATCGATGTCTTTTTATTTATACCCGTTTTCGTTGTCACCAATACTACACCATTAGCCGCACGCGCACCATATACAGCAGCAGAAGCGGCATCTTTCAATACCGATATACTTTCTATCGCATTCGGATCGAGATTTGACAGATCTCCCGGAACACCGTTGATCAGCACCAGCGGATCGGAACCGGCATCGGAATACGTGCCTTGTCCGCGAACCCGCAAACTCACTTTATTATTACCCGACTGTCCGGAACCGTTTACGACACGCAAACCCGGAACTTGCCCCTGTAACATGGAAGTTGCATTGGTAACAGGACGTTTAGTCATCTCTTCCCCTTTCACAACAGAAACAGCACCGGTAAGATTTACCTTTTTCTGAACACCATAACCTACGACAACCACTTCCTCCAGTTTTTGTGTGTCTTCCATCAATCTCACATTTATCATCTTTTGGTTATTCACGGCTATTTCTTTGGATATATATCCGATATAGGAAAATAAAAGGACCGAATTTCCTTTTACGCTTAATGAATAATTGCCGTCGATGTCGGAGATACAACCATTTGTTGTTCCTCTTTCCATCACATTCGCACCGATAATCGGTTCGCCATGTTCATCTGTGATTGTCCCGGTTACCACCAGATTCTCCTTTTCCTGCTTTTTATTCTCGGCAGAAATAACAATATGATTATTTTTAATTACATAAGAGCAATTTGTTCCCTGTAAAATCTGATTTAATATTTCATCCAGATTTTTATTACCAGTTCCAAGCTCTATCTTCTTATGAATATTCAAAACCGATTCATCATAGTCAACCGACATGTCTGTCTGTTTCTCGATCTCGGCAAACGCTTTTTTGATTGTCAGACTATTTTCGGAAAACGTTATGGTCTGAGACCATATAACCGTAAATTGCGAAAAAAGGAAAAGAAAAAGTATTATTGCTACCCGGAACAAACTATTCAGTTTATTCCATTGTGTTTTCAGGTTTATTTCCATACCTTTGTAAAATTAGATTTTAAAGTTGAATACTATATTATTTACCACCTGTTTCAGGCGATTTATTAATTGGTGTTCACCACGATTTCAAATCCGGGGAGTTCTGATTGGCGTCGTCTTCCCGGGTTCTTTTTTTCATAATGTATCCTCCATTTTTTAGTTTATGTATATCACGTTATCTTTAATCCTGTAATTTAATCCGTTCACCATTTCTTTCAGAATATCCAGTACCTGGTTCAAGCCTTCATCCGGTCGGAATTTCATTGTGAAGCTACGTCCTGCAAACTTGCCGGTCTCATAGTTAATCGTCACATCGAAACGCCTTTCTATCGTCTTCACGATATAATCGAACGAAGCCCCCTGGAAGGTGAGATATCCGTGTTTCCACTGCATGACTTTGCCGGCATCGACAACTTCTTTGGAAACGGTCCGCAATAAACTGTTATATACGACCTGCTCATCCGGGTGGAGAATGATCGGCTTATCCGCTGTCAGGTCGGTACTTACACGGACCTTCCCTTCCTCCAACGTTGCTACGGTCAACTCCGAATCCGAATAAGCCTCTACATTAAATACCGTCCCCAACGCCTCCACATCCATATGGCTTGTCTTAACAATGAAAGGTTTTTCCGGGTCTTTAGCGACATTGAAGCTCGCTTCCCCATTCAGGTAAATAGCTCGTTTGCTACCTTCAAACTTTGCGGCATATACCAGTAGCGATCCTGAATTCAGCCATACCACAGAACCATCCGATAAAGTAATTTGCTTTCTCTCGCCGTTCGGCACAAAACATTCCGTCCATTCGGGCTCTATAACCTTCGGCTCGCCCTGCATCACAAACCAGGCACTGGCGGCACCGATCAGAGGTAACAGTAATATGGCGGCAACTCGAAGAACCTGCTGATACATAGATCGCCTGGCTACCGGACGGGCAACTGCTTCCATACGATGGTGTAACCTGTACAGTTCCTGTACAGTCCGACCGTCTGCTTCTGCCGGAACCTGTTCCCAAAGTTCCCGCATAGCCTCTTCCTTTTCCTGTTGATGGGTTCCGCCGACAAACCACTTCCGGAAAGACATCTGGATTGCATCCGGAAGATCATTTCCGAAGAATTTAGTGATTAATGTATGTATCGTTTTATTCGCCATTTTATCCCCTGTTTATATTGAAGACGGGACAAAGAGCAGGCACACACGGTCAAAAAGAGATTTTTTTCAAAAAAGTAATAAAAAAGTTCCGCGCACGACTTCACGAAGGTCCGCCAACGCCTGACTTACATGGTTTTCAACAGTCCGTTTATTTATTTGCAACTTCTGTGAAATTTCTTCATTCGATAACCCTTCTTTCCGGCTCATCTTAAAAATACGCCGGCGTTGCTCCGGCATTTGTTCGATAGCAATATCGATCAGTATCGATAACTCTTTTGCATAGATATCCTCTTCTATCAGGTCGGTATAAGCAGAGGATGAAGATTGTAGTTTCTGTTCGTAAGATTCTTTTACAAGACTGTGTTCATAATAATCGTAGACCATATTACGAGCCATACGAAATAAATAGGCTTTCAGGGAACTGACCTTAGAAATGCTTTCCCGATTTGTCCAGACCTTGAAGAAAATATCCTGCGCCATATCGCACGCCTCTTCCTCATCCTTAATGAAACCTTTGAGAAAGTTCTTTACCCGCGGATGGTACAACATAAACAGGGCATCGAAGGACTTATGATCCCCCTGCCCCAATTTTTCCAGATATTCAGATTCCCGATCGACCTCCATCATATCGCAAATATAGATATTATTTAAGAACAGGAGGCCAATCAGGCATATACGAATTTAAAAATCGTATTCTGACTTACCGAAAGCCCATCCTGTATAAGCTCCGGAGAAATCCTTTTTCTGTCCTTCAAACCGGACTGTATAAGCATGTTTCAGGTTACAATGCAGGTTCCTGATCTGTTTTTCATCCGCTTTTACTTCCAGCGTATTTCCCTTACGAATAACCTTACAGTTATATCCGGCAACACTACCGTCAGCACGCTCTACAACAAAAGCATTCGTCAGAACCGTCTCTCCTATACATTTAAATAACTCATGTACATCGTTGTCCTGCGTATTTACCGTCTGCCAGTCACTTATCATATTGACATACTGCTCACCGATCACAAACTTACGGGTATCATACAACCGGGGATGCGGATTTCCAAAACTAAGTGAATCCGCCGTATAATGCGTATCCGCACTGCAAGCCTGTTCCACGCGGAGATGCGGATCGACAACAAACGCCCATCTCAGATCACCGGTTTTATAATCGATCAGGTTGGCAAAAGCACCCATTGCATTGAATGTCTGCAAAAGCCATTTTTCTTCACCGGTCAGCAAATAAGCGTAATAAGTGGCATATGCACGCCAGCCGCTCCATCCGTGAGGCGAATTGAACATATTCGGCAGCATCTGTACATCATACTGTGCCTCCCAGTAACGCATCGTTCCCTGACGACGGCGGCCATCAGGCACTTTCAACTGAGTCAGACAATCGTGGCTGTTCAAAATATCCAGCATGGCATCCGTATAATGCTTCTTTTGAATCTCATCTTTCTGCATCAAAGCCAGCATGCCGATCTGCAATGCCGAACAGGAAATCATCCCGTCTTCAAACGTCAATTCACCTTCGGTCTGGAAGTCTCCCTGCGATTCAACCAACTGATCGATAGCCCTTTTAGCAGACTGGTAATGCCGCCCGGCCGCATCCTGCCATTCCTGCCCATCCAACTGTTTCTCGGCAAGTGCCAGTTCCAAAACACTTTTAGCGACATAGATCACACTTGTATAAATCGTATTATGGTTTACATAAGCGCCATCCTCCCGCTGCCAATGCTTTATCATCCAATCAGCCAGCATAGAAGCCTTATGCAAATCTTCCACAGAACCCTGTGCTTCGTATTTATCGATCAGCATACCGATTGTAGTCGACGTATTCTGAATCCTGGAAGCATAATACAGAGGTTCCATTCTGGTCGTATCATGCAACAGGTTGAACAGATAGTCAAAACGCTCTGTCACCGCCTTGTCCGTACCGGCAGACGGAAAGTACTTGCTGGCAATAAAAGCAGAATAGAATCCATACCAGCTTTCTGCATGCGATGTCGCTTTCTGATGATATTTCAATGTAGCAACACGGGCATTCTCCAACGTCCATTTCCAGGAATGATGAGCCGTTAATACGGCTTCTGCCTGTTTATCACCGCAAACAACATCTACCGTATAAAGTCCGGCTTCCGGCAACTGAGTCTTAACCTGGTAACGATCAGCACCGGTCTTCTCCACAACCGAAACAATTGCGGCTCCTTTATCATTTTGTACACGGACCACCGGCTCCTTCCCTATCACATCAAAGGTTACCTCTTCTTTCGGCGGATAAGAAGTCTGGTCCAGGCGGATAAGCGGGAGTCCTGATACCTTGTTGATTGTCGTTTCCAACTGATCCAGCTCCCCTACATTAACCAGGGCAATTGTCCATGTTCTGGACTCACCCGGCATCAACTGCCACAAATCCTGCGGATGACGTTCCGGTAAAGGCAATGCATTCATCAGGTCCAGGTTCAGGGATTCAATGCGGTGTCCCATAAACCAATGCGGTGCAGGATCCATATACCCCAGATTATAATCCACACTCCAGGAGGCTACAGGCTGCGGAGAAACCAAAGCCAGCGTATGCTTTTCAGGCGTTTGCAAATAACCATAGAAATGCGTTTTCTCATTCCGCATCAGAGTGGGAAAATACTTGTTGAACCAGTCAGGATACTTATCCATATACGTATCTATACCTAATTTCAGTCCGGCTTTTTCCGGCTGGAACGGCACATGTCCTTTATTGACCAGCAACACCTCCAGGGCCGGTTGCCCGTTCCACTCCTTATATGTCATACGACATTCCACATGATCTATATCCGACCGGAACGAGCGGTATCCGTCGGGAATCCATTTTCCTTTCGTTTCTTTCCCTTCACGGCTTATATAAAAGGAAGGACCGTCATTTTCCTTCCCGACAAAGAAAGGAATCGTATCATTCCCCCGACTGTTTTTAAAAACCAATTGTTCGATTGTACCTTTATCGCTGATGTGCCATTCCCATCCGGATTGTTTAATCACGGTCTGGGCGGAAAGTCCCGAAGCCAGGGACAGAATAGCTAGTAGTGACGTTATTTTTTTCATGATATATATAAATTTAAAACAAAAATAATCTATATAAAGAACCCCTGCAAAGACATAAGCATATATTAAATATCTTTTATGTCCCGGCAGGAGTTTTCAAATTATATACCAGCTATTTCTACTATAATTCCGGTAAAATATCAACACCCCATCCCGGATTCTGTACCAGGTTGCGGTTCACATTAATATCCTCCTGGTTGATCGGATGCAGATACTCTTTGCTGTTGAATATATACGGTTGGGTAGTCAGCCTCGTTTCCTTATAAAAATCTTCGGCAGTCGCACCGGCCACATTCAGACCGATCATACCATCTTCCATACCGGCAAATTCTTTGCTCGCAGTCATCCAGCGCCTGTAATCGTAAAACATATGACCTTCGAACAACAGTTCGATCGTACGCTCCAGACGGACAGCGTTTATCAGCGCATCGCCGGTCGGCAAACCACCTATCTTCGCATACGACGTTTCCATATTCGGTATACCGGCACGATTACGGATTGCATTGATATATTCCAATGCTTTTCCATCCAGTTTGCCATAATATTCGACATACGCCTCCGCATAATTCAGATACAGTTCACCTAAACGGGCTAAAATATACGGGTAAGAAACGATGCTCCGCTGCGTAGCTGTCATTTTTGCATCCGGATGAATCCCTTTAGCAATCGCATAGCCACCATATATAAGGTCACGCCCCAGATTGGCCGCTCCATTTGCCCACTCGGCACCATTGCGTTCCCCGGCACGCAATTTCAGATTTGTTATCCCATTACAAGGATAATCCCCCCGGTCAAAACCGATCCAGGCATAAAAACGAGGTTCACGGTCACGATGCAGATAAATAGTCGAATCACCCGGTTCTATCGTCATGATCTTATCCATCTTATAATCAGGGTCCTTGTCTATCGGCAAACCATTTTGAGTAAAAAACATTTTTACGATTGGCAGAGTAGTACCGATACCACCGATAACGCCGGTTGTTGCTCCCATACCTCTCGGTATAACATGTTTTTGATAAGAATTACCGTTATCTATCGTCTCTTTGGTGCCCGAATATCCCCAGATCAACTCTTCATTCCACGGATCAGTCATCACATATCTTTCAGCATCTACAGCTACATCAAATGCCGAACCGGTCTTTTTCGAACGATATAAACTGCGGCCGCCTTCTTCCGCCAGTTTAATTGCTTTCTCTGTCTCATCTAATGCTTTCTTCCATTTTTCCTTGTCATAAGTCTGCGAGATCAGATTCGTACCATCCAGATTCTTAAAGTTTGCATATAATTTGGAGTTGCCGTTGAAAAGCGGACTGGCTGCATATAAATACATACGCGCTTTCAATGCCTGAGCCGCCATTTTGGTAGGACGCCCGTAATCATCGGTTCCTACAGATACCGGCAGATCGGCAATCGCAGTATCGAACATTTCTGCAATCGCTTCCACACATTCGTCATACGTTTTTCTGGGACGATAATATTCATCGCCGGTTTCATTCATATCGATCAACCGGTCCACTATTACAATCGGTCCGTAATGTTGCAGCAGGATATAATGATAATAGGCAATTAGAAAATTACACTGTGCTTTCCATTCTTTCTTCCTCTGTACCAAATCTTCCGGCGAGATATTTACACCCGGAACTCCTTCCATATTATCCAGGAAGGTATAGCATTGACGGATACCCCGGTAAGAGGGTCTCCAAACATCTACTACGGGGTTCGATGCAGAATATTTGCCCTGTTGCAAACCGATGGAAGCGAACCACGCATCGATCCAGTGATAAGAATAAACTACTTCCGGAGTCGTCAACCACGCAATATTGCTTCTGAAATTCGTATAGTCAGGAATCTGAGCATAACAGGAATACATAAATCCTTCGGCTGTCTGCTCATTTTTAAATGCATCTTCCAGCAGAGGGGTATCGTCCGGTACAATATCCAGATAATTACAACCGGAAAGACAGAAAATAGTACTTATAGCAAGAATCAGTTTTTTCATGATTTTCTAGTTTTAAAAATTAATTTGTGCGCCAATCGTTCCTGAAAGCATTGTCGGATAAGTAAGTCCCTTACCTGCTCCCAGTTCCGGATCCCAATGTTTAAACTTCGAGAAAGTCAACAGGTTTTGTCCGGCCAGATAAAAACGAATAAATTTAAAAGTATAACCAATCTCTATATTTTTCAATCGCAGGAAGGCTCCGTTCCGCGACCAGAAAGTCGACACCTGTGAATTATTTTTGTTGACAGACAAATCCAACCTGGGATATGCTGCATTCGGATTCGGATTGCTCTCGCTCCAATAATCATCAGCAACAAATTGTAAAACAGTATTCGCATCCCCGCCAAAAGGGTGTATGCCGCTTAACTGGATAGAAGTCTGTGCAACTCCCTGGAAGAAAATAGAGGCATCCCACTTTTTATATTGAACAGAACCTCCGAAACCATATACAATCTGAGGGACAGTCGGATAACCAAACTGAGTCTTATCCAAATCGTCGATTTTTCCGTCATTGTTCAAATCGGCATATTTAATATCACCCGGCATCACCTTGGCTGTATAAGTTTGAATCGGACTGTTTGCTATATCTTCCTCATCTTCGAACAATCCGATAGCAACTAATCCCCGGTATCTCTTCAATGGTTGTCCGATATCAGACAAATAAGGATAATCGACTATTGGTTCATCTTTTTCAAGCAATTTGTTCTTGGCGTAAGTAAACGTACCTTTCGCTGAAATGATCAAATCTTTATTGATAGCCTGATTGTAATCCAACGTCAAATCGACACCACCGTTTCTCACTTTTCCTAAATTGGCAATCGGTTTTGCTCCCGCCACCAATCCGATTTCCGATGGAATCGTACCGCGCGTCACAAATATATCATTACGTGTCTCGGTAAAATAATCGACTGATAAATTAAACTTATTCAACACCCCCAGATCAATACCCGCATTCAGCTTTTTACCGACTTCCCAGTGAGCTTTATCCGCTCCGTATTGAGTAACGACGGCACCACTGCCACTAGTCTGCCATAAATTTCCAAACTGATAGCCTAAACCATTCAAATCCACATGTGTCAGATACGGGAAACGGGAATCCGAAACAGAGTTCCCCACCAGGCCGTAAGAACCGCGTAATTTAAAATTAGTGATCACGTTTGCCAATGGTTGAAAATATCTCTCATTCGAGATAATATATCCCAAAGCAATAGAAGGGAAAAAACCAAAACGGTCTCCTTCTTTAAAATTTTCACTACCATTATATCCAAAATTAAACTCTGCCAGATATCTGTCGTCGAAAGCATAAGTAAGACGGCCGGCTATACCCTGATTTCTTTCCGGTAACGTATCATAAAAGTTGGCCGGAGTATTCAAGCTGTAATCTCTTTGCATATAGACCAACATTCCCGAAACATCATGTTTATCGAAACGTCTCTGATAATCCAATATAAACTGTAAATTGATATACCGGTTTCCCTCCTGGGAATTTGTTGTGGTAAGCGAAGTCCGTCCAGTATTCATTGGCTCATATTGGTACGTAAAAGATCCGTCCGGCTGTTGCGCATAATCTGTTATCTTGTAATAATAAGGATCAAAAGAGCGTACTACATCTGTCTTTGTCCAGTTCTTAAAAGAAACAAGAGCTCTGGCAGAAAGACCTTTGGTAATAAAATCCATCTTTTGTTCGATATGAAAGGATGTCGTCACAGTCGATTCGTTTCTGTTATCGTATCCGCTAACCATCGCGGCATAAGGATTTTCATAACGACCTCCTCCCAGGTTAATGGGACCTCCGGTTGCATTTCCGAATAAAATATGATCTTCTCCGTTTAATGCAGGCAGGGTCGGAGAAAAATAAACACCCGGTGACTGATATATTTTGTTGTAGATATCACTTGTAGATACGGCCGAACCGCTATAATTGAGTATTTGAGAATTAAGTTTTACACCGACTTTGGTTGTGGGAGTTACCATTACATTCAGATTTGCCTGAAATGAATAGCGTAAGTTCCTGATATTATTATTGAAATTATTGTTCGGATCATTTTTCAACATACCATTATCATTATTAATGGATGCACTTAGAAAATAATCCATCCGCTTAGTTCCCCCTGTGACATTCAGATTGGCCGATTGATTCATTGTCATTTTCTTGAATAAATAATCCATCCAATCCACATTCGGATAAATATAAGGATTTAAACCATCTTTTGTTGCCTGAATACGCTCCTGGGAGAACCGCAAGGTAGAAGGATCGGTTTCCGGATTTCGGGCCATCGTAGCCTCATTATACATATTCATATAATCGATACCATCGGCAATCTTCACCGTACGGGTAGGAGCGGCAAAAGTCTGTGTCAAACGAAAATTCACTTTGGCCTTCTCCATATTTTTTCCGGTACGGGTAGTTACCAGCATAACTCCGTTTGCACCACGTGCCCCATAAAGAGCAGTAGCCGCAGCATCTTTCAATATGGAAAAACCTTCAATCGCTTCAGGAGGCAAAGCATTTAAGTCGCTCGAAGAGGCTTCTATATTATCGATAAAGATCAAAGGCGAAGTTGCATCTGAGAACGTAGAAATACCGCGTATCCAGAAAGAGGAAGCATCAGCCCCCGGCTCACCGGAACGTTGTACGGCAATAACACCCGCCAGACGTCCTCCCAACGCATTAGAGATATTACTTGAAGGTACCCGCAAATCTTCCGCCTTAATCGTATTTACAGCCCCAACCACCGACTCTTTTTTCTGAGTACCGAAGCCGACTACGACCACCTCATCCAGCATTTTATTATCCGGAATCAGATTGATCTCCAGATGTTTTTTCTTTTTTACCGGTACTTCTTTCTGCTGGTAACCGACAAACGATGCGACAAGTACCGCATTTTCAGGCACTTTCAGGTTGAACAAACCATCCATATCCGTCACTGTTCCGTTCGTGGTGCCTTTTTCATACACATTGACACCCGGGATCGGTTCGTCATTCTCGTCATACACACAACCGCTAACAGCAATCTTTCCCTGCTGTTGAGTTGCCGAACTTCTGGTTTCCGGATCAGAAATGATCACCTGGCGATCTTTTATCCGGAACTTCAGCCCCGTTTCGTCTGCCAAACGATCCAGGATAGCGGATATATTTTCGTTATCGACCTGCAAAGAAATTTGTTTATTCAGAATATCCAAGGAATTCTTAGAATACATGAAAACAAACTCACTGTTTTTCTCAATATAATTGATAACATCCTTTACTGTTTTATTCTCCAGCTTAACAGTAAAAGTCTTTTGCTGGGTGTACATATCAACCCCTCCCGCATATACCGGGACGGTTGTTAAAAATAAAAAAATACTAATAAATAGAAAATACAATGTCTTTTCCCTTGGTTGTTGCCAGGGAATTCTATTCTTATTCATAACTTTACCTAGATTTTTGATTAATCAACTTTACGACTTTTGATTGAAATAGAATCACCGCCGGAGAATACGGGAATATTCTCCGGCTTTTTCATATGAAAAAGAGTGTTTTATCGCTGCATAATAATATCTTTTTAAAGGTTAATACTTACCATATCTACTCTCTGTATAAATAAATCACCCCATTTTCTTCGCGCGCAGAAAGAGGGATCATAGATTTAATAAAATCAATAATATCATTGAGATCATCCCGCAAATCCAGTTTACCATAGACCGTTTCATTATACAGTGAAGAATCGCAGACAATCTTTTTTCCGTAATATAGACTCAGTCGCTCGGCCAGACGATTCAGATTCTCTCCATCCAGAATCATCAAACCGTCGATCCATGCTTTATAATCGTTTGCATTTACCCGGATCTTTTCTTTAATTCCATTCTCCGCAATCGAGACCAGTTCGTTAGGGACCATCTTGATCAGCTTTTCATTATTATCCTTTATCTGAACCGATCCTTCGGCCAGTACCACCCTCGCTTCCATCTGCTTATAAGCGAACACATCGAAACAAGTACCCAGCACTTTCACCTCAAATCCGGACGCATTGACAAAAAACGGCTTTTCTGCATTATGAGCCACTTCCAGATAAATTTCACCTTCCACATATATTTCACGCTTATTCCCTTTAAATACACGCGGATAAATAACTTTTGTCCCCGAATTCACCCAGACTTTCGTACCATCCGACAACAACAGTTGCGAACGTTTCCCTTTGGGGACAATCAATTGATTGTATTCATTCTTTGCTGCGCTTTTTTCTTCTTTTACATCCTCCATTTCAGCATCATGCGACAGCGACTTCGAGTTTACCGAAACAGTTCCTTTCGATGTATAAGCAACCCGGGAGTCAGTCTCGATCTGCAACTTTTTCGAATCAGACATCATCAATGTAATATCTTCAGCATCCTCCGGATCAACAGAACTCATCAGGGCTGCAACCTCTTTTATACCAGCTGAATTATCGTGACTGAAAAACCAGTTTCCTGCAACAAGGAGCAACAAAGAAGCAGCAACTGAAGCAATAGTAATATAAAGTGTTTTCGATGACCTCTTTTGCTGAACAGTCGATTTCCGTTCTTCCTCATGTATTTTCCGGAAAGTCTTTTGGCGGATAGATTCCGTCACATCCGTATCTTCCGGTGTACAACGATTCCAGAAGAACTCGAGTTTTTCCCGTTCTTCCTCATCTTTCGGCTGAAAGACTTCATTGTCTATGAATTTATTTTCTTTCATTCAAGTTTAATTGTACTTACATAAACTATGACGCAGAAAGAAAATAAATCTCCTACTCTAATATCATTTTTTTTGAAATTATTTATTTACAAAGTATTCCTGCAATGATATTCAATGCTTTTGCAATATGAATATTTATGGTTTTTACAGATATATCCAACATCTCCGCTATTTCCTTATAAGGCAACCCTTCTATTTTAGCGAGTGTGAAAACCTCTTTGCATTTGGGAGGCAACAAGGCTATTGTCCAGTTTATCTCATCTATTTCTTCCTTACTTATAAGATTATGGTCAGGTGATTGGACCAACGGAACATAAAAATCATCAATTTCATCAAAAGACACGACTTCCGGAGTTTCCTTTCTTAGATAAGAAATCGCTTTATTACGAGCCAGAATGAGCAGCCATGATTTCATCTGCCGTATTTCACCGAGGCAGGTACGATTATTCCAGACCTCCAGAAAGACATCACTAACGACCTCTTCTGCAACCTCGCGCGTATGAACATAGCCCAAAACGAAATAATATAAATCTTTAGAGTACGTATCGACAAAAAAGCGGAAAGCAAGCTCATCCCCTTTCACTATCTTATCCACATGCCAATCCCCGCATCCCATCAGCTTTTTATTTGTTTCACCTTTTTCTGCAAAAGTAATGATAAATGAATAAATACAGAAATTTATTGGACACAGCATCATTCTTTCGACAAAACTCAAATTATTGATATTCTTATTCCTATCTTTAGCCAATCAAATAACAGCATTCATAAATCTAACACCGGAAAAAATGGATCAATACATAAAAACAATTATCAGTGTAGGCGGCAGTGCGATCATGCTGGTTATGATCGTATGTGTAATATGGTATGTTGTAAAAGATACCTGGAAAGATATTAACAGCGGATCAAAAGACTAACAGACTCCTGTCATGAAAATGAAAAGAAACGGATACTTTCCGTCTTTTACTGAAAACAGTAGACAATAACAACCATAACGAAACCGCCCAGACAATCCCTAAAGCGACGATAAACAATGCCGGATCTGCCACCTGAGTATATAGGCAATACGCTCCGCCGACAAAAAACAGTGTAATAAATAATGCGGCCACAATAGTAGCCAGTAGTGTTTTCATAGATACTTTTTTCATATTCCTTCCCCCTTCTTAAAGCGCAAATATAGAAAAAATCATGAAAACTCATCTAACTTTCCACCACAGTATTTACAGTATTTAGCTTCTTCCTCGTGTCCCGTGCGGAAACAATGGGGGCATCTCAATTCGCTCCGCCGCCGGTGTTCCTTGATCATCGTGGCAGAGACAATCCCCGTAGGCACAGCGATGATCGTATAACCGATCAGCATCACACAAGCCGAGATAAAACGGCCGACAGGAGTCACAGGAGTTATATCTCCATACCCCACGGTCGTCATGGTTACAATCGCCCAGTAAATACAGTTGGGAATATTATTGAATTGAGTATCGGGTTGCGTACCTTCCACCATAAACATGATCGTACCGATCGAAGTCACCAGGATCAGTACAAAAAAGAAGAAAACAAAAATCTTCCGGCTACTCAACCGCAGGGAAACCAACAGTAAATTCCCCTCCTCCAGAAAGTTAAACAGCTTAAACACACGAAAGACACGGATCAGGCGGAATGTCCGGATAATAAGTAAATAACGTGCACTGGTAAAAAGGAATCCCAGATACAACGGCAAGGTTGCCAGCAAATCGACAATACCGAAAAAGCTGAAAATATATTTCTTCGGCTTCGGCGAACAATAAATACGCACCAGATACTCGAAAGTAAAAAAAGCAGTGAACACATACTCCAGTATCTGAAGCGCCAGCCTGAAATGATCGGAAAAAGTGACCACACTCTCCAGGATGACCACCAGAACACTCATAATGATAAAACCGATCAGAAAGACATCGAATAATTTCCCTTTCGGTGTATCCGATTCAAAAATGATCACATACAATTTCTCCTTCAACTCTTTATTGTGAAGAAAGGTATTTATCTTATTTTTAAAAGCCTTCCAAAGACCTGTTTTCTTCTCTTCCATAATAACCCCGTGTTTGAATACAAAAATAAAAAATATTACTTACATTAGCCCAATGAATAAAATCAAGTACTGCCATGAATAAATACTTTTTCATATCACTTCTCTGTATGTTACTACTCTCTTGTAACAAACAAAACAGCAAAACGGAACAGAAAATTTTGCAGGTAGAACTCTCTCCCAAAGATCTGGCAGCCTCCACCCTGTTCAAAAAGATAGAAGTGATCCCTTTGGAAACAAACGAACAATGCCTGCTTAAAACGATCGGACGAGTTATCGAAGCTGATAACAAATATTATATTCTCGATGATGACAGGGAGATGGGTATACTTTTCTGTTTTGATAAACAAGGCAAATTTCTATCTAAAATAGACAAGACCGGTAACGGTCCGGGTGAATATAATATGATCTATGAAGTCATTGTCAATCCGGAAGAGAACCTTATTCATATGTTAAGTCCGATGGGAGCCATATATACTTATACAACAGACGGACAATTCATAAAAAGGCACCTGCTGCCAGGAGGCGGAGGACAGACGGATATGATAGAAATCGACAAAGGGCTGATTGCTTACTGGACTCTGACAACAGCGGGCGATCCGACAGAAAACTTAATCACATTCTATGATACAAACACAGAGGAAATAGCCGGAGGTTTCTGGAAAACGACAGACGACAATTTTATGACCAACATGTGCATCGATGTTTTTTACAAATATAATAATGAAAATTACTTTTCCACTCAATATTCCAATGAGGTATACCGGTTCACGAAAGAGGCCGTAGAATTAGCATATAAATGGGACTTCGGTTCCGGCAATATCGACCTTGAACCCTTTAAGGAAAGGATAAAAGAAGATCCCAATGTATTTCCTCAATTGGTAGATTCACACGAAGTCCCCTACTTTTTCTTCCGGCAGTTTCAAAACAAAGACTATTATTACACAGTCCTGAACACCTGGAACATAGATAAATGGCGCAATGTTTTCTACCGCAAAAAAGATGGGAAATCTTTTGTTTTCGACACGCTGGAAGGAGGCGCAAAAGTCAAGAAAACAAGTCTTTTCACCGATGAATATATGATCAGCATCGTTTCACCGGAAGAGATCGGGACATTGCATAATATTCTTTCGCCGGAAGAGTTCAGTAAAGTAAAAAATTTACAGGAAGACGATAATCTCTGTCTGGTAAAATACTATTTCAAATAATGTTCTATTCGTAAAACCGGCAGTAATCCGACAATATTGACGCATTATTTCTTACTTTTGCGCCAATTTATTATTTCTAAATTCTTAATTACACCATGAAAAAAACGATCCTTATTGCACTATGTCTCTTTTCGGGATTCATAGCAAATGCACAACATGTAATCCGGATTGCCCCGGAAAACGGAGATATGACAAAGAAAATCCAGGCTGCAATCGAACAGGCCCGGAGTTATAACGGGAAAGCGGTTGTCATCAAACTGCAAAATGCAGACTATAACCTCCATCGCGAAAGTTCGTCACAGATCCTTTACCATATCTCCAATACGGCCTCCGAAAAAGAAAACCCCGATCAGACAAAACATATCGGTTTGTGGTTGAAAGACCTGAAAAACGTGACAATAGACGGTCAGGGAGCCCGTTTCGTCACCCATGGCGAAATGAGCAGCTTCGTAATCGACCAGTGCGAAAATATCACTCTACGGGACTTTACCGTTACAGCTTCCGACCCCACCGTCCCGGAACTGACCGTTACGGAAGTGGGCGAAAACTTTATGACCGTACGCATCCACCCGCAATCACGCTACACCGTCAAAGACGGACATTTTGCTTTTGTCGGTGACAACTGGGAACTATCCGGAGGTATCGCTCAAAGCTATGACAAAGAAAAAGATATAACCTGGCGCAGCTGGTCGCCGCTTTCCGGCCTTCGCAAGGCAATAGAGCTGGACACCAACCTGCTCCGTTTCGTATATGACACCCCGCCACAGGCCAAACAAGGTACGGTATTCCAGATGCGTGACGGTATCCGTGACCAGGCTTGCGGACTTATCCAATATAGTAAAAACGTCACTTTGGAAGGGGTACATCTGGCATTCCTGGGTAACTTCGGCATTGTCGGGCAAATGACAGAAAATATCACTTACCGGAATCTGACATTCGAACCGGAAGCCGGAAGCGGACGTACCTGTGCCGGTTTTGCCGATTTCGTACAAATGTCAGGCTGCAAAGGTAAGATCACGATTGAAAACTCCCGTTTCCTCGGAGCACACGACGATCCAATCAATATACACGGAACCCATCTGGCTGTCACCGGCTACCCGGCCCCCAACCAGGTATCAGTAAAATACATGCACCCGCAGACATATGGCTTCCAATCGTTCCTTCCCGGCAACCAGATCGAATTTATCGATGCCCATTCGCTGATGAGCCTTGCACCGGCAAAGGTAAAAAAGGCGGAAATGAAAAATGAACGGGAAATACTCATAACCCTCGACAGGAATATCCCCCAAACGATCCGGGATAAAAAAGAACTGGTCGTTGAAAACGTAACCTATACACCGGAAGTCCTCATTCACAATAACTATTTTGCCCGCATACCGACACGCGGAATCCTTGTTTCGACCCGTCGCAAGGTATTGATAGAGAACAACACCTTCTTCCGTATGCAAATGAGTGGCATTCTGATAGCCGACGATGCCCGCAGTTGGTTCGAATCAGGTATGGTACGCGATGTAACCATCCGCAACAACAATTTCATGGAATGCGGCGGACCGGTCATCCTCATTTCTCCGGAAAACGACCGTAACGAAGGCTATGTTCACCGCAACATCGCCATAACGAACAACCGTTTCCAATTGACAGGCACAAACGCTATCTCCGCCAAATCAGTCGACGGATTAAAAATCACGGACAACCTGTTCCTGTCGCCAACTCCTGCCGAAATATCGAATCTGATAAAGACACAGGATTGCGAAAATGTTTTCATGGAAGGAAATATCGTTCAATAACGGTGAAAGACCCGGCGAAGTACCAACTGCTGAACCGATTTACCGACAACAATCAGGGTGACCGCAACAATCACCAGAAACATACCGACAATCAACCGGGGAGTCAAGTGCTCCCCGAATACAGTAACCCCGATCGTTACAGCCGTCACCGGTTCCAAAGCACCTAATATAGCTGTCGGGGTAGAACCTATATAATGAACGGACAGAGCCATCGTCACCAGGGAGATTACTGTCGGAATGATAGCCAGAGCGATTGCGATTCCCCACATATAGGGAGTCGTCAGCATTTGCAGTCCCGAGCCGAAGTCTGAATGTACAATAATCGTCAATGCACAGAACAGCAAGACATAGAAAGTCAGTTTTATCGGCGACATCGTTTTCAGTACGGACCGGTTAACCGTCACTATATAAACGGCATAGGTCAGCGAGGAAAGCATAACCAGCAGGATGCCAATCATACTTAACGCATGCCCTCCGTCTCCCTGACAGAGCAATGCGATACCGGTAAAAGCCAGCAAAATGGAAAAAACAACCAATAAAGAAACCTTCTCCTTGAAAAACACCGCCATGACCACCGCCACCATCACCGGATAGACAAACAGGATTGTAGAGGCAATACCTGCATCCATATAATGAAAACTGGAAAACAGGGAAAGAGAAGAGATGGCAAACAAAACACCTAGAACGGCCAGCGAAGCCAGTTCCGTCTTATTCACCCCGAAAGAGATTCCTTTCGCCATCATCATCAGCCCCAGAATCACCGCCGCAAGCACATAGCGATAGAACAACACTGAATCGACATTCACCCCTACTTCATAAAGAAGTAATGCGCACAACGGATTGATTCCATAGCTCACTGCTGAAACAATCCCGAAAACGGTTCCTTTTGCCTTCATTTTTCCAATACTATTACCGGGGTGCAAAAATAGATAATTTGCAGGGATTAATAACTGAAAAAAATCTTTTTTATCCTCATGCAACTTTTTGCTATCCGGTTTCATTATAATAGTAATGAAGCATCTTTAACAATCAACAAACAAATTCAACGTATGAACAAAATTCTATTTTTAGCGCTCACACTCTTTTTAGCATTAACAGCCTGTACAGACGATCAGACAGAACTGCTGACAATTGCCTCAGAAACCCGTATCGGAATAGGAGAAGGTCCCATAAACTGTTACCTGGTAAAAACCGGAGATAGCAAAAACTGGGAGTTTATGTACTCTCCGATCGAAGGTTTCGAATACGAGGAAGGTTACGAATACGTTATCGAAGTCAAAACTGAAAATATAGACAATCCCCTCATCGACGGATCCAGCATAAAATACATCCTAACCAAAATAATATCCAAAACCAAAAAGAACTCGACCGGATTACCGGAACAACGGGTATGGAATTAACTGTATAATAACTAAAACAAGAAATCAACAAAATGTTCCGAGGATTCGGAACACTTTGTTGATTCAATATCTCATAAATAAACTACAATTCATCTATTTCTTCGACAGACAGACCGGTACATTGAGCGATTGTTTCGACATTAACCCCCTGCTTTTTAAAATTTGCAGCAATCTGGCGTTGTTCTTCTGCTTTTCCTTTTTTCAAACCTTTCATTTCAGCCTCTTCCACCGCATATTCCAGTGTATTGCGCCAGTCGCGATAAATCTTCAGGTTCTCATCGTAAACTGCCCGTTCGTGAGAAGTCATTGCATTCAGGTTTGCTACGTCGAGCAGGCGTTTGAAAGCATCGTTTTTCTCCTTAAACGGAGACATATCAAATAAATTCATATTCTTCAATATATAAACCATATTTTCAAGAGGCGTTTTGCATTCCTCTTCTCTTAGATTGAACAGATCGAACGACAGATAAATCTGTTTCAGTTTGACCTCACCAAAAGTTTTACCTGTCGCCTCATTGGCCAGCACCACATCGGTGCGCCAACTCTGAAATTCAGGCAGGCTAAAGTTCAACAGGTAGATGCCATATACCGGAAGCAAGCTATACTTCCAGTCAGCTCCGCTCTCTCCCTGACGAGAGACTAGTCGACAAATATAATAAAATCCGCGGTTAAAGAAATAATGTTGAGGACAATTCTGTAATATATAATAACTTCCAAATAATCCACTAAAAAAGAATCCATTCCAACAATTTTTTCGCTCGTCGGGACACGTGCTCGCGCCCCTTGCCGCTAAGGCGTTCCCCGAGCGATGAATTATACAAGTTTATAAGTATATTGATACATAGTCTGATGGCGCACTAAGGCAAAACAGATGTGTATTAACTTATTACTTATATTATTCATTATCACTCTGTGAGATTTTCCTTTTTCTTTTTTTGAATTATAA
>NZ_JAMOKS010000040.1:0-58538 GCF_023656785.1 Parabacteroides caecihominis
CTTCACGGTATTGATCCGTCCCGGGACGGTAATAGCGTGCCACGGCATATATCTCCTCCAGGCTCAGCAGGTCAGGATGCGTATAGATCAGTTCTGCCGCTTCGTCGCCCTCCACTTTGCGGATATCGTATTGCACGACAACCTCTATGCGCCGCAGCTTCGGAAAGTAATGGCGCATCATCTCCCTGTAGGGCGTACCGCCCTCTAAATCCATCAATTGCTTTTCACGCCCGTTGAAAATGCCGTAACGGCGGATCACCCGGAGCACGGCATCCTGCCACGAAGGTTTTTCCCGCCTCATAAGATCGGACAGTCCTTCCCAGTCCTCTGCCACCGAAGAGACTTCCACCAGGTCGCGGGGAATGCCGTATGCATTCCGCAGGTAATAGGCAAAAAGCCCCGAACGCGCTTTTGCCAGCCGTTCATTGTCGCCGTAAGGGCCGTCGGGGGAAGAATAACCGCAGATACGGATACGCTCCACCGAGGTAAAGCGCTTATCCTGCAAAGGCACCATGATACGGTCGATCTTATCGATCTCTTCACGGTTGTTTTTATAATCAGGATAAATATCGTCCTTGCCGATCGGGTAATCGAAATAGAGCACGGCACTCTCGGTATGGCGTTTGCCGGACCGACCGGTTTCAGGACGCAGATAGGATACCATCGACTCGTAAGCGGTCACATCGGCGACCCGTTCCCGCACTCGATGCGGGATCGCAGGGGCAACGGCCCGATCCTTCGTATTTTTTATCATATTCGCCCGGGAAAGAGGGGGCTTCTTCTGCGATCCCGTGTCAGGCACGGGAACGGGAGCCTCACCAACCGGTTGCGGCACATGGTTTAAGCTGAGTTTACGTACCAGCGTATCCACTCCCAGCAGTTGAAGGCCACAGCAATCTTTCACCTCCTGGCAGAGTAATAAAGAAGCCTGCTGCATCCAGGAGGTGTAAGGGACGGACATCCGGTAAGTTACTTTCTTTGATCTCGTATGCCGGGTATCGCGGATGCGCAGATAAGGGGCGGAAGATTCTTTGCCGGCAGACAGGTACCGTTCGCGGCGGTCCTGACGCTCACGGAGACCTCCGCTGATAATGACAGGGGGCAAAGAGAGAAGTTGTTTGGACGGTCCAAGCAATTGAGGGGTAAAAATTACGGCTGTGCTTGCAGACACATTCACTGCCTCCAGGTCCATATCGAACTGGAGTTGCAGGCTGTCGTTACGCACAGAGACCTGCTGCGGCACGACACGGATATGCTGCGCGCCGGCAGGCAACGCAAAAAGAACCAGGCAAACGGCCCATACATATATATTATAGAAGAAGGTATGTTTCATCGGACAAGTTGTTTTAGCGTAGAAAATAGATGACTGAAAAACCGATACGTGTCGGACCGAAATAACTACGGCTGTAAGAGCCGGATGCCTCCGCGCATTCGGCACATTTATATTTGGTGTATTTCATCGAAACATAACCGCCGCCGATCATCGCCTCCAATCCCCAACGGTTGCCGACCGCCCAGTGGTAGCCATAGGTTACGCCGCCGCCGTAAAGGTCACCTCTCAGCACATGGTCTTTCAGACCGGAAATAAACGGGATCATGCCGATATTGAAATACCCGTAATGACCGTGCACCCCGAAAAAATGCCCTTCAAACTTGCGGCACGGCCAGAAGCGGACTTCCGGCTGTATCAGGTACAGGTTCAGACGCATATCATCCGGAAACTTCCAGGCGTTATAGGCACCCCAGATATCCATGGTGAATTGACGTCCCATCCCAATCTCCACTCCGGCATTCGGGGTCGTGGTCGCCCAGAACAGGAGATTCGTTTTCAATGCGGTTTGTTGTCCATACATATTTGTCGTTAGCAACAAACAACCGGTATACAGCAGCGATAAGTAAAGAACCCTATACATTATATTAATACTAGATTTGGTAACTATCAGTGGGGTTCTGTCTCTTAGGAAGAGACGGAACAGGGGTAAACAAAAGGCACAAGAATCAGGGATTTCAGACTGCTTTATACTATCATCCAGCAAGAGCGGAATGCCCCGGGGCAACATCCGGAAAACAAAAAAGGATGATATGATACGGGAACAGTTGAAAAGTGCTTGTTTTTCAAGTTATATCATTTAGCATCCCTGCCGGGAAAGAGAAAAACAGCAGGAAAACAAAACGTAAACAACAGATAATCAATAGGTAACAGACAGGAACAGAAGCAGAAAGACAGACATAAAGAGACCCGAGAGAGGCATGAATCACAGGCCTTCTTTCTTAAAAGATGTAACAATATTCAGTAAATACATGAATATTAAGGCTAGTCATGTGGAAAAACACCGTACTAAATGGTGCAAGTATAAAAAAGAGTTAGTACATTTGCCAAGTTTTAACACTGACTGTCACCGACGGCCCGTCTCTTCCTAAGAGACAGAACACACCTCACAATACAGCTTTATAAACAGGCTTTGATTTACAATTCTTCTTATGTATCACGATTTCATTGGCACGATCCACCTGCGAGGTATCCAGGAACGCCATATAGATACGGGTCGTTTTAACAGACTCATGTCCCATGCCCTGTGAGATGAGTTCTTCCGGTATCCCTTTCTGCGCGGCAACGCTGGCCCAGGTATGACGAGCAATATAGGTCGAAAGGTCGGCTCCGACCATCTTCCCCAGCTTCTTCAAACGCTTGTTCTGAACACGCAGCGCACTCTGATAGCCGATATAGTCCGGGCGGGAACCCGTAAGGACTGGAAACAGGAAAGGACCGGATACATATTGGTAACGGGCAATCAGTTTCCTCATTTCAGGAAGCAGGCGTATCTGCAACTCCTGCCCGGTCTTGCGCCGGATATAGACGATCTTATCCCCCACGATATTCTTTTGCGTCAGATGGGCAAGATCAACAAAAGCCATTCCACGGGCATAATAGGAAAACAGGAACAGGTCGCGTGCCAGCTGCAACGCAGGCGACAGAAGTTGCAGAGCGACAAGACCCAGGATCACATTTTCCTGCACCGCACGTTTGCGGGTCTTTTCGATACTGGTATGGACGTTACTGAAAAGCAGCGGGCTGGGTTCGACCAGGTTATCCCTTACCGCCCGGTTATGGATAGCCCGGAGCACGCGGAGATAGAAAGAAACGGTATTGGCACAAACTCCGGAGCTGAACAGATAAGTCTCAAACTCTTTCAGAAGCGGCGCGTCGATCTCGTCCAGCCTGAGTTCGCAGCCACCCCGGAAAAGCATAAAGGCATTCAAGGTACTCTGGTAATGCCGGGCCGTTTCATCCTTGCCCTCCCCTTGCAGCACACAGATCTGTTTCTCCACATACTTTGTCAGGTTGGCCACCGCAAAACGTTCCTTACACGCCTCCACTATTTCATCCGGAGTAAAGGAACCCTTTTTCTCCTTCAAATAGATCACAGACCGGACTGTCCGGCAATCGCGGGAAAACTGCTCACGGATGGCATACAATTCTTTTGACCGTTCGGAAGTGCTTTCACCCGGGATATTGATTTCCTCCCTGGCCCCGTCCCACTCTTCTTCGGATAGTTGGTACGGCAAAGCCATCTTCCGGACCTCACGGCGATAAATAATCTGCACATAGAGCGGCATCTGCTTCCCCGCCTCTATCGACTTACGCCTTTTTACTTTTACTGATACGTTATACATACTGGTTTCATTTTGTTACCTAATATAACAAAATGGAACTGGTTCTGGGTTGTTCATAGGGCGAACTTATAAAATGAATAAGAATGGATTGAGCTTTATGCCCCCAATAAAAATCAACCAAGTAATCCGGATGACCGGATACTTGGCTAATTCCATATAATATAAATATAAGTGATTTACAATCCTTCTATCTCTTCCGCTGACAACCCAGTACATTGGGCTATCGTTTCAATATTAATTCCCTGCTTTTTAAAATTGGCAGCAATAAGGCGCTGTTCTTCTGCTTTACCTTTAGCCTCACCTATTCTGATTCCTTTTTCCAGTCCTTTCTCCAATCCTTTCTCTTCCGCATAGTCTATCGTATTCTTATAATCGCGATAGCGTTTCAGGGCTTCATCATACAGGACACGTTCATCCTTGCTCAGATTAGCCACATCCGCCACTTCGAGCAATTTGTCGAAGACGGCTTTTCGTGCCTTAAAAGGCATTCTTTCTAATGTATCCATATGCTTTAATAAATATAACCAACGTTCAAAATCTGTTTCACAATCATCCGCTTCTTTCGTAAACCAGGGCAACTCCAGATAGACCTGGCGAATCTTGTCGCTAAACATACGCCCCGTATCACGGTCTGCCAGTATAACATCTGTGCGGAACTTGGAGTTTATCCCCATCTTATAGTTTAACAGAAATATGCCGTACACCGGACATAAACCGAACTTCCAGTCTTTCCCCTTTTCTCCTTGATTACTGATTGCCCGTGACAAGTAATAAATACCACGGTCGTAGAAATAGGGTTGGGCCCCGTTTTGCATTTCGACCACGAACAAGCCTCCTTTGTCATCCCTGCAATGAATGTCGAATATCACTCCCCGGTCCTCTATGGTTTCCGGTTGCAGGATAGGATTCTGAAAAGTGATGTCAATGATATGACGTTCACCTTTCAACAACTCATTCAGAAAATCAATTAATAACTCTTTGTGCACTTCCTGACCGAATATACGGTGAAAACCGAAGTCGGTAAAGGGATTGATAAATTTTCCCATAACTAACAAATTTTGGTTGCCTCCCAAATAGCAAGAGGTACCGCAAATATAGGGATTATTTCAATCGGCAAGCATTCGGATAAGACTTTTTTTGGACAATCCGGTGTATTACTTCTAAAGTACGTAAATGGCACGCAAATTAAACAGATCTACACAAATAAGAATTGCTTTCAGAAATATAAATCTGTCTTCATCTGTTTAATCTGTGTCATCTGTGTGCCATAGTGAGACATTAAGGAATACCCGCATCAAAAAATCTATATATACCGTACTTCCATCCCCCGGACTTCGTCGTTTATGACGCCATTGTCATACACCAACTGCCCGTTGACAAAAGTCTGGCTGACACTATGATGGAAGGTAGTCCCTTCAAAAGGTGCCCATCCGCATTTATATACTATATTTTCGGGAGCCACCGTCCAGCTCTTCTCCGGATCGACAAGGACCAGGTCGGCATAATAACCCGGACGGATATAACCGCGCCGGTCGATATGGAACAGGTCTGCCGACATATGCGCCATCTTTTCCACCACTTTTTCATACGTGAAGCAACCTTCTGCCACCATCTCCAGCATAGCAACCAGCGAATGCTGAATCAACGGACCACCCGAAGCCGCTTTCAAACAACTGCCCTCTTTCTCTGATAACAAATGCGGAGCATGGTCGGTCGCTACGATATCTATCGTATTATCGTTAACGGCATTGCGCAAAGCGATACGGTCTTCCAACGTCTTGATAGACGGATTCCATTTGATTCGGTTACCGAACTTAGCGTAATCGCCGTCATGGAACCAAAGGTGATGCACACACACCTCGCCGGTGATCTTCTTCTCGCTCAAAGGAATCTCATTACTCAGCAATGTCAGTTCTTTGGCAGTAGACAAATGCAGGATATGCAAACGTGAATTCAGGCGGGTAGCCAGTTCGACAGCTTCGGATGAAGAGGCATAACATGCTTCCTCGCTTCTGATCTTGCTATGAAAAGAGATGTCGAGATCTTCGCCGTACAACCCTGTATAATAAGCGATATTGCGTTTGATCACTTCTTCCTTTTCCGCATGGATGGCGATCAGCATATCCGCTTCACCAAAGATACGTTCCAGGCTTTCCTTCTTATCCACCAACATGTTGCCTGTGGAAGAACCGAGAAACAGCTTCAACCCCGGCACACGGCTACGGTCCAGCTTACGGATCTCGTCCATATTATCATTCGTTCCGCCGAAGAAAAAAGAGTAGTTGGCGGCAGATGTTTCCGCCCCGCGCTGCAACTTCCATTCCAAATCGGCTATCGTGGTAGTCTGAGGCTTGGTATTCGGCATATCCATAAAAGAGGTGACACCGCCAGCTACGGCCGCACGGCTTTCACTAGCGATGTCTCCTTTATGTGTCAGGCCCGGTTCACGGAAATGTACCTGATCGTCGATTGCTCCCGGTAACAGGAGCTTTCCTTCTGCATCGATAACTTGTACATTGGAGGCGGTTTCGGGAACTACTTCCTCGAACACCTCTGCTATTTTATCTCCATCAATAAGGACCGAGCCTTTAAACATACAGCCTTCATTCACAATGCGAGCGTTTTTTATCAGAATCTTATTCATATACCTTGTATTTTATTTGTTACAAATGTACATGATTCTATTCAAAAACAACGCAGGCAGGAGCGGTTATTCGTAAGAATAGGCCTGTATTTCCACCGGTCCGATCAAACCGGACGATTGCAAAGGCGAATCTGCATTCCAGGGATTCACGTTTGTCCAGGTGCCGCGTTCCTTTTCAGGCAACGAAGCGTCACCGATCAGGCGGTTCCTCCAGTTATTCACGACTTCCACTTCGATCAGGTTCTCCCCTTTACGTAGAAAGTCTCCAACCGGCAGGCGGTAAGGGGTTGTCCATACGCCGCCAACATACTGCCCGTTGATCTTTACTTTTGCCATGACCATCACCTTGCCCAGATCCAGATAAAGCGCCTTCTGAGGCAGTTCATCCAAAGTGATCCGGTTGGTATAGATTGCTTTTCCTGAGAAATAGCGGATGGACGGGTCTGTACTTTCTGTCCAGTCCTGCAATGCCGGGAAGGTTACAGCTTCTTCCGGTCCTCTTTTCCCCTTTTCAAAATCGACTTGCCAGGGAGAGCTAACGGTTGCCAGAACCTCTTTGACCGGATAATTCCGGGCAGTTGTTTTCGACGGCGTGCCTTTTTTACGGAAGATAATAAAGGAGCTTTCAAAGCCTTCGAGACGAACCGGTACGGTGGTTACTCCGTCGGCACAAGTGAACTCCGGCAAAAGGCGTATCTCTGCTGTCAGCGGATTCCACAGTTCCGGTAATTTTCCGGCTACACGGAAAGACGGGTTTATATCAACCGGGTTTTCACTTTGATTCGAGATAAAATAAATATCACCTTCATCCGTAGCACGGTGGATAAACAAAACAGGCGTACCGGAATTAACACGCATATCCGGTTTTACGTTCAAGGCTTCCAACACCGGTTGCAGGGAAGTCGCCGGCATAAACAGACGGCCTTTACCTATTGTCCGTACGGATTCTGTCTGGTCGCCCCAAAGCTCGGAAGCCAGTGCCTGCACTTTCCGGTCGGCAGCCGGATAATCACTCAGGCTCGGAGAATATTTCGGAGCAGGCCCTATCACACAGGCACCAGCCTGTAACAGCTCCTTTATCTTCTGCAAAATTTCCGGACGCATGGTTTCCAGTTGGGGTAATACCAGCAAACGATATTTCATTCCGCTAGGCAAAACAATCCGGCCGTCTTCCACCGATGCCCGCTGCAACAAAACTTCCCCATTAATATAATCGAAGGAATAGCCGGCAGGAAGTTCAGGCGTACAGATACCGGTCATCTTCGGAGCATCCTCGCCGATAAAGTAGGCCACATCTGCCACATAATCGCCGCGTTGCAACATGAAGTTACATCTTTTCAGATAGCCGGTAAAGACATCCATCTGGCTGAACCAGGTATTCTTCCGGTTAAATTCATTACCGAACCAGGCATCCAGTCCCGGTTCGCGATCTTCAAACGGCTGGTGGATATATACATGCAGTAAAGAACTGTTTATTCCTTCCGTAAAGAAACGATCCCCACGCTGCTTCATCTGATACGGATAGCGACCGAAAGCAGGTCCGCCGCTTGTAAACGACTCGGCCCAGACACGTCTCTTGCCATAAATATGCCCGCAGGAAGAAGCCGCCCTGTTTTCGATATCCCCCAGGGAACCTTCGCTCCAGAACTCGCCGGCTATCTCGTCGGACTGGCCGCCATATTGCAGGAACTCGCCGGGGAATCCCCAATGACCGTAATTTTCCAGCCAGGTCGTCAATCCGTGCTGATGACAAACATCACGCAAGCCACCTACATAATCGTAAGAAACACGGTCGGCTATCAAACGGCGCAAATCCCACAGGAAGCGGTCTGAAATATCAGGATTGCCGACCACTGTACCTTCCAGAACCGGAAGATACGGAACGGGGTCATATCCGTAACGTTCCTTAAATACGCTGATCATATCGTCGGTCCAGTTCTGTCCTCCGGTTTCATAGCTATCCTGGACAACCACCTTAAATGTTTTACGGTCTGCCTCCGGAATACGTTTCAGTATATCACCGATAAAGGCATCAAAATGGAAAGCAACATGTTTCTTGCTCATCTTATCGATCTCAGGTCCTGTAGCTTCGGGAGCAGCCGGCGAGTTGGTTACACCTGTCGGCAACATCGCCATCCGGCGGATCACCCACTTACCTTCGGGCACTTCCCAATCCAACACACCGTTCTTTGAAAATTCAGTCACGTTCTTTATCGCATCCGGCGAAACCATCAGAGAGGCATCACTAACGGCAGGCTGCTTTTCCCAGAGATAGTCATCCCACATAGGGAGCGGGGTCTGGAACATCTTAGCCAGCGATTTCTCCGGGTAGCGTTCCATCATGGGAGAAGATGTAAAAGTTACATTTCCGGCAGCCTCTCCTTCTTCAGACATTTCCAGGCGGAACTGTGAAGCGGAAGTCTCCGGAAGGGAAATAACGACCGGCGCATAAGGAACAAAGCCTACATTCAATGCCGGGTTACTACGGTCGATCACGAATTGTCTCAGCAATTCTTCTTTTCCTCCTTTTTTCACCCACAACTTGGCGGTCGTTTTAAAAGGTGTATTTACCCGGTAGATCAGTGTGCGGACAGTTGCTTCCTTATCAAAGACCAGAACGGAAGAGGACGATTGCCCTGACTTCTTATTTATCGTCCAGCTTTTTTCCGCCACCGGCTTATCAGATGCCGGATAGGCAATAACGCAGACGTCCTGTTCATCTTTTCCAACGGAAGGCAGCGTCAGTTGCATACGTCCCGGTCCGGCGACAATCGTATCTGAAGAGGCCAGATAACGCATAGCCTGCGAGCTTTTCACCCACGGACCGCCGGACTGGCTCCATCCCGGACTGTTGAATATTCCGATTTCTATATTCAGTTCCGTGGCTTTCTTCAAAGCGGCATGCAGCACTTCCCACCATTCGGAACTCAGCAGTTTATGATCGCCGTAAGGGATGCCATCGATACCGATATTCCCAATAAACGCACGATTAATACCAGCCACTTTCATGGCTTCCAGGTCACGTTCCACCCCTTCTTTCGATATATTATCAGAAATCCAGTACCAATAAACACCGGTCTGTACACTATCGGGTATTGAACGGAAGCCTTGCTCGATACTGGCAAAGGATGGATGATTTGCAGACGTCTCTGTCTTATTACATGACAAAAGACCTAAACAAACAAGAATACATAAAGAGAATAAGTGTGTTATTTTCGCCATAATACATGAATTAAGCTATTACATTGATCTTACATGCAAGCAAAAATACTGTTTATATTCTCCTCTATTACTTACAATAATGACAATATACTTCTCAATTCTGATAAATTCCGAACCACCTCTTACCTCAATTTCAATACTCCTAAAGAAGACGGTATATGGAAGTCCGGATTGGCGGCATCGGGGATGATCCAGGACGACCAGATCACCTGTTCCTCTTGCGACCCGTAATAATCGGCACGGTATACACCGAAACGTATCTCGCCGTCCGGTGAGATCACACCCATTTCTTCCAGGCTCTTCAAGGGGATGGAGCCTTCCACGATATAGGTGTCTTTGCCGGTATGTGTTCCCAGTTTCAGCCCTTTAAAGTTCCAGTCGAAATCGAACTGGCGATAGAACTTTGCATGATAGTCCATGACCTTTCCGCACGGATCGATCTCCGCACAATAATAATCGCTCATAGCCGGGTCTTTACTGAAGAAAAACTCAATACGGTCACTGCTCCCAACCGAAGCCTCGGTCTTTTCATTATTATATATAATGGTAGTATCGGCTACTTCATACAGGAAATAGAAGTTCTTTTTGTCGTGGCAGACAGAGAACCGGGTCCGGTCTTTAGCAGCCCCGTTCCAGGGAGCGATCAGGCCCGACACGGCAACAGGTATCTGCTGCCAGTCGTCTTTTTTGCCATCTACGGAAATCGACTTTACCAACGGCGCGCTGATAACCGGGGTAACGGAAACAGACTGACCGGGAGCCTGGTTGGCAGGAACCATTATCTTCAAATCGTAGTCATTGATCGTTAAAGACAAGGACGATTGTGTATGTGTCGGATCGCTTGCCTCTATACGGAGTTTCCCGTTTCCCGGAGAAAGCATATAGATACCCGGTGTCTGTACCGCCAGTGTTATATCATCCGACAGGCGGATGGTTCCTTCCTGATATGCGGCGACATAGAAACGGTTACCGGCTGCTACGGCCTGCATGGCCTCGTCATTGCGAAGCACCCGGATATCATCCGTACGGAAAGTGGCCGTACGGTCCGCCGAAGAGGCGGGCAGTATCAGGTATTGGTAAGTGGCGGGTACCTCTTTCGGATGGCGGATATATAAAGAGACCACCTCCCCTTCCACCGTTTGCGGTATATATGAACCCATAAAGTCGGACCAACGGCCGGAACGTTTTTCTGAGATCGCCACACTGTTTTCAGGTTGCATCAGGATATAACCGGTACTATCATGATAGAAACGCGGTGCCTTCCCGGTGATCGTAACGGTTCCGTTGACAGGATTCCAACGGTTATTTTCCCAATAAGCCAGCTCCCCCTGCTTCATACGCTGGTCGATCGATGTCGCCAGGTTCAGCGTACTGTCGGTCTGAATTCCTGCCCCGAGGCATAACACAAAATCATCCGTGATAACCCACGACTTGCGGGCGTGTGCTCCGTCACGGTTCAGGATCATGGCGGTCATGCCTGTACTGCCATCCGTTACACCACCGACAAAAGTCGTTTCATTACGGACATGCGCCCCGTAAGTACGGGGAGAAGGGATAGGCGCATCGCTTTCATACGAAGTAATACCCGGGACCTTGCGCCAATCCCAGAACGGGAACACATTCAGATATTCATCGCCGTTACGGTATATATAAGTAGCACCGTCACCCATATAAAAGCCTTTCAGGTTATCTTCATTTACTAACTCAGTACCGATCACCCGCTTGGAAGCCATCTTGACAGAGGCCATCCACCCCGGTGCGCGATGGATAGTCTGGTCTGAATCCCAGAAATGTTTCTGTCCGGAAAAGGCTGTCCCCTGCGCAGGTTGGGGAGGGAAATTGTCATTCAGGAAATCATCCATCTTCTGCACATCGGCCGGTGTGCTGCCCTTCTTCAGTGAGCTGGCAGCATATCCTATCGCCAGCGCTTTATGAATAGGGGCATTATGGAACAATTGCCGGTCGAGGGCATTCACATCCATATAGCCGCGCCAGATAATCCAGCGATAGCCTTCCGTTAATAAATTATTCAGGATAGATTGCTGTTCGGCATTCAATGCAAAGGAAGTCCCGGCAAACAATCCCGAATAGAAACTCATCTCACCGAGATAAGCCAGCCCGTAGTTGCCGAACTGCTGTTGCGGCCCGTGCTGGTGGAAGCTCCAGTCGCTTTTAATACCTTCCTCACGTCCGGTGGTTATTTCAGAGATGATTGTATCGCGGGCAGCCTTTACCAAGGCATAATCGTCTGTCAGCAAGCCTTTGACAAGTACGTTTCCTGCCAGCCAGACTTTATTCTGCCCCGTCATACCGAAACGGGCGTTATCCATTACTTTCACTGCTTCTTTGAGTTCGTCGGGTGTCATCTGCATACGGAGCAGCAGGAAAGCCGGTCCGAACGTTTTCGGGATACCGATCTCGTTATACCACCAGTTCTTGCAAACAGGTTTCGTGCGGAACCAATAACCGAGCGCCTGATGAATAACCGTAGAGAAACGGGGCGACCAGGTGCACGAAGGTCCTTCGGCATGATAGAGTTTTGCCAGCTCCAGTATACGGTCGGCATGCTTCTTGGCATCCCATCCGGAGCGTTTGGTATCTGTATAGTTGATATCCGGCCAGGAACCGTCTTCACTTATACTCTCCATATATCCTTTGATCTTCTCCATATTGAAAGGATACCGTTGATGCAGTTCCACAACGACCTGGTCAGACATTTCCGTCTCAGGCGGGATACCGGACAATATACGGTTGAGTAAATCCGATTCATCATTGGAACTGATCAAGGTCCCGATATAGTTCTGACGGATCTGCTCCAGTTCGTCCTGCTGTGTTTGCGAGAACACGCGCACGGGTAAAAACAAGAATGCGGCTAACAAGAATGTGTTTGTAAGAAGCTTCATGATATTGAATTTAGTACTGAAAGCAACAAATTTACCATAATTAATCCTGACAAGTATAATAATGGCGAAAAAAAATTGTAACGAATCCGTCTTCTATTACCAGTGACCTAATTCAATACACCCGGGAGATTGCTTTGTTTATGCGGTAGAGATTGCGATCAGGCAGGCAACAAAAAAACAGGCATGTAACCGGAATTACATGCCCTATAAATAAAACTACCTTTAATGTCCTGATAAATAAGAAGCGGATAACACCAACTATCCCCTTTATTTCTTCTGCGGATACTTGCGGAACAAACTCCACCACTTCAGTTTAAGCACGCCGAACAATGCTTCCCCGAATATGGAAGAGTTCATCTTGGATGTTCCCAATACGCGGTTGATAAAGATAATAGGCACTTCCACCAGTTTGAAACCACATTTATACGCCGTAAACTTCATCTCTATCTGGAAAGCATATCCTTTGAAATGAATATGATCGAGATCGATCGTCTCAAGCACCTCGCGACGGTAGCATTTGAAACCGGCAGTCGTATCCTGTACCTTCATCCCGGTAACGAAACGGACATAGACAGATGCGTAGTACGACATCAATACACGTCCCAGCGGCCAGTTTACCACATTCACGCCATTGCTGTAACGCGAACCGATAGCCACATCTCCCCCCTGCTCCGTGCAGGCGGCATATAACTTCGGAAGATCATTCGGATTATGACTGAAATCGGCATCCATTTCAAAGACAAAGTCGTACTTATGTTCGATCGCCCATTTGAAACCGCAAATGTAGGCAGTTCCCAACCCTAACTTGCCTTTCCTTTCTACCATGAAAAGACGTTCAGGAAATTCACTCTGTAATCGCTTTACAATATCCGCTGTTCCATCAGGCGAGCCATCATCTATAATCAAAATATGAAACTCCTTTTCCAACCCAAATACCGCACGGATAATATTCTCAATATTCTCTTTCTCGTTGTAGGTCGGAATAATAACAATACTGTCTGACATATACTTCTTTTATTAATTGACAGTTGACAAGTGACAGTTGACAGATTTACTGCAACTATCCCGCAGAACTGTCGGCAATCGGTTATCAACCCGAATGCGAAGGTACATATTTTAGTTGATTTAAACTTATTACTCTATATTATTTTGAACAAAAAAGCTACCTTTGCCAAACATTTCAGTAACATTTGTTGCTGTCATTTGTTACTTGTCAACAGACAACAATTTTAATGGAGGTACAAGAATTACTTAAAATATTCGCCGCCCACCCGCAAGTTTCCGCATTGGATACCCTTTTGAACGGTAATACGTCAAATAACATTTTCCTGAAAGGGTTGAACGGTTCGGGCGCAGCAATGACAATCGCTTCTCTTTTTTTAAAAAGAAGGGGCAACTATGTGTGCATACTCAACGACCAGGAAGAAGCCGGCTACTTCTATCACGACCTAATGCAGCTGACCGGAAGCAATGAGATTTACTTTTTCCCGTCCGCTTACCGCCGTGCCATCAAATACGGACATATCGACCCGGCAAATGAAATACTACGGACCGAAGTGCTCAGTGTCCTCCAGGACCCCGAAGCACCCTTCGTGATCGTTTCCTATCCTGATGCACTGGCTGAAAAGGTCATATCGCGCGACGACCTGAAAAAGAACACTCTGAAGATCAGTGTCGGCGAGAAGCTGGATAATATGTTCGTGTCCGACGTGCTCGAAGAATATGGATTCGAACAGGTGGACTATGTCTACGAACCGGGGCAATATGCCCTGCGCGGCAGTATCCTGGACGTATTCTCTTTCTCCTACGAATTTCCCTACCGTATCGACTTCTTCGGAAAGGAAGTGGAGACAATCCGTACATTCGATGTGGAAACCCAGCTTTCCAAAGAGAAACTGGAGAGTATCTATATCGTGCCGGAAATGAATAAAAGCGACCGTACCAACACCCTGCTGCTGGATTCACTGCCTGCACAAACAATCCTGGCGGCCAGAGACCTGGCATGGACGAAGGAACGCATCGGCAGCCTGTGGAACGAAGAGCCGGTTGTCGGTGACGAAGAATCGTTTGCCGACATCAGCCGAATGCGTGCCAGACTGGTGACTGGAGAAGATTTCCTCCGGGCAGCCCTCAACTTCCGCCGGATACATTTCGGTACACGCCCGGCAGGAGTAGCGGATGCCACCCTTACATTCAGTACACAGACACAGCCTATTTACCATAAGAATTTCGATATGGTGAGCGACTCTTTCCGTAACTATCTGGAGAGTGGCTATACATTATATATATTGAGTGACGTCGAAAAACAGGCAACCCGTATCCGGGCGATCTTCGAGGATCGGGGAGAAAATATCCCTTTCACTTCGGTCAACAAGACCATCCATGAAGGATTTACCGATGACGCGCTGCGTATCTGTCTCTTTACGGATCATCAGCTGTTCGACCGTTTCCACAAGTTCAACCTGAAAAGCGAAAAGGCCCGCAGCGGAAAACTCACGTTGTCACTGAAAGAACTGAACCAGTTCACGACCGGCGACTATATCGTGCATATCGACCATGGCGTCGGGCAGTTCGGCGGCCTGGTACGCACCGAAGTAAACGGCAAGATACAGGAAGCTATCAAACTGATCTACCAAAACAACGACATCATCTTCGTCAGCATACATTCCCTGCATAAGCTATCCAAATATAAAGGAAAAGACAGCGGTGAACCGCCCAAACTGAACAAGCTGGGAACCGGTGCCTGGGAGAAGATGAAGGAAAAGACAAAGAAGAAGGTCAAGGACATTGCCCGCGACCTGATCCTTCTTTACTCCCAACGCAAACAGGAGACAGGTTTCTCCTACTCGCCGGACAGCTTCATGCAGCACGAACTGGAAGCAAGCTTCATTTATGAAGACACGCCTGACCAGATGAAAGCGACAAGCGAAGTAAAAGAAGACATGGAAAGTTTACGTCCGATGGATCGCCTGATCTGTGGTGACGTAGGTTTCGGCAAGACAGAGGTAGCGATCCGCGCTGCCTTCAAGGCTGTTTCCGATAACAAGCAGGTAGCCGTACTGGTTCCTACAACAGTTCTTGCTTTCCAGCATTTCCAGACTTTTTCAGAGCGTTTGAAAGATTTCCCCTGCCGGATCGATTATATCAGCCGGGCAAGGACTACGGCACAGATCAAAAGGACACTGATGGATGTCGCCGACGGTCAGGTGAACATCCTGATCGGCACGCATCGTATTGTCAGCAAAGATGTCAAGTTCAAAGACCTGGGATTGCTTATCATCGATGAAGAGCAAAAGTTCGGCGTATCCGTTAAGGAAAAACTTCGTCAGATGAAAGTGAATGTGGATACGCTGACAATGACAGCGACACCGATCCCCCGAACTTTGCAGTTCTCGTTGATGGGTGCCCGCGACCTGAGCAGCATCACCACTCCCCCGCCCAACCGGTATCCGGTACAGACGGAAGTGGAGCGTTTCAACCCCGATATTATCCGTGAAGCGATTAATTTCGAGATGAGCCGTAACGGACAGGTTTTCTTCATCAATAACCGTGTTCAGAACATCTACGAAATAGAACATCTGGTACGCAGGGAAGTGCCAGACGCCCGCATAGCCGTAGGACACGGCCAGATGGAACCGGACAAACTGGAGAAGATCATTCTCGACTTCGTAAACTATGAATATGATGTACTGATCGCCACCAGCATTGTGGAAAGCGGTATCGATGTACCGAATGCCAATACCATCATCATCAATAACGCACAACAATTCGGTCTGTCCGACCTGCACCAGTTGCGCGGACGTGTAGGACGAAGCAACCGCAAGGCCTTCTGTTATCTACTCTCGCCGCCCCTCTCCTCACTTACGCAGGAGGCACGCCGCCGTTTGCAAGCGATCGAAAACTTCTCCGAACTGGGAAGCGGAATTCATATCGCCATGCAAGACTTGGATATCCGTGGCGCCGGTAACATGTTGGGTGCCGAGCAAAGTGGTTTCATCGCCGACCTCGGCTACGAAACCTATCAGAAAATCCTGGAAGAAGCTGTCGATGAACTGAAAAGCGATGAGTTTGCCGACCTGTATGCCGATTCCGATGACGGCAAACGAGATTCCGGCAGCGAATACGTTCGCGAAACGTATATCGAAAGCGACCTCGAACTGATGTTCCCGCCAACCTATATTCCCAACGATTCGGAACGTGTTTCCCTCTACCGTGAACTGGATAAGATGGAAGAAGAACGCGATATTCTGGCCTTCACGGAACGTCTGAAAGACCGCTTCGGCAAAATTCCGAAGGAAGGAAAAGAACTGATCCGTATCGTCCGCCTCCGCCGTATGGCCAAGAAGCTGGGAATGGAAAAAGTGGTATTAAAGAAGGGGCAGATGAACATCATCCTCATATCCAACTCCGAAAGCCCATACTATCAGAGCGAGGCTTTCGACAAATTGCTGGCCTTTATACAAAAACATCCCCGCGAATGTAATCTCCGGGACCAGAACGGTAAGCGCAGTATCGTAATAAAAAATGTCCGTACAGTAGAAACCGCCTGCATGCTGCTTGAAGAAATAGAGAAGACAAAGACTTCTCACGAATAAACCATTGTAAGCAACTCGGTTCAAATATATTTCTTTACATTTGCGAGAATTAATATAAGAATATAATATGCCACATTTAAGAATTAAAAATATAGGTCCGATAAAATATGCAGACATTGAACTAAACAAAGTCAATGTAATCATGGGCCCCCAGAGTTCGGGGAAAAGTACTATCAATAAAATTGCATGTTACTGTTCTTGGGTGGAAAAGAAAATATCATTAGATCAATCTTTTGATTACTTCCTCAAAGAAGGTGTATTTATTGAAGAATTAGCTCGTTTCCACAAACTCACCGGCTATTTTAAGGAAACTTCAGAAATAGAATATCATTCAGAAACAATTAATTTGAAATATATATATAAAGATAAAGAACCTGTCATAAATTGGAAGAACCAGTTTGGATATAAAAGGATAAAACTGTCATATATTCCTGCCGAAAGAAATATTGTTTCGATGATTTCCGACTGGAAAGAAGTCAGCCTGCCCAACAACAACATAAGGAATTTTATGGCAGACTGGAACAAAGCCCGCAAAATATTCACTCCTGAGAAACATATTCATCTGCCCTTTTTAGAGATAGACTATTACTATGACGAAAAGAGCGATATGGATTATATTCAAAATCAGGACGGTACCGTTATTCAACTAATGGATGCATCCAGTGGTTTACAATCTATGATCCCTTTAGTCGTATTGCGATCCTATTTTGCAGAGTGGATATATACAAATGAAGAACCAAGAAGTATAGCTTCTAAGGAGAGGGATTCCAGATTTCTAAATATTTTGATAAGTACTTTAAGTAAGCAGGATGGCGGCATACAATTTACAGAACTAGAGCCATATATTATTCCATATATCGCAACAGCAGGTACCGGATTCTTTATTGAGGAACCGGAACTTAATCTATTTCCGTCTACCCAACGAGATATACTATACAATCTCATCAGCAGTGTTCAGCAACGTGAAGACGACTCATTAATTCTCACCACCCATAGCCCCTACATCCTTTACGCCTTGAATAACTGCATGTTAGGTTTTCAGGTAAAAGAGACAATGCCGAAAACGGAACAGGAAAGTCTGGCTAGCCGACAATCATGGATAGATCCGTCGCTGGTATCCGCATGGGAAATAAAAGATGGTAAGTTAGTAGATATTAAGAATAGCAGACTGAATACAATCGGAGATCATTATTTCAACACAATAATGAATGAAGTAATGGATGAATATTATGCAATGCTCAAGTATATCAAAAGAACAAAATGAAAACACGGATAAATGATTCTATACAACAACATCAGGTTTATCCATGTTCATATACAAGCATCCATATCGTTGATTGGAAAAAGTTCACGAGCGAAAATCTGAAAGTACATGATCGTGTTCCGGTTAACCCGAATACAGGAAAACTAATCCACTCTGTTTGCTTAAGGAATGATTCGGCCATGTCCATTCTTGTGGATGCATTCGGCGAAAACGCATTACAATACAGCAAAAAGAAAAAGGCCCGTCAATGCGAATGTGTTATTTACCCCGATAATTATAAAGATACAGATTGGGTTCTTTTTGTAGAAATGAAATATGCAGAAAACGAGATCGCTGCTTTCAGGAAAGAAAACGATTATCCGAATAATATGATTGAGCAAATAAAGCAGACCGTTCAATTCTTTAAAGATAAATGCATTTTACCTCAGGAAAAAGAAGTATACGCTATCGTTTCATTTCCCAATTTACTATCTGCATTCAATAGTACGATATTCAGTATCGATGCCATAAACGATTTTTATCTGGACTATGGCATTATTATAAGAGGCACAAACAACGCGGAGATTATCAGTTCCGACAATATAAAGCTAATTGGATAAAATGAAGATGTCATGAAAAGAACATTGGTAGACCTTTTTGAAAACTCGGTGAAACAATATCCCGACAACCCGTTCTTATGGGAAAAGACAACAAACAAATTTGAGCCTACCACCTACACACAGGTTAGGGAACAGGTTTACACGCTGGGCGCCGGACTGGTTGCCCTGGGAGTAATGAAAGGCGACAACATGGCCCTGCTCAGTGAAGGCCGCAACGCCTGGATCATCGGCGAACTGGCGATGTTCTACGCCGGAGCTACCAACGTCCCCCTCTCTATCAAACTGGAAGAGGCAAACGACCTGTTGTTCCGTCTGACACATGCCGATGTAAAATATATTATGGTATCCGGCAACCAGTTGAAGAAAATACGTTCTATCGTCGATAAACTGCCGTTGCTTCAACAAATCATCGTCTTCGACGACCAAAAGGAATATCAGGAAAAAGAAATTCCCCTCTCTAAAGTAATAGAAATGGGGAAAGAATATCTCAGTGCGCACCCGTTGGAAGAGTTTCTGGCAATCGGCCAATCGCTTACCAACGATGATTATGCCACAATCACTTACACCTCCGGAACAACCGCCGACCCGAAAGGCGTTATCCTCACTCATCGCAATTACACGGCTAACGTGGAGCAATCACTTACTTGCGTAGATATCGACGATACCTGGCGCACGCTGGTTATCCTTCCGCTCGACCATTGCTTTGCCCATGTGGTAGGCTTCTATATATTTATGTATAAAGGAGCTTCGGTAGCTACCGTACAGGTGGGAAGAACCGGTATGGAGACGTTAAAGAATATCCCTGTAAACATCAAGGAATTTAAGCCGTACTTAATATTGAGTGTCCCGGCCCTTGCCAAGAACTTCAAAAAGAATATCGAACAAGGCATCCGGGCGCAGGGTAACATGGTCAACCGTCTGTTCCACATGGGGCTGAACGTAGCATATACCTATAACGGGGATGGCGGCGATGACAAAGGCCGGGGATGGCGGTTCCTGCTGAAGCCGGTTGTAAGCCTGTTCGATAGTATCATCTTTTCTAAGGTCCGTGAGAACTTTGGCGGCGAACTGAAATTCTTCATCGGTGGCGGTGCCCTGCTGGACAAGGATTTACAAAAGTTCTATTATGCCATCGGCCTGCCGATGTACCAGGGATACGGGCTTAGCGAAGCAACCCCTGTCATCTCGACCAACGGCCCGCGCCACCACAGGTTTGGAAGCAGCGGTATACTGGTTCAACCGCTTGACCTGAAAATATGCGACCAGGAAGGCAAAGAACTTCCCCTCGGAGAAAAAGGCGAAATTGTTATCCGTGGAGAAAATGTCATGGCCGGATACTGGAAAAATCCGGTCTCTACGACTGAAACCATTAAAGACGGCTGGCTTTACACCGGGGATATGGGATATATGGGCAAAGATGGCTTATTATATGTATTAGGCCGTTTCAAAAGCCTGCTGATCGGTAGCGATGGCGAAAAATACAGTCCGGAAGGTATCGAAGAAGCATTGGTTGAACATTCTTCCTGCATCGACCAACTGTTGCTTTACAACAACCAGAATCCTTATACGGTTGCACTCCTTGTCCCGAACAAAGATCATTTGAAAAGACATCTGGCGCACCAGCAACTCGACCTGAGCACAGAACAAGGGAAAGAAGAAGCCATCCGTATCATCCAGAAACAGATCGACCGTTTCCGTAAAGGGGGCGACTTGTCATCTATGTTCCCCGATCGCTGGCTACCCACCACATTTGCCGTCTTGCCCGAACCGTTCACCGAACAAAACGGCATGGTTAACAGCACAATGAAAATCGTCCGTGGAAAAGTAGAGAAAGCATACGCTTCCCGCATCGATCATTTATATACACCGGAAGGGAAGAATCCGGTAAATGCGAAGAACACCAAATCAATCTAACTCAATAAAAATAAGGGTTCCGACATCTTTCGATCGAAACCCTTATTTTTTTTATTTTACAAGACAGTTATACTTATCTGCTTTCCTAATCCGCGAAATATCTTGTATAGAGTCGGTAAACGTACATCACATTTCCCATTCTCTATCCTGGAAATATAGCTTTTCTTTGTGCCGATTCTTTCAGCCAATTGTTCCTGAGTAAGACCGGCTTTCAGACGTTCCTCTTTCAGACGTTCGGCAAGTAAGAAAGCTTCAGCTTCCTCTTCAAACTGATCACGTTCGGGAGTTCCTGCAGGACCATATTTCACATCCAGCAGTTCACTAAAAGTACGACAGTTTTTAATCTCCTGTTTTTTCTCTTCAGACAAATATCTCTCTTCCATAATTATTCACCTTTCTTTTCCTTAAAATACTCATTCATTATTTTCCGGGCCTGCTTAATTTGTCTCAACGGAGTCCTTTGCGTCTTCTTTTGAAAACCGTTGAATAAAACGACAATTTGCCCTTCATCCAAACAACAGAAAATACAATAGATATTCCCTGCATTCTCTATTCGTATTTCATACAGGTCCTTTATTCCTTCTATATGCCTGAAATATTTGATTGGAATTCTATCTTCCGTCATTATTATCTGCAAAACATAGTCTGTTTTCTTTGCAACTTCTGATGACAATGCACTATAGAAGTCATTAAAATAATCCTTATACAGGATAAGATTTCGTTTATATTTCATAGTCAAGATTTTTTATATTCCCCCACAAAGTTAACTAATTAATTAACTCGCCCAACTATTCCCCCTTTATTTTCATCCTCCTTGATTAAATATTATTAATAAGACTGACTCAGCTCCTACCGGGAAAAAGCTTACCTTTGCCAACTGCATTATCCGAGAAGGAATAACGTTAGTTTCATGGTAAAAAGAATTCACTTAATAGTACTGTTGGTTCTGTTGCAGGCAGCGACCGGTATTTCCGTTTTATATGCACAAAGCATGACCTCTGCATCCGGTATCGTAAAGGATTCAATAACCGGAGAACCTTTGGCTTTTGTTTCCGTCTATTTTGACGGTTCAACCATTGGAGCAATGACCGACGACAACGGGGCTTTCGCCTTACAGAACGATAAAGGTTATAACAAGCTGGCTGTCGCATCACTAGGATACGACACTAAAATACTGGACCTGAAAACCGGACAGAAGAACGACGGGCTTACCATTGACCTCCGCCCTACCGCCTTCGAAATATCCGAAGTCATCGTCAAACCTAAAAGAGAAAAATATTCCCGTAAAGACAATCCGGCCGTCGAACTGATTAAGAAAGTAATCGAACATAAGAACGACAACCGTATCGAAGCCAAGGACGAATATCAAACCGAGGTATACGAAAAATTATCTCTCTCCCTGGACGACTTCAACCCGGATTTCGAGAAAAACAAGTTCATGAAGAAATTCAAATTCATCAAGAACTACCTGGACAGTTCCGAATTTAACGGCAAACCTATCCTGACCCTTTCCGTTCGTGAAACAATTGCAGATAGATACTACCGGAAACATCCGAAAACAGAAAAAACGATTGTCAAAGGTAAACGTATGCAAGGCGTCGACCAGACTCTGGATGACGGCGGGGGCATCACCTCCAACCTGGAAGAGATATTTCAGGGCATCAACATCTTCGATAATAATATCAATATCCTGTTGAACCGTTTCGTCAGCCCCTTGTCCTCCACCCTGGCTACCAGCTATTATAAATACTATATCATGGATACCCTCGATATAGGAGGCGATAAATGTGTCGACCTGGCTTTCGTCCCGGTCAACAGCCAGAGTTACGGTTTTACCGGAAGGTTATACATCACTCTTGACGGTAATTATGCCTTAAAAAAATTCCTGCTGAACACCCCCGCCAATATCAACCTGAACTGGGTGGACAAACTCCGCATCGAACAGGAATTCGAACGGATGCCGGACAGCACCTGGGTGGTAAAGAACGAAAACACCTATGTCAATTTCTACCTGGTAAAAGGTGCCCAGCAGCTCTATGCGCACCAACTCAGGAATTACGACAAATACAATTTCAACATAGAACAGGCGAAAGCAGACTCCGTATTCAACCTGTTGGGTTCACTCCATACATTACCTGTGGCAATCGAACAGCCTGATACCTTCTGGATAAACAACCGGCATGTGCCTCTGAAAGAAAAAGAAAATGCCTTGGACGACCTGCTGGCCCAACTCCGGAAAGTCCCGGCATTCAATGTAATTATCAAAACAGCAGAAATACTTATATCCGGATATATCCCGACAGCCGGCGATAAGAAATCCACCAAATTCGACTTCGGTCCGATGAACACGACAATCAGCGGTAACAGTCTGGAAGGTGTCCGTTTACGTATCGGCGGTATGACGACAGCCAACTTGAATCCTTACTGGTTCGCCAGCGGATATCTCGCCTACGGAACAAACGACCGTAAGCTGAAATACAACGTAAAACTGACACATAGCTTCAATAAAAAACTATACCACGAAGGAGAAAGCCCGGTCAATAATTTATCCTTTATCCAGGAATATGACGTATATACCCCCGGACAGGATTTCCTTTTCACCAGCAAGGATAACATCTTTGTTGCCTGGAAAGTAGGTGAACCTGTAACTAAAATGCAGTATATCCGCAAATCCATGTTCCAGTACGAAAAGGAATGGCTGAACGGCCTTACGTGGAGGTCATGGGTATATAACCAGAATAACCAGGCTGCCGGAACGCTCAAATATATCGAGAAAGAAGCAGACGGCACATTGATTCAAAAAAAGGATATTACAACCTCTGAAATCGGAACACAACTCCGTTTCGCTCCCGGTGAACGCTCTTACGACGGACGCTCCGGAAAAGAATCGGTCTTCAACCTGTCGAAGGATGCTCCTATCTTCAAGCTGTCACATCAGTTGGGTCTCAAAGGGGTACTGGGTGGAGAATATAACTACAATCATACGGAAGTCAGTGCGGAAAAACGTATCTGGTTATCCTCGTTCGGGCATATCGATACGCAGTTGAAAGCCGGAAAAGTATGGAACAAAGTACCTTTCCCGTTGCTGATCCTTCCGAATACCAACCAGTCTATTACTATCCAGCCGGAAGCATTCCACATGATGAATGCCTTGGAGTTTGTGACAGACCAATATGTTTCATTCAATGCAACTTATTATTTAAAAGGTTGGATATTAAACCGTATCCCAGGTATCAAATGGCTAAGGTTACGCGAAGTAATCTCTTTCAACGGTATCTACGGAGGACTGACGGATAAGAACAATCCGGCCTTGACACCGAATCTGTTCCTCCTACCCGACGGAACACGTCCTTTGGGCAAAACACCCTATATGGAAGCAAGCGTCGGTCTGGAAAACATCTTCAAGATTCTCCGTATAGATTATTACCGACGGCTTACCTATCTGGATGAACCGAATATAAAGAAAGGAGGGGTGCGTATTGCGTTGCGATTCTCCTTCTAACTCTCCTTTAAATCATGCGCCTAATGCCTGGGCACTCATACCTTTACTGGTATTCCTGCTCACCTACTTGGTCGTATCCATATTGGCAGGCGATTTTTATAAGATGCCTATCACCGTAGCGTTTGTTATATCATCTGTCGTTGCTATCGCCATATCCAAGGGAGGGAAATTATCCAACCGTATCGAACAGTTCTGCCGCGGAGCTGCCAACAGCAATATCATGCTGATGGTACTGATCTTTATTCTCGCCGGGGCGTTTGCCCAGACAGCCAAAGCGATGGGGGCCGTAGATGCGACCGTCAATCTGGCGATGTCGATCCTGCCCGGAAACCTGTTGGCTGCCGGTATATTCCTGGCTGCCTGTTTTATATCTATTTCAGTCGGGACTTCCGTTGGTACAATCGTAGCCCTCGCCCCTGTAGCAGTAGGTATTGCCGATAAGACGGGAATGCCCGATGCCCTGATGCTCGGAGTGGTTGTAAGCGGGGCCATGTTCGGCGACAATCTGTCTTTTATATCCGACACCACGATCGTTGCCACCCGAACACAGGGATGTAACATGAATGATAAGTTTAAAGTGAACATCCGTATCGCTCTCCCCATCGCTATTATTACAGGTATTATATATGTATTGGTTGGAAGCGGTATCGACAGCAATTACACAGCCGGAGCGATCGAATGGACAAAGGTGATCCCTTACCTGGTAGTCCTTGTCGCCGCCATTTGCGGAGTCAATGTAATGCTGGTCTTATTTATCGGTATCCTGCTCTCCGGCATTGTCGGATTACTGACGGGAGGTTTCGACATATGGGGCTGGACAGCTTCGATGGGACTCGGTATAACCAATATGGGTGAACTGATTATCGTCACTTTACTGGCAGGAGGCATGTTGGAAATGATTCGTTACAATGGAGGTATCGACTGGATCATCCTCAAACTGACTTCCCGTATCCATTCCTCCAAAGGAGCGGAAATGAGTATCGCCGCATTGGTCAGCTTTGCCAATCTCTGTACGGCAAACAATACGATTGCCCTGATCATGGCGGGACCGATCGCAAAAGATATTGCAGACCGTTTCAAAGTCGACCCGCGCCGCAGCGCAAGTATTCTGGATATTTTCTCTTGTTTCATTCAGGGAATCATCCCCTACGGGGCACAGTTGCTAATGGCTTCAGGATTAGGCCAGGTCTCCCCTCTCGAGATTATGCAGTACCTATACTATCCTTATTTATTGGGATTCGGCGCTTTACTGGCAATCCTCTCAGGATACCCGAAAAAATACAGTAACATGGTTTCTACGAAATAGCAAATCCAGACACATATAAACAAAAAAAAGGCTATTCTCACGAACAGCCAATCTTCATTGTTAACCTTAAATCTAATACCATGAAAAACACAGTGCAAATATAGGGGTTTTATGTTATTCAGCATAATATTTGCAAGAAAAACACCTCGCATTAACATTATTTAGCCAAAACATGCTCTAAAACATATAAAATGAAGCATCCTTTACAGGAAACTTTCTTACTCACCCTACTCAAAAATAAAGGGGACACCCTAAACCGGATATCCCCTCCCATCAACAAACCTCTTATATTTGTTATTTACCGAAACGTTCTTTCAGTTTAGCGATCATATCGCGGGTCATTGTATCCAGATCGTAAGTCGGTTTCCAATCCCACTCTTCACGGGCACAAGTATCGTCCAGCGAGTTAGGCCATGATTCGGCGATTGCCTGGCGTAACGGATCGACTTTATATTCCATCTGTAATTCAGGAATATATTTACGGATATTGTTTGCAATAATTTCCGGATCGAAACTCATAGAAGCAATATTGAATGAGTTGCGGTGTTGCAGACGCGTAGGATCAGCTTCCATAATCTGGATAGCAGCATGCAATGCATCCGGCATATACATCATATCCATAAATGTACCGGCAGCGATCGGACATTCAAACTTCTCACCCTTTACGGCTGAATAATAAATATCCACTGCATAGTCAGTTGTACCACCACCCGGAGGAGTTACGTAAGAAATCAATCCCGGGAAGCGAACCGAACGTGTATCCACACCGAAACGGATGTTATAATAGTCGCTCAACAACTCACCGGAAACTTTAGTCACACCATACATCGTACGCGGGTTACGGATCGTATCCTGCGGAGTCTTGTCTTTCGGAGTGTTGTTACCGAATACACCGATAGAACTCGGAGTAAATACGGCACATTTCATTTCACGTGCTACTTCCAGTACGTTGAATAATCCACCCATACCGATCTTCCAGGCTAACTGAGGCTTTGCTTCAGCTACGGCAGACAACAATGCAGCCAGATTATAGATTGTGTCAATCTTATATTTAGACACTGTCTCGGCGATCTGCTGTTCATTTGTTATGTCAACAAGTGCAGAAGGTCCTGATTCCAATAGTTCACCTTTGGGTTCTGCTCCGGATATATAACCTGCTACGATGTCGCCATCGTAACGTTTTCTCAACTCCATGGTTAACTCTGAGCCGATCTGACCGGTAGAACCGATAATTAATACATTCTTCATTGCGTTTTTATTGTTCTTTTAAGTTTTTTCTGCGGCAAAGGTATAGAGAATAAAATTGTTCCCGCACGATTTTCTTGTGTTTTTTCATGCTAATATTCAAAAAAAAATATGACCTTTGCTTCACCAGTTGAGAGTTGACTATTAACTGTTGACAGCCCTTTGTAACAAAAACGAACTAACTGTTACTTTTCAACTATCAATTGTTAACTAAATAGTCTACTTGATTCAAAAATACTAACAAAAAACAAAGTTATGTACGGTAAACTGAAAGATTTCCTTACACAGGAACTGGCTAACATTAAAGCAGCCGGATTGTACAAAAACGAGCGTATTATCACTACGCCACAAAGAGCCGACATTAAAGTAAATGCCGGAAGTAATGTTTTAAACTTCTGTGCCAACAATTACCTTGGTCTGTCAGACAACCAACGTCTGATTAAAGCAGCTAAAGATGCCATGGATTCTCACGGATACGGTATGTCATCCGTTCGTTTCATCTGCGGAACACAGGATTTGCACAAAGAATTGGAAGCCGCTATTTCCGATTATTTCAAAACAGAAGATACGATTCTGTATGCCGCCTGTTTCGATGCAAACGGCGGTTTGTTCGAACCGTTGTTCGGTGAAGAAGATGCCATCATCTCCGATGCGTTGAACCACGCCTCCATCATTGACGGTGTACGTTTGTGTAAAGCAAAACGTTATCGCTACGCCAACGCAGATATGGCTGACCTGGAACGTTGCTTGCAGGAAGCTCAGGCACAGCGTCATCGCATCATCGCCACAGACGGTGTCTTCTCTATGGACGGTAACGTTGCCCCGATGGACAAGATCTGCGAACTGGCAGAAAAATACGATGCACTGGTCATGGTCGACGAATCTCACTCAGCCGGTGTAGCCGGTCCGACAGGTCACGGTGTGGCAGAACAATATAATGTATATGGAAAAATAGATATTTTCACAGGTACATTAGGTAAAGCATTCGGTGGCGCTATGGGTGGTTTCACTACAGGTAAAAAAGAAATTATCGACATGCTCCGCCAGCGTTCACGTCCTTATCTGTTCTCTAACTCAGTAGCACCGGCTATCGTCGGAGCCAGTCTGGAAATGTTCAAGATCCTGAAAGAAAGCGACGCACTGCATACTAAGCTGATGAACAACGTTTCTTACTTCCGCGATAAGATGCTGGCTGCCGGTTTCGATATCAAACCGACACAGTCTGCAATCTGCGCCGTGATGTTGTATGATGCCAAGTTGTCTCAGGACTTTGCTGCAAAAATGCAGGAAGAAGGCATTTATGTAACAGGATTCTACTATCCGGTAGTTCCGAAAGACCAGGCCCGTATCCGCGTTCAGTTGTCTGCCGGCCACGAAAAAGAACATCTGGATAAAGCCATTGCAGCATTTATCAAAGTTGGTAAAGAGCTGAATGTCATCAAATAAGCATTCTTCTATTTTATAGAAGTCTATAACAGCGGAAAGCATATCTCGTTTTCCGCTGTTTTTAACAACAGCCAGTCAAAACATTTAAAATCAAACCACAATGAAGTCATTACCACTAATATGCCTTATTTTTTGCTGTTGTTTCAACCTGAAAGCACAGGAAACAACACCCTCTAATAAAGAGTATCTGTTCGATTCATTTACAGACGGTAAAGCGTTATTAAAAAACAAACGTTTCAATCAAACAAAATTCAATTATAATTGTGTCTACCAGGAACTCCATTTCCTGAACAACGGAGAAGACATGACGATGGATAATAACAGCAACATAGACACCATTTACATCGACAACCGCAAATTCATTCCGCATTTAAACCGTTTCCTGGAATATATTCCGGTCAATAATACCGTCCTGCTGGTCGACTATAAAACCAAAGCAGTTCCTTTCGCGAAAAAAGGAGCATTCGGTATTGCGACACAAGGCTCGGTCCAGGCCATCGATGCCAACCAGACCCGGCAACAGAAGATGGGCAGCACCGACAATTACGTCTATAAATATAATCCGGAAAACACCTATTATCTTTTACAAAATCAAAAGAGGAAGAAATTCACAAATGCAAAATCATTCCTGAAACTCTTCCCCAAAGAACAGTCCGAATCAATTTCATCTTTCATAAAAGACCAGAAAATCAGCCTGAACCAAGTAAATGATATCGTAAAACTGATTGAGTTTGCCACTCAAGCACAATAAAAAAAGAAGCGGAACATCCCGATGTTGCCGCTTCTTTTCTTCCTAAAACAATCTATTAACCTATAAATATGCCTATCAGTAATTATTATCTTCCTCGCCATCGACAAGGTTGTTCAACTCAAACTCCAGACTGACTATATCTTTCCTCCACGAATCTAAAATATGGGAAGGAATATCTTTCGGAGCATTATCTATCTTCGACTGGATATTCGAAACCTCCAGTTCCAATCTTTCTCGTCTGTTCATATCTCTTATAAATTATCACCTGTTTAACATTCTCTCAACTATTAAACAACAGTCCCGGTCAATATGTTCAGAAAGATTTTCTATCTTTGTATTCCTAAAACAATCGACAATAGAATATTTATGCAACTTAGTAATTATCACAGTCATTGTACATTCTGTGACGGGCGCAGTACGCCTGAAGACTTTGTAAAGTTCGCTATATCCCATGGCTTCCGGGCGTATGGATTTTCATCACACTCCCCCCTGCCCTTCGAGACCTTCTGGAACATGTCGAAAGACGACATGCCCGAATACCTGGCTGAAATAGACCGGCTGAAAAAGAAATACAGCGACCGGTTAGAAATATATACAGCCCTGGAAATTGATTATCTGGATGAAACCTACAACCCATCCGTCCCCTATTTCCAGGAACTTCCGCTGGACTACCGCATCGGCTCCATCCATTTCCTTCCTATCTCCGAACATCTGAGTGAAGAGAATATGGTCTGTATCGACGGTTCCTTCGCTGATTATAAAGCATCGGTGGAACGTTATTTTGAAGGAGATATCCGCAAGTTGGTAACCCGTTATTATGATTCGACACTAAAAATGATAGAAGCCGGCGGTATCGATATTGTCGGCCATATGGATAAAATATATATGAACGGGCACAAATGCGAAGGTTTCTCTTTTGACACAGCCTGGTATCAGGAACCGTTCAGAGCAACCCTCGACCTGATAGCCGAAAAAGGATTGATGGTTGAAATAAACACCAAAAATCTGGAAAAGAAGCAACAGCTATTTCCCCGGAAAGAGTACCTCGGATTACTGAAAGAGATGAACATCCCCGTGATGGTTAATTCCGACTGCCATTATCCTGATCTGGTAAACGACGGACGGGAAAAGGCATTCAAATTGCTGAAAGAGATTGGGTTTAAATCTACCCGTGAATTGGTGAAAGGGGAATGGCAGGATGTCGCCATTGACTAATAGGAAAGTATTATTGGAAATTTACCTCAAACTCCAGGGGAAAGAAATCTTATCCAGAAGATTCTTACGATCAGAAGAGAGTTCGCCTTTTTTCAAGGCTCTGCGCTGTACGAAACACCAACTGCCTAGCTTGTTCTCACGGGCGGTTGGCCAGCGGTTGCTTTCAGAGAAGAATTGTTGTAGTTTTTCATAGTTTTCCATCCAGACATCATCGATAGTCCAGATAAAACCTTCGGCATCCATCCGGGCGATGCGTTCAGCCGAAAGTAAACCTTGTTTCCGGTTCTTACGCTGGGTGTTACACCAGCTGCCGGCTTTGCCTTCGTTGCTTTTGGGCCAGCGGTTGTGTTTTTTGTAGTAGGCAAGTACCTGCTGCCAGTTCTCCGTCCAGAGCGAATCCAGATCCTGCTCCCACCAGAATCCGATCGAATCGAGCAACCGGATTCTTTCCTTGGAAAGGATACCTTTCTTTCGTGCCTGGCGTTGGGTGTTGCACCAGGTATTCAGTTTGTTTTCGCCGCGTTTGGGACAGCGGTGTTCAACAGCCATAAATGTTTTCAGTTCTTCAAAGCAGTTCATCCAACGGCTGTCCTGTACTTCCCATTCGAAACCGATCCGGTCCAACTGCAAGATATAATCTTCCGACAACGTCCCTTTCTTCCGGGCAATCCGCTGGGTGTTACACCAGTTTCCCAGTTTCCCTTCGGCTGCCTGCGGCCAGCATCCTTCACGTTCCTTATATTCGATCAGACGTTCATACATGACCGGCCATGCATCCAACTCTGCCAGCATATCATCCACACGGGCACGGATATCAGACAGGAACCCCGTGACCTCAAACTCCATAAAGCCTTTAAAGTTCTTTGGGGCACGGATCGCCGGATGATAAGCCAACCCCCTTGACATAGCCTCATAAACAGAACGCCCCGAAAGGTTATTGACAAAATCAAGTACTACCGGATGACGGTCCGAACCGGCTTTCAGGCAACGGCCCAGCTGCTGCAAGGCAACCACATACGACTCCGTACGTCGCAGGAACATGGCTGCATCTACTCCTTCCACATGCAATCCTTCGATCAACATATTTATAGAGAAAAGTACATGCAGTTTTCCCGTTTCCCTACGGAAACGACGCAACGTCTTTTCATTCTCCCGATTGCTGAGTCCGTTATGGATCTCGAATGTTTCCGTTTCAAAGCCAGCCTGCCCGAGCCAGTTCGATACTTCGGGAATCATATGCTGAAGATCTTCCTTGTCTTTACAGAAGACAAGCATTTTTTTTACTTCTTTCGGAAGATAACGTCGGATTAGTTCTGATGCACTCAGTGAACCGCGAAAATCGAGACGGGCAAAGTCTATTTTGTCCTGAATATGCTTGCGCCTTTCTAAAGTACAGTCACTCCTGTTCAGCATTCGCTGTACTTTATCCAGCTGGTTATTCAGATCGAATATGCTCTGCACCAGAACAGGTACAGGCAGAATCTTATAATACCAAGCCATAGACAAAGACAGTTCATGGAACAGGTTCCCCTTAAAATAGACCTCTACCGTATCGAGCATCTCTTCGGGACGTATCGGAGTGGCCGACATTCCCAGTACACGGGCTTCCGGATTGTTATCTATTACTTCCTGTACGGCTTTTCCCCATACCTCGGCTCCGAAATGATGGAACTCATCAATAATAATATGATTCGCTTTAAGTTCACCGACTGTTCCGCGATTCAGGACTAATGCCTGGAAAGTCCGGTAGGCGACATGCGGCATTGTCCTGCCGATTGCTTTTTTGATCTCGGCAATGATCGTAACGTTGGGAGCGATAACCACTATATCATCTTCCGAATGGTTGACGATATAGCGGGCAATCAGATAGGATTTCCCGGTTCCGGTCGCCTGTACAACCGCTCCGATCCTGTTCGTTTTGAATCCTTCCTCAATAACCCGGTAAGCCGCTTCATTATGTGAAAAGAGTTCAATATGCTTTCCCGTCTCCAGACTTCTCAGATAACTTTCATCCGAAACAGTCAGTCCATGCAGTTCAAAGGAAAGTGCCTCCGGCAGATAACCGCCATGAGCCAGAATCCGGAACTGGTTGCAGCCGCACATTTCCCCGATTCGCTGCATTTCAGTATACAGCCTGTCCACTTCCGGCAAGCCGACAGGTTCCTTATTCCATACCTCTTTCACAATGAAAGTAACGGAATCCTCCCTGAATCCTACCAGCAGACAGCCGGATTCTTCAGTGACAAAATAATGATAAGAATGATAAAGATCGCAGAGTGACATTGAGAAAATATGTCAATACTAGAAAAAGGTGAGTCTTCATCCTATCATAGCGGCCCTCTTTCTGTCATGGCGGGCTTGACCCGCCACCTCATCATACTGGTTGATTCTTAGTCAAGTATGAGGTCCCGGGTCAAGCCCGCCATGACAGAGCTGACGCTCCGATATAAAAAAGATAGGTTCATATCTGACAAAAGTTGAACTCTATAATAACCCAATTATTCAACCTCTAAAACCTCAGTTTCCTCTTTGGGTTTGAAAAGGTCTTTGATAAACAGATAACCGATTCCGCCAAATATGGCAAGGAATACAAATCCGATCAGAATCAGCGGCTTCTTGGGAGAGGATGCTTTTAAAGGAACTGTGGCAGGTTGTATTATTGTATACACCGGTGTCTGTTCCTGTACACGGAGTTTATCCTGTTCCAGTTTCTGGGCCAATGTATTGTATACATTGAAGGTCAATGTCATTTCATTCTTTAAACGCTCCTGTTCCGTACGGTAGCTGGCTGAGATGATGTTCTTGTTGGCATCCTCAAAGGCCGCGTAGGCACGTTGTGCTTTGTAGTAAGATTCACGCGCCTCACCGAATACTTTCTCTGTGAATTCAAGATCTTGCTTTACCTTCTGGGTACGGTAATTAGTTATGTATCCCTGAAGTTTTTCTAAAACAATTTGAGTGATATTCGCCGAGATCAACGGGTCCTGCATCTGGACAGAGACAGTGATCACCGATGTCTTTTTATCCACAGAGGCAGAAATGCGCTCCTGCAAATCCTCTATCACATCAGACTGCTCTTTTGTTAGATGAAAAGAGGATAATTCCGTACTGTTCTTTTCCTCTTCCTTTGAGAATAAATCTTTCACTACACCCAACAGTTTGAACGGAGCCTGCATTACATAACTCCACCACGCACTTTTCTGATCCTCATTCATATATTCGTACAATGTCGATGAGTAATCTCCTTTTTCACTCTCAACCTGTACCGGAAACAACTCCAACAGAAAAGGAATACTCTGCACCACATCCGGATACAAATCCGGAGAAATAGCATCCGCTCCCGAAGAGCTGTTCAGGTTAATCCCTGCCATGGCGGCCAATCCACCCAGATTCCCCATCTTTTTGGATGGATCAGACGTTTCGGGTGCCAACTTTACCGTTGTACTATATTCTTTTGGTATGCTAAAAGCGACCACCAATCCTACAACTATCGCGATTCCGCAGCATTTGAACAGGAACTTACGTTCCCCCCATAGCCGTTTAGCCAACTCTACCAGGTCTATCTCCTGCACATTGTCTGTCTCAGGGGTATTCATTTGATTCATATCCACTTTGTTAATTGAAAATTAAAGATTGAAAATTGAAAATTATTTCAGCGTGTTGATGATAGAGGTGACCATGGCTGCCATCGAAGTGGTTGAACTGGCTATACTCAGTACCTCTGCCAGGCTGGTCTTACGATCGCGCTGTGTCTTGGTCGGAACGACGATTTCGCATCCCAGTTCTACTTTCGGATAACGTTTGAAGAAGATAAAGCATTTCTTCGTTGTTGCAACTTTACCGTTCATATAGATTACGATCGGATATTTGCGGGCAATATCGTTATATCCACCGGCCTGTGAAAGGCAATCTCCCACAGACATCCCTTTCGTATAGGTCACGCTGTTTGGATAAGTTACGGCGCCGTTTATCTTAACCGTACTTTGTAATTGTGGGATATAAAGCGCATCCCCATCACGTAGCACCACATCGTGCGCACTCCCCGGATTTGCCAGGGCCTTTTCCAAATCGATACCCACCGAGTAGTCTTTAATGTTTTCCAGTGACAGGGCAACCGAATCGCGGCTCTGTTTATTGGAACTCAGTTGCAGCAGAGTTTCCAGGCGGCGCATCTCATCTTCTGTCAGCTGGCGTTTCAGGCTGGCCCCTTTTACATAGGCATCAGGAGTTATTCCTCCGGCTTTGGAGATGATATCACTTAGACGGGAGTTCTTTTCTGCCAGTACGTAATCACCGGAGAAAGTGATTTCACCATTTACCTTTACCACCTGTTGTTCCTGATAACCCGGTGAGAAACGCACATACACTTCATCGAACGGTTCCAACGTAAAGATCGTATCGCTTTTCTTTCCATCCGTAGAGATCAAGCCTAAATTATCGTTCAATGCGAAATTGAATACTTCGGCTGTACGGTTAGTGTTTTCGTAAGTCTTTGTATCCTTAATCCTTCGGGCTACTTCCACATTGACCGTTGCCGCCGATTCTTTTAATCCGCCGGCCATCATAATGGCATCTTCCACTGTCAGGTTGTTCCGGTAAGGAAGGACAGTGTCTATGTAATTCACCGCCCCGCTTACTTTGATCGTATAAGGTTCGCGAAGGTCAAACAGGGATGGAATGTTCAGTTGGTCTTCCGGTTTAAGTTCCATATCCGGAGATGTGCCACTGAGAATGCCACGAATGTCTACGGCTATAACAGTCGTTGTGAAATCCGGATTCAAACGGGTAATCTGGGCACGGCCGGTAAACTCATCTCCTTTCAAACCGGCTGCCTGATCAACCAGTTGACGGACCGTATGAACCGTACCATTCAATTCATATTCTCCCGGACGCCAGACTGCTCCTGTCACTGTCAGACGGTTTTCGTAGAAGGGGATCACAGAATCCACCAACAAAGAATCGCCATCCATTATCGCAAAAGTAGGATATTTATCTTCCGTAACAGTAGCTATCTGATAACGGCTTCCGGCTTTTCGTTTGATACGGACATCTTTCTTGTACGCATCTCCGGTAAAGCCTCCGGCCATGTTCAATAGTTGCTGCAAAGTTTCTCCTTTTTTCATTTCGAAAATGCGGTTACGTTTTACTTTTCCACGAACCACAGCCAGCTGGTCGTAAGGAGAAACGATCACCATATCATTTTCTTCCAGACGGATATTTGTATTGTATTTGCCATTCAGGAGATAATCATACACGTCCAATTTTGCCACTTCCTTACTGTTACGGTACACTTTTATTCCGCGAAGCGAACCAATCTCATTTACACCCCCTGCTGCATACAGAGCATTAAACAAGGTAGCAAACGAAGGTAAAGTGTAGGTTCCCGGAGCAACGACTTCACCTACAATATTGACTTTGATGCTGCGTATCTGGCTCAGACTAACGGATACGAACGTATTAGCCCCGTCCGTACTTCCTGACTCTGTATTTCCGGACAAAGTAGACATGATCCGCCCCAGTTCCTGACGGATACGATTTTCGGCTGTTTCAATAGTCAGTCCGCTCACAGAGACCGGGCCCAGGTTAGGGATAAGAATTGTTCCTTCGGGAGAAACCTTCAGTTTCAGATTCAGTTCAGAATCTCCCCATACATTGATCAGCAATTCGTCTCCGGCAGATAAAACATATCCTTTGGGAGTCGGTACATTCAGATCCGGCTCAAAGGACAGGTTCTTGTTTGAGAATATTTCACGACCGAACACGGTTCCACTTAAATCTCCCGCCGGACGATTGGCTTCCCGCTGAGCATCCAAAGGAGGTATCCCCTTTCCATCCGGAACGGTGACCGTACGGTCTGTTACCACAGCATCCGATGCCGTACGTGCAGTCTGTTCTGCTCCGGACTGTCCCATCCGTTTATTCATCTCCTGACGGATCTGGTCATCCGTCATACCCGCGGCTTTCGCCTTGTCAATCAAATCCTGGGATACCTGTGCCGCAAGCGGAACCGACAGGCACAGTAATCCCCCTAATAATACATTTCTGATTAAGTTATTCATATTGTTATTTGTTTTTGTTGTTATTTCGATTTTAGAAATAAATGAGTTATTTACGCTATTAAACGAGGCTCGCCTCGTGCCGCAGGCTCTCTTTTGCCGTTGGTTTCAACCAACGGTTTTAAATATAGGAGGCAAAGCCTCTTCCTCTGTGGGATTTATCCCCTTTCATATTCTTATAAATATCTGGAAAAGGGGTTGAAACCCACAGAGGAATCCGGCAAAACCGGAAGGTTTATCTATCCGTCAGTTGAAACTGACGGCAAAAAAGAGCCTGCGGCATGGGGCAAGCCCCATTAAAAAGACACAAATAACTCATATTATGGCAAATTATGAATCAAAACTTCCTGAACTCCAATCGGGCATAATCCGATTGGAGGACCAAATGCTTTGATGTTAATTCTTTGATGCCGAAACGTTGCTCCGTTCCGTTCATTCCAAATGGCAATAAATCTTCAACATGACTGACCGGCATGACTACAAACAAGGAATCTCCGGTATATTCCATATTGCCGGTCTGACTGGTTACATCAACCTTCATCAAATTGATGGTATGCAAAGCAACACTGTAATATGCCCGTTCCGGCGTCTCTTCCTCTCCTGATGCATATTCTATTTTCATGATCTGCCAGCGACCATCCAGGTCTCCGTTGATCGGCATTTTTCCGCAGGAGCTGACTATCAGGGTCAGCAACACCACTATTATGTATCTTTTCATTGTATTCATTGAACTCATCGTATCCATCCTGTTTTTCTGATTGTTAACATGCCACCGGCACTTTTACCCAACATCCCGCCTCTGTCAACACCTAGCGATCCTGTAAAATCCCAGCCTTTTAACTGATGGGGCGTATAAGTTAATTCTATCAATGCATTTCCATTCTTTTTGATCTCATAAAATGGCAAACCATAAGTTCCCCAGTTACGGGTAAACGATAAAAGTATCCGGTATTGCAAATCGTTGACAGGATTACCCATGATCCCGAAATGATGTCCTTGCAGACGCGAACTTTTAAAACTGATATCACCATCTACATTATAGATCGGAGACATGACTAGCGGATTCCCAATTCCCATTCCCCAATGCTGCCAACCGGTATAAATTCCATGGTTATAATAACTATCCGCACCACTCACCTGTTCAGGTATCTCAGGGGTATGGTCCCAATAAACAGGACCGGACTGGTCTTTCGTTGAGATATATTCGTAAACAAAACTACCGATCACCGGATTCTTAGGAAACGTTATTTCCACTCCCGCCAGACAGTCTTTCCAGCCATATTCTCCGAACATCTGCGAATGATCTTCAAAATAATGTTCGTAATAAGGACGAATTGTCCAATTTTTAGAAGCATACCACGTTAAAGAGAAATTCCAACTTCCTAAATGATTTCCATAAATATTCATCTGTTCCCCAAGCGGAGTATCACTGCTCCCTCCGCTCGGAATAAACACTTTAAAGAAATCCTTTATCCCATTTGGCATATCGGTCTTTTCATTGCCGACAAAAGCATTTCCCCCGAATTGAGCAGCCATCTCAAGACCTCCTTCAAAGATCAAAGGAAACTTCTCCTGGTTACCAATCTTCACATACAAATCTTTGGAATGATACAGCACATGTTCCGTATGTTTACCTCCTGGAACCACAAAGTCTTTTTGCCAGCTATCATCTGTAAACATACCATAAGCGATATGACCTTTGAAAGCCAACCAACCTTTTGTCCCCGGAACAAACGTATATTCAGGAATACCGATACGAACCTGCGGAACCGGACGCGCATTTCCCGAAAATGTCAGTCCGCCACTACTAAGGAACGGATTATTGAACTCGCTATGTCGCTTACTTCCAATGCTCAATCCCAGGCAACGGTATTTCAAATCCGCATACAATTGTTGCACCACGCAAGTCGATGTAAAATTATATGCCACAGCCAAATCCGCCCCGAAAGCATACGAGAAACGTTTATCGTTTTCCAACTCCCGGAAGACCCCGGCACGCAGATAGCCGTTATTCTTTTCGATAGAGGACAATCCCTGCTTGTTTGCCGTCAGCCAGAAAGGAGTATGCTCCCCGCCGCTAAAACTCACGCCGGTTTCCGCACGGTAACTCAACCCTTTCGTTAACTGAGCATAAGAGTTTAGGGGAAGCACTAAAATACCTCCCAAAAGAAGTAAGTTTGATATTAATTTCATTTGTTTTTGATTAGAAATAATTGAACTATCCAACCATCAAAGTGACTCATCTGTTACAGGTTCATTTGCCGTCTGCTTTAGCTGACGGTTTATAAGCTGGTTCTTTTTTTTGGCTTTAGCCACATTTCTCTCAGATAGAAAGCTTTAAGAAATGGGACTAAAGTCCAAAGAGATAGATTCTTTACTAGTCCGTCAGCTAAAGCAGACGGCAAATAAACCTGTAATAGTCAAGTGAGGTTGATGACAGGATAGCTCAAACCTGATAAATAATGAATCTATTACTATCTCCATTGGCATATTGACACATTACCATATTGGCATATTACTATCATTAAGGTCTTCCCAATATTTCTACTATACATTCCACCTGTTTCGGTGTCATGACACGTTGCTTACGATTCCAACCGGCGGCTTTCAGAAGAGAGACCAGGACCTTGTTTGCCAATACCCAGGCTTTCAAACGGCGGGAAGCTGCCGCCGGTGTTATCATCGGACTGTACAGGATACCCAGTTCAAGCCAACCGAAACTACGGTTCTTCCATTTCTCTTCCTCTTCTTCCCTATCCGGCTTCTTATTTTTCTGATCCTCTTTCATAGCCACCTCCAATCTAATGTAGCCGGATGGCCGTCACGAAGCGACAAGCCTGTCCGATAAGCAAACATCTTTGTCAAATCACTGAGCAAAACTTTTCGTTCCCAGGCATTATGCTTTTGCAGCAGTAATTGCACCTGTCTACTTATCCGGTTAAATAAGGCGACCTCTTCCGATGACAGTAATTGTTTCCGTAACCCGCGGATAAAAGAGACAAAAGCTTCCTTTCCCCAAAGGCGAAAGAGCGAATCCGGATCTTCACCCGCAGGCAATTCTCCCTTGACAGCCCAGAGACCTTCCCGGCGAAGAATCGCTACAGCTTCAGTCGAACCCTTCTCACCCGCCCGATCCCCGTCCAGCAAGACAGTCACCTGTGAAGTATATTTTTTCAGCAACGCGACATGTCCGTCACACATAGCCGTCCCGCACAAAGCTACTGTATTCCTGAAACCCGCCGCATGCATGGCTATGGCATCCTTATACCCCTCCACTACAAATGCAAAACCATCCTGCCGGATCGCCTCTTTCGCCAGATTCAAGGCATACAGGTTCTCACTTTTCCGATACCCCTCTTCCACTGACGTATTTCTATATTTCGGTTCATCCGGATCCCCGTCCGGTTGTTTCCGCGCGGCAAAACCTATCAACCCTCCCATCTCATCACGGAGCGGGAAAATGACACGGTTCCGCATCTTATACCATTCCTTCGGCACCATACCCGGCGAAACACCCACCTCAAAATCCAGATAAGCAGGCGTCAAGTCCGAATCACCGCAAGCATAAGGAAGAAGGGAGGAAAAAAACTTGCAGTTTTTTTCAATTGAAAATTGAGAATTGAAAATTGAAAATTTGTTTTCGTCACTCTTTTCTTTGACTGGCTTCGCCTTCGTCTTATTAATTTTCAATTTTCCATTTTCAATTTTCAATTTCTCCGTCGCTTCCGCAAAACTGCAACGCTCCATCTTCTGCACGAAAGCAATCACATCCCCATGTTCGCCGCAGGCATAACAAGTGAACGTCTGTTTCTGCGGATCGACGATCAACGACGGATGATGGTCGTCGTGGAATGGGCAAAGCCCCTTAAACAATTTGCCGCAGCGCAACAGGTTGACATAACCCCCTGCCACATCCTCTATGCGGACCGAACTTTTTATTTGATCGATATTATAAGATGTCATATCGTTTCTGCCATTAATAATCCGTTATTTTAGTGTACGAAGCATTATAACGGAAACGGGCAATACCGGTCGCACCGTTTCGGTTTTTAACGATATAGAGTTTGCCTACCCCTTTAAGGTCTTCTCCTGTACGTTCGTCCTTGACGATACCGTAACGCTCCGGGCGATAGACAAAAAATACACAATCAGCCACCTGTTCGATAGTTCCCGAATCACGCAGGTCGCTCATCACCGGGATATGCGCCTTGTCGACACGCTGGTCGCTGGCACGGTTCACCTGCGAAACGACAAGCACCGGGCAGTCGGCATCCAAAGCCAGTTGCTTCAGCGCCGTGATGTTACGGCCAACCACCTGTTCCTGCGTTTCATTTTTCTGACGGATACTGCTCAGCAGATGCAGATAGTCGAGGATCACGAAATCACATTCCCCTTTCTTGCTTTTCAGCATGACCTTCGAACGGATATCCGACAACGTGTTACACGCCTTGTAATCAATATACAACGGCAGATGCTCCAACTGCTTTCCGGTCTTTTCGAGCACCTCCAGTTCGTGGACCGTCAGTCCCGAAATACGCAGATGATCCGGATCGACATCCGTGAGGCCCGCCAGGATGCGGTTCAGCATTTGCAAGTTCGACATCTCCAGACTGAAAAGGCAGACATGTTTCCCGGCACGGGCCGCCTGGACAGCGATATGCAGGGCGACTGCTGTCTTGCCATCGCTCGAATGGCCCGCCAGTACGGACAATTCCCCTTTATGAAAACCACCGGTGACATAATCGAACTCAGCCAACCCGCTCCGTATGCGATTCCGGTCGTACGAACCATCCAACCGCTCCCGGTGCCAGGCAACCGCTTCGGTAGCCAGGACACCCACCGGACGTATCGGTTCACTACCGGCCACTTCCCCCCGCAGTTTCAGCAACGAATCTTCCGCTTCCGAAATAACGGCCTCCGGGTCAGCATCAAAACAACTGCTCTTAATATTCAGCAGGACAAACAACTGTGCCAGGCAACGTAACATATACTGGCGCTTTATCTCCTGAGCATAATGCTGCACATTTCCGCCATGGCGCACATTCAGCATCGCCGTCAGCAGGAACGACAATCCGTTCAGCTCCTTCCAGCGAGCTTCATCCATCCGCCGCATCTCCGTTTCGACCGACACCATATCCGGTTGCACACCCTGTTCATACAAATTCATTACCGCCTGGAAAACAAATCCCAGCGCTGCATCCGAAAACATTTCCTTATGCAGCAATGTCGAAACCAGGCCCGGAGCATCCACACTGGTCAGCAGGCAGCACACCAACGTGCTCTCCACCTCCGCTAAAGTCAGATCTTTCTGTTCGTCAACATCTTCTTTCATGCTTCGCCTCCCTTTCCTTTGGGTGAAAATTGTTTACTACGACCTCCCATCGCCCGTTCGGCAGCAGCCATTGCCTGAGCGGCAGAAATATCGTTCCCGTTGTTATCCGTATTCTCCGTTATCTGTCCCGAAAAATAATTATAATTACAAATCTTGATTTTTGTGCCTCCCGCCACAGGACCATATTCGATCAATCGTTCACGAGCCAACTTTCTCAGATAATAACCCACCGAACCGACACTGATATCAGTACGATCAGCCAGGAACTGATAAGTACAAAAATATTCCCCTACATGGCAAACGTACTGGATACGCCCCAACTTCATAAATCCGGGTTTAAAATAACTCATCGTTGCTAATGCCATGTAGATACGGGCAAGGTGACGTTCTTTCTTTCTGGCACTGACCGACAGCACCAACACTTTTCGAGGCATCTTCATAAAAGACTTTCCCATCCACAATACCTCCGGGTTTTCTTTCGTTTGTTTTGCGTTCATAATAATTACATTTAAAGAAAATTAATATTTGCCCTGTTATGAGATTACTATTTGCGCTAAAACTTGATAGTCATTATCCCGAAGCACTACCGTATGTAAACTCTATACGTATCCGGATGCCTCTCTTTTAATATAGTTAGAACTATCTTTCTTATCTAGAATTTATAAATCGTAATTTCCATCATTTTTTTCGCAAATGAAATAATACCCTAACGTTCTGATGCAAATTTAGCCATTACTACTCGCCTTGAAAAATATATCTTGAGGGCATTTCTCAATTGTAAATTCCTCGATTACAATCGTTTAAACAATATTCCTGTCACTTCAATTTTTCTTGTACTTCTTTTTCGTCTCTCTAACCGCTTCACAAATGTCAAAATACACATCATCCGCTTCGCTCAGATGGTTGCAAATGGTACTGATTTCCCTGCCGGTACGAAAAACAAGGTCGATACGGTCAGCTGTCTTTTCATACGTTCCGTCTATTATTTTGCAACGGAGCATGGCCGAGATATAAGCAATAAATAAATCCGGATCGTTCACCACGATACGTTCGATCAACAAACGGCAGGCATCAATTTCGCAATATTCCAGAATATCATCCCGATGATGTTTATTAAAACGTTTTCTTAACACCTCCCAGGTTGTATGTTGCTTTATAGCTGGTTCCCCCAGGAGCCACGCCAACAACATCACATAGCGTCCTTTATCCGGCTGCGTTTCAAGCCAATTTGACAAAGACTCCAACGACAAATGATTTCCAGTTATCGCCCTGATTGTTTTTTTAAAACTTCAATTAAATTATTCACTATACGATTTATTTTATTTGTATTCATAATTTTCTGATTTTAAATCGTAATTCCGGTCTCTATTCTTGTGAAATACCCTCTTTTTCCTTTTACAAAACATATATGTTTCGTTCGCAAATCATATATGTTTTGCCGTTAAAACACCTATCTTTCAACGGCGGTTATCAGCTCTTTTTCCGATAAATAATAACCTTCTTTATTCTCATCCAACTACCGCTATCTGCTTCTATCCGGCAGCCACTTTTCCGCAGCAATTACCTTTGTAATGTTATCGATAACCAACAATTTTCAATTATTAATTTTCAATTTTCAATTACCATTATGCCATTAAAATTCAGACTTGTCAAAAGAAGAGACATGAGTAAGGATGCGGCCGAAGGGGCCGAACTTTACTATGCACAGACCAGCATCACCAAAAAGGTCGATCTGAACCGTATTTGCAGCCGTATCAGCAAATACAGCACTGCCAGCCGCGGTGATATCCTGCTGGTACTCGACGGACTCTTGTCCGTCATGAATGAATCGCTGGCCGACGGAGAATCGATCCATCTGGGCGACTTCGGCAGTTTCCGGATGGTTGCCGGCAGCAAAGGATCTTCTACGGAAAAGGATTTCAATACCTCTCTGTTCCACCGAGCACATATCGTTTTCTATCCGGGTACAATGCTGACGGACACGATCCGTAATGCCAGTTTCGAAAAATACAATATCCCCGGTACAGAAAGCAAACCGGAAGAAGGCCAGGGCAGCGGTGGCAGTGACCGTCCGGAAATCGAGTAAAATAATTTGCCAATGTGCTAATTTGCCAATCTGCCAATTCAGATAGCAACAGTTGGTATTCCCATTGGCATATTGGCACATTAAACAATCATTCACTATGGTAAAACAGGAATACATTAAACAGTATCTTTTCCCCGCTCAAAAGGCGGGGGAATGTTTCGGAATCAATCCGATCATCATCCTTGCCCAATCGGCCATCGAAACCGGCTGGGGAGAAAGTACGCTGGCAAAGGAGCATCATAACTTCTTCGGCATCACCGCCTACGGACGTCCAAACGCTTTCTGGAAAGGCGAAAAGACCGATCTTTCTGAAAACAGCGGCCATACTTCCTTATGGTTCCGCACCTACAATTCGGCGGAAGACAGTTTCATGGACTTCGCCCGCCTGATCCACACCGCTTATCCGGTAGCCGCCTCACTCAGTGCCCACCCTTCGGCTTATGCCAAAGAGATCGCTTACAGCAAATACATCAGCGAAGTGAATGGTGACAACCGTGCTGCCTATCAGAGGATGCTGGTGTCGATTTGCCGGACGATCGAAAGATATACTGTTTGCTGAGTTCACCTTTTATCAGAAAAGAACTATTAGTGTCTCTTTAATGGGGCTTGCCCCATGCCATAGGCTCTCTTTTGCCGTCAGTTTCAACTGACGGATAGATAAATCTTCCGGTTTTACCGGATTCCTCTGTGGGTTTCAACCCCTTTATCTGGTATCATATTATGAAAGGGGATAAATCCCACAGAGGAAGAGGCTTTGCCTCCTGTATTTAAAACCGTTGGTTGAAACCAACGGCAAAAGAGAGCCTGCGGCACGAGGCAAACCTCGTTTAAAAGACACCATAAATAACTCAATTATTTCTAAATTTTAATTTATACAAAATGAAAACCCTTGAAACAATTCTTGCCTTCCTCACCAGCCTTGCCCGGATCATCTTTCCCCGCAGGCAAAAGTCGGCAGCCGGTGACTGCCCTTGTCCCCATCCCTATCCTCGTCCTCTTCCTGATGGCGATCACCCTGTTGTCTCTACTGATGGAGCAGACGGAAGTGACGCTGACAACTATCGGAGCGATACTCTCGCTCTCCACCAGGGCGACTGGGGAACCAAACAACGTGTCGAACCCATAGACATTGCCGGTTACAGCCTGATGGCTGCGGGACTGATCAGCGGTCTATACAAATTATTCACCGCATGAGTTACAAAGAAAATTACCAACGTATGATCCGCCGCAACAAAGCGACCGGATATGCTATCTATGACTGTTTGTTGAAGGCTTACCAAAAACATGCCGAAAGCATGGATGTCTCCGGGATTACCGACCGGGACATCTCCCGGATCAGTAAGAAGCTATTGGTCAGCGAACGCTGGATACGCCATATCTTATGTAAATATCATCTGTTTTTCGTTATCATCGACCAGTATTATCCGGAAGAGGAATGGGAAGATGAAGAGACGGATGTTTGATCGTTTAAAGTCTGTTATCTTCTCTGATATGGAGGGGTAACAGGCTTTTTGTGTATTAGTTAATCCAAAACCTCCCAATGACCGGACTTAGCATTTCCGATTCGCACAATTTTACTTCTTTCCCTCAAAGTCCGAATATTCTCTTCTATCTTTCTCTTTGAAATACCTATTTCTTCTGACAAACTTTGAGCCGATACGGACGGATTTTGTTGCATTAAGTTCAATATTCTTTTCTGCGTTTCAGACAATTTATCACCGACCCTATCACCGACCTTATCACCGACCCTATCACCGACCCGACCTATGACCTTATCACTATCCCCTCCTTCAAAAGTCTTTGAATATACTGTCACATTCAATCCTCCTGAAATCTGCTCAAACTTCGGTAAAGGTAATCCGGCCTCTTTAAATAAGGTAATAACCCGACGAATTCCCGAACCATATTTCTCTATCAACCCTAAATCTTTACAGAAATCAGCAACCATTTTATTCCGTGGTGTCGATTTGTAGCGATTATTCATTAAATCATCAACCGTAATATCATCTGGAAGCATACCTGGATTGAAAAATTCAATTTTATTATCGTACACTTTCACAATCGAATCCGAAGCTGAGCGATAATCACGATGAATGATCATGTTCAAAACAATTTCTCTTATTGCTTCAAGGGGATATTGCCAACGTTCGGTGTTATAAGCACTACCGGTAATAATTATTTCTTTGTTAATATGCTTCCGTACAAAATCCAAAACCTCATTGATTTGGGTTAGTACATCCGACTTCGAACGAGCAGAATCTTTAATAATAATGTCCGTTTGAAAACGTCCCAGCTCTACTGTTGAGATAATATTATCATCTTTATGAAAGAGTAAAAAAGCTGCATTTGTTATTTTGTCCTCTCTTAGCATATTATATTTCAACAAAAAGGACAAAGGATCTTCAGTGATACTGTGACCTTTGTTTTCCAAAAGATCAATAGCTTTCTGAACTTTCTCTAGCGATATATCATCAATTGTATGTAACGCATCGACATAAGTATCCCAGCTGGAGTTGATTGTATGCAAATATAAATTTACTACTTCACCGACAGTCAACTGGTGATTCGAATTATTAACCCGTTTATAATACCGACCTTGAACTGCCACCGGTTTAATCGGATATTCCTGAATCTGAAAAGCTACAATCTGTTTGCCGTCAACCTCTATCACATTGACATCGGGTATTAATACCGGAGCCGTCTTGCTTTTAATCTCATTTACAAAATTCTGAACGCTTTCTTTTGCAAGTTGTATCCCCAGAAGTTTACCACTATCATCGACACCCACGTATACAGTCCCTCCACCTGCATTTGCAAATGCAACCAAAGATTCAATGACTCCCGTATTAAACGAGACTTTAAATTCTGTATTCTGATCTTCTATGACTGGGATATTGTGCATACTTTTTTTACAAACTTACACAAAAAACAAATATAGACTATCTTTCTCCTCAAAATAATCATGTTGTGACTGCGCATGATCCACCGCAGCAAAACAACCAAGACATTTCCGGAACATTCACCCTTATATATCATAATTCCTCTACCGACTCTACCGACCGTATCATCTGATCTAATAATACATCAGGATGAAAATGCTGTTCGGCAAAGGTTTTGTTACACAATCCGATTGCGTTCTTTTGACTTTCTGAAAGTTCTGCAAAAGCTAAAAGTTTTTCCGCCAACAGTTCCGATTCTTCATGACAGACAGCCATGTTTCCTTTACAGACATTCAGGATATCACTGATATGCGACTTCTCCGGACCGATATAGAGAATCGGTTTGCCGATAAACATAGCCCCATAGACCTTATTCGGATGCGTATATCCGACACATCCCTCTCCCAACGAAACAACCTGGATATCGGCCGAACCCAACGACAAATGAATCCGTTCACGCGACTGGTAAGGAAGGATCATGACATTATCCAATCCATACTCTTCCTTATATTCGCGGACTTCCTGCAAACGTACTCCGCCACCGATATGAACAAACAGGAAACGCTTGTCATCACTCAGCCGGACAGCAGTCTCCAACAGCGTCGTCAACGGATGCATCACCGAATGATTACCGGAATACATGATCACGATACGGTCACCGAAACCATTCTCCTGACGGAATGGGTTATCCTCCCGCTTCCCTTCATACACCGACTCCATCACCGGCCAGATTGGTCAGAAAGTATAGATCATAAATTATAATAACCACAATACCACTCTACAGTCTCTTTTACTCCTTCTGTTAAAGTTTTATGAGGTTTGAATCCTAAATCAGCTTGCAAACGACTTATATCAGCACTTGTCTGATAGACATCTCCAGGCTGCATTGGCAAATAAATTTTCTTAGCCTTTTTACCAATAACATCTTCAATAGTCTGAATAAAGTCCATTAATTTTATTGGATGAGAATTCCCTATATTATAAATTCTATATGGAGCAGAAGAAGTTCCGGGATCAGGATTTTGTGGGTCCCAATCCTTATTGGGTAAAGGAACATGATCTATCACCTTAATAACACCTTCTACTATATCATCAATATTAGTAAAATCACGTAACATGTTCCCATTATTAAATACTTTTATTGGCTGATTATGCAGCATAGCATCTAAAAAAAGGAAAGGCGACATATCTGGACGTCCCCAAGGACCATACACGGTAAAAAATCTTAATCCCGTAGTTGGGATGCTATATAAATGGCTATAGGCATGTGCCATCAATTCATTCGATTTCTTTGATGCAGCATAAAGGCTAACCGGATGAACTGTACTTTCTCCTTCAGAAAATGGAAGATTCGCATTTAAGCCATATATACTACTTGAACTAGCATATATTAAATGCTTCACTTTACTCCAGCGACAACCTTCAAGGATATTTAAGAATCCCTCCACATTGCTATGGATATAAGTATCTGGATTCTCTATAGAATATCGAACCCCTGCTTGTGCAGCCAAATTACAGACCACATCAAACTTTTCATTACTAAAAAGCATTTGCATAGCCTGTTTATCTTCTAAATTCATACGAATAAAACGGTAATTGGGATATTTTAAACTTTCAACATATTTATACCATACAATTGCATCCTTTGAAATACCGACTTCCTGTAAACGAGCATATTTCAGTTCCGTATCATAATAGTTATTTATGTTATCTAATCCAATTATTTCACAACCTTTCTTCAATAAGGCAAGCACTATTTGAGAAGCAATAAAGCCAGCAGAACCAGTAATCAGAATTTTCATTTAGCCTCTAAATTATTATAAATTTTTAAATGTTTAGTAAGTACGTCATTTATTGAAAAGTAACGTTCAGCTATTTTACGAGAATTCATTCCCATTACATTTCTCAATTCGGCGTTGTCAATTAGTATTCTCAATTTCTCGGCTAATGCTTTACTATCTTTAATCGGTATTAAAAAACCATTAATACCATCCTCTACCGTATCCCTACAGCCAATCGAATTTGTTGTAATAATGGGTCGTCCAATTGCAACTGCTTCAATTAATGATTTAGGAACTCCTTCACGATAGTAACTTGGATAAACAACAATATGAGATCTAATCAGTAATGTTTTTATATCTTCCCGATATCCTAGCCATTGAATATAATTTCCATCACAATGACATAGAAGATCTTTTTCTTTTATAGCTTTAGGATTTTTTGATAATCCACCACAAAGCAGAAATTGAACTCGATCTTTATATTCATTCTGAAGCAGTAAAGCAGCCTCTATAAGAACCAGTGGACCTTTTTCTCGGAGCATACGACCTGAGAATATCACTTTTATAATGCTGTCTGATAACTCCGGTTGATAAACAAATTGATTTAAATCAACTCCAGAACCTTTTATAAATATAACATTTTCATTTTTTACAATATGATATTTCAGAAATAATGATTCATCCTCATGATTTTGAAAAATAACTTTTACATTTTTACGGTTGTGAGAGAAACGTAAGATGGATAAAACCAAACGAGATAATAATGATATATTCTCTTGTGAAAATAAAATACCCAATCCACTAACTGCATTTACAACACCTTTTACACCTGTCAATTTTGCGGCTAACCCTCCCCACAAAATATTCTTCAATCCAACATGATGAACAATAGATGTACAATTTCGTTTGTATAGCTTAAATAGAAAGATAAATGTCAATAATTCCTGCAAGATATTCTTTCCCGTTGGATTAATAGGAAAATCTATCATCTTCAAACCCAAAGATTCTATTTCTCTCTTCTTCCCTGTATCTTTTGAAACTATAGTTACATCATAACCGGCTTTCATAGCAATAAGAGCAACCTCCTTACGATGTGAGAGAAAGAAAGTATCTTCGTTTACAACTATATATAACTTACTTTGCATCAAATACAATCCTATTTTTTATGACATATATATAAATCTTCCATTGGATTCAGTCCATATTTCATATTCTCTACAGAAATATTACGTACTTCTACCTCAAATCCAATATCTTTCAAGTTTTTTATATAATCACATTGTGCGTAAAGTCTATAATGATCTTTTTGTCCAAACAATTTATAGCGTATTTTAGGATCTTGAATTGTAATATCCTCTAATGTTTTATTTAATAATTTAGATAAAGGTACTTGAATAATAGCAAAACCATTAGGTTTAAGGACCCGAAATATTTCACTCATAGCTTTTTTATCATCAGGAATATGTTCTAATACATGAGCACAAATAACGATGTCATAGATATTATCCGTAAGCTGCAAATCTAACAAATCCATATATTGTACATAATTAGGGTAAGTATAACCCTCTGCAAACAGATCACCACATGTATATGTGATATTTTTACAACGCAATATTTGATTAGACAAATGAAACTCAGGTGCAATATGTAAAATAGACTTTTGGGATCCATCAAAAATTTTCGCATAATCACGTAAATAAATATACAATAATTTTTCCTTATCCGATGCCTGACAATTCCAACAACTTCCTCTTCTACGACCAGCACCTATAGCCTCATATTTCTTTAACACATCAGCCTTACCACCAATCAAAATCAAATCATTTGACAAAAATCCACAAAAAGGACAAATATATTTTTTTCCTCTATGGAATAATTGACCAGAAACTTTTAAAAAGAAATTATAAAATGGTCGAATTTTTTCCTTTAAAATAACATTCATAGAAATTACTTATATATCAATATTCATTATATTCTACTATTATCCTCTATTCAATAAAGAATAATAAACATTTTCGTACAAATCGACAGTTTTGCCCAAATCAAAGCATTTTGCACGCGCAAAACATTTTGCTGCTACTTCATTATAATATTTAGAATTTGAAGTTAATTTTAGTACCTCTTCTGCCAACTTATCAGAATCACCTCTTGGAAATAAGACTCCAGCTCCAAATACAATTTCATGTAGTCCATGAACATCACTAGCCACAAATGGTTTTCCAACACACATTCCTTCAATTGAAGATAAAGATAATCCTTCATAATAGGAAGACATGATAACTATATCGACTGTTTTCAAAATTTGAGGAATATCATTACGAACACCCAACATATGAACCCTTTGAGAAAGATTCAAGCTTGCAATTAAAGACTCACTAATCTTCCTTCTTTCACCATCACCTACTAATATTAAATGATAATTATCTGGTAGTTTATTCATCGCATATATTATAGTATTCTGGTCTTTTGCTTTTCTAAATCCAGCGACCATTAGTAATAATACTGTTGCTGAGTCAAGATTAAACATTGATCTCTTATCAGAAGATAGTGCTGATAAATAAGTTTTTATATTTATCCCATTATATATACATTCCATTTTAAATTCGGTTCCCAAATATTTCACTAACTGTACTGTAGCTTCATCAGAAACTGTCACTATTTTATCAAATTGTCTATACACAAACTTATCAACACACTTAAAAAAACAAAAAAAACGCCTTCTATTCTCAGTATTATGTTCTGTATAAATAAATACTGGAGCTTTTTTTATAAATATTTTTGCCAATCCAACCCAATATAAAGAAGGAAAAAGATGTACATGTACAATATCATAGTTATTTAGCAGTTTTAATATTTTAAAAATCAATAATGGATTATATACTGTATTTGAATATAATTTATACAATTTAACATTGTATTTTTCTAATATTTTAAAAAAAGGGGAATCTATATTTTCTAATAAAATGATATCAACTACATGATTTCTATTTAAAAGTTCTGGAATATAATCTAATACAAACTTTTGAGCTCCCCCTACAGACATATTATTAATTACTTGTAAAATTTTCATATTATATTGATTTCAATAATTTCAATGCAGCAGCTTCCCACTTCATTTCTTTTTGAGAAAATTTTTTTGCACAAACTGACATAGACAAAATGCGTTGTCTATCCATAGTTAATGCAATAATGGCACTAGCCAAATGTTCGACATTACCAGGTTCAACTAATATACCTGTATCTAGAGTCACTTGTTCTGATATCGCTCCAACATCTGATGCTATTACTGGTTTTCCAAAACTATATGCTAATGGAATAACGCCTGATTGTGAAGCTTCTATATACGGTAAAACAAGATAATCAACATGACCAAATAAGCTTGCTATTTCATCATTAGGTATCTCATAAAGTTTTAGCTCTAAATTATCTCTTAACTCATTGAATAAAGATGTATATGGAGAAGTATCACCTGCTCCAGCAATCACAATCTTTAATGAAGGTATAGTTTTCACAACAATCTTCAATGCTGATAATAATATATCCAAACCTTTATATTTAACAATCCGACCAAAAAACATAATTCTATTATGAAAAGTATTATGGCATTGAAAACTGTTACTTACATAATAATTAAGATTAGGATGCGGAATTACTATTATATTATTACTATCTATTCCTTTTTTATTCAAATCAGAAACAAATTTTCTTGATAAGACAACTATTTTTTCACAAAAAAAGAAAGAAAATTTATGATTAACTCTCAACAATAAAGAATCTTCTCCCTTATGCCGAACTAAATCATGTATAGTCCTTACACGAATAATACCTTTTGGTATAAATAAAGAAAAAATCAAATTTTGCCATAAATCTGACATAGGAGAATAAATACAATCTGGAGATATTGTTTTTAACTCATTTCTTATTTTAAAAAAAACACCAATATTAAACGTTTTTTTTAAATAATCATTTTTTGATGTATATGTATCTAATTTTAACAATTTTACATTTCGATTTTTAGCAAAATAATCCCATTCTTCTAAATTATCTATCCACTGAGAAATAATCACCAAAGAACAAGAGTTATATTCCGATAAAGCTCGAAACATTTCAAAAGCTAGTATAGTACCAACCCCTTTAATACCAAGATAAATTAAAGATATTTTTTTCATCTCAATATTACAATTTATCTATTTCCCATAAATACATTGTCTTATCAATCTCATTTCCTGCAATACGCAATGGCTCTTTAATTTTATCTATATGCTTAGGAAAGTAAAATGGTTTTCTATGTAAGTTCATAGAATAACAATCACCAGTATTTATATCACAATTTCTTATTGTTAAAGGATATGAAGTGGTAAGTAAATATTTTGATTTACTTCTTTTAATATTTTCTATTGCCAAAAAAATATTTTGATATGATAAATGCTGCAAACAATCTTTACAAAATATCAAATCAACTTGAGGCAATTCATCTTTTGTTAAATCAATTACGCGAAAATCAATACCTGGGTATTTCGTTTTATTAATTTCTATCAATTCTTCAACAATATCAGCTCCTATATATTTTAGATTCCCCTTATCAACATATTTCATCCAATTGTAATCACCACAAGGTATATCCAGAATTGAATCAATATGGTACTTTTCAAATATTGCAGGCAAATATTTTCTTAGAGAAGTTGTTGAAACAAATGTAGATCCCCATCCAGATACAGATTCTTTACATTCCCAAAGATTTTCTTTATATATCATTGAGAAAGGATTTTTATTTTTCAACTTACAACCGCTTCTATTATAAGTAATACTGCGATAATACCGTATAACAAAAACATACAAGTAAGAATTACATTTCAAATAATTTTTAATTTGATTAAAATAGATCTTCATTTTCATTTTTTTATCAATTAATACAACATATCAAACAAAATATTTTCTAATATAAAAAAATCACTATAAGTTAAAGATAAAAAACAACAAAACCCTTCAATTAAAATATTACTACTTATAAAATATAGATTTATAAGGAGAATAAAGCGTTGGATGCCTATTATAACCACTAATAAAACGAATAGAACAATAAGAAATAACAAATATAAGCATCAATAATTTAATCCGTTTTGATGTCAATGTTCTAAATAGATATGGAATAATAAGGATAATAAATATTTCATAGTAATTAACCACTCTAGCAAATGCAATACCCAAAGGAGCTAAAGAAAAATAACAGAAGCATCCAAAAATATAAAAGTTACTAATACCATTAAGCAATTTGTTATTCATCCTAAGAGTATTCAGTAAACCTAAAATAGCAATTAGAATAACAAATCTAGAAATCATTCCTTTTATCAATAAATCAATTAATGTAACTCCATCATTTGCACCAGTTTTAGCAGGATCTTCTGCTAATGCAATATATCTTGCTATTTTAAATGATACTATGGAATCAAAAGAATTAGAAAAATAAATCAACAAAGGTTCAATAAAAAAAATTGAACCTATAAAACAAATAAATAAAACAAACAAACTTTTCCTTGACAACCTTAAATAGTATATTGGATAAGCCAATATAAAAATTATTGATGTGACATGTATAGAAGAAGCTAGTAGAACAAATAAAATAAAAACAAGAATTCTTTTTTTATAAATATAATTAAATGAAAAAAAAGTAATAGCAATAGCCACATTTTGTCTTACAAAATAAATATCAGCAAATATGATTGAAAAAAAAATCAACAAAGAAAAAACTGGATTTAGACTAAAATTTCTTATTGTAATAAGAAATGAAAAATATATAATTAAGGATTGTACAAATAAAAGGATTGTATAATTATTGAATACATTACGTATAAAACAAGATAAGTATTGATATCCAAATTCAAAAAACATTCCTTCATCAGGTTTAGTAAAATTCAAGAAGTAATCATAATAACTCATCCAATCAGCGCCTCTATCCCAACGAAGAAATGACAAAAGAAAAAAAATCATTATCCATACATAAAACAAATATAAGTTTAATTTTGTACATCTCATATCAGTATATGTAACTATCAAATATGACAATAATAATAAAATAAAAATAAACACCAAATACATTCAATATAAAATCAAATATTTCTAATATAATTATAAGACTCTCGTTTTAATAAATCAATTTTAAATAAAAACAAAGAAACAATCCATTTAATATCACTAATCATAACTCTTTTATTAATTGTTTTCAATTTCGAAATTTTTAAATATTTATAATATTCATTTCTCAGAGGATGTAAACAATATATTTTCCAAGGTTTTCTTTGAGAGAAATGTAATATTATTGGATTCTTTATAGAATCATTAATTTCACAAAAATCAGCCTTATCATAGATTGGATCAACTCTATATAATGGATCCAAAACATTATACTTATAGGATATTATCAATTTAGAATCTCTCAAAATATAATTTAAAGCATCTTGGTCAACAATTTTTATTTTTTCAGGATTTTTTCTAATAAAGCTTAATGTTTCATTTTGCAAATCATATTTTCTCCAATAATCTAAATTCATCAACATCACACCTGCGTTAAAGTATTTCAAATCTTTTGAATATTCTAATCGATCAAATATTTCATCTATTGATTGAGCCAAACTGTCGATAACAACACCACATGAAAAATTTCTTATATCTATATTCCATAGCTCATCTATTCTACCCCGAATTATTATATCAGAATCTAAATACAAGACCTTAGATATATCATTTGAGAGTAAACTAGGCAATAAGATTCTATAATAAGTAGAAAGTGTATATCTACCCTCCACAACAGGACAATAGTGAATAATATCAGAATCTATTCCATAAAACTTAATCGATTGTCCATATCTTGATACAATTTTAACAAGATTATTCTTGTTAAAATTACTTATAGTATCAACAACTATATGAACTGTTACATTTTCATCTTTATTATTTTCAAATAATGATGTCAACATCACACCACAATAAAGCGCAAAATTATCATCTATACAAGAAACTATATTCATCATATTATATAATAACAATCAACAAAAACGATTAAATAAAAATTCATTTTTCAAAATATAAACATACACTTTCCCCTTTAATATACATTTTATATTTATATGACACCAATGCATCAAAAACGGCTTTTGCACATCCAGGAACAAATCTATCATGTAATTCAATTATTAAAACTTTAACAAGAGGCAACCAAGTTTCATACCCTCCTGAAAATATTCTTTTCTCAGAACCCTCAATATCTATTTTCAATATATCAATTTTATCCAAATTGTAATCCTTTACTATGTCACCAATTGTAACCGCCTGTATACCTAATGATCCAGGGAATTCACAAACAACAAACGAGTTATCTAATACACTTTTATCAACTATATTCAAATTACATTTTTTATTCCAAACACCATTTTTCAAACACAAAACATTTTCATAGTATTTCATATTTTCTATCAACATTTGATAATTATTATCTTCTGGTTCTATTGAAATCAGATGTACACCTGGATATTTATTCCTATAATAAACAGATGTAAGGCCTATATTTGCTCCGCAATCAATAATAACAGATGGATTCAACGTATTTAAAATATCAAACTCATAATCTTTTTTCAAAAAAACCTGAGAATATGTAATATAATCGGCCATATTACATCTTAATGAAATAGGATACCTATACCCATTCAATTTAACTGTCACTTTTCTTTTCCCTAAAATTGGATAAAACTCCAATTTAAAAGCATCTATCCCTATAATTCTATAATCTCTGATAAAATTAGCTATTTTTCTCACAAAGTTCATTTTACTATTATTTAAGCATATTAAAACCGATAATACATTCATTTTTTTCCGACAAAGACATGATTAATTGTAATATAATCCGTATCCTTAAATATTTCATCCAAAAAACAAAATACAATATTCAATATAGTAATAATAACACGATTGAACAAAGAGAGTAATTTTCGAATAAAAAAATATTTAGATTTAGATGGAGATAAAACATGAGCAAAGATCAATCCCAACACAGCCCATTTTCCTCCATTTGCACACTGATATTCAATTTTAAATTCTGAATTTAATAGTAATTTTTTTAATCCAAAATAAGTAAAACGAAAAAAATCATATGGAATTTCATGATGTGGCCACACTAACGGAGCACTAACAATTAATACTCCCTCTGGTTTTAGCAAACGATATGCCTCTAAAATAACGTTTTCAAAATCATATACATGTTCTAATACCTGAGTACAAATTACTATATTAAAACTTTCTGATTCCAATGGTATTTTTGTAGCATCGCATAAAAAATCTACTCGGAAATCTGAAGATTGAGCAACATCACACCCCACATATCCTTTACCATCAGCTCTTTTAGTCAAACTTCTAATATATCTCTCGTATGGCTTATTACCACAACCTATATCCAAAACTATATCATCTTTTTGAACATATGTAGATAAAATATTTTTCAAATCTTTATGAAAATATTTATAATGGAGATAATTTCGATCTAAGACATTCGTTGTACAAAAAGAATTTATACGATACTCAATTAAAGATCTATTCATTTATTGCTTCGTTTTTATGTAAATTAAAATATATAATGATTATAAAAAGTAATATCAACAATGACTTCAATAAAAAAGAAATAATAAGTCTATAATTAGAAGTATACATATCCAAAACACATAAAATTATAGAAATGAAAATAGATGACAATATAGGTTTATATAATTGCTTAATAAAACAGCTGTATTTTCCTTTCAAAACTTTTACATTTAGAAACCAATATGTATTAATTAGATTAAGAATACGAGATATAACCCATGCCCATGCTAAAGATTCAACAGAAGAATAAAAAATAACAGAAACAACCAAAGATATTATTATTATTATAGAATTATAAATACCTGCTACAAAAAGGTATTTAGTAGAATTAGCAGCTTGAAAGAAAGCATTACAAGATGACATAATTGTTTGCCATCCTATAGACAATGATAATATTTTGAATACAGGAATTGCCTCTATCCATTGATATCCAAATAATAATATTATTATCTCTCTTGATGAAAAATAAAAAAAGACAGATAGAGTAAATCCTATGAAAGCTAAAACTTTTACAATTTGATCATTATAATGTAATACTTTTTCATTATCATGCTGATAATTACTTAAAAGAGGATGCAAAACTGGTATAAGAACATTTGCTGTAGTCACTATTGGTAATTGAATCAATTGATAGGATTTATCATAAAAACCTAACTGACTCATTCCCAATCTTTTTCCTATAATAAACTTATCTAAGTTACAAACAACATAAGATGAAATATTAAATAAAAGTTGAAACATTGAATAAGATGCTATCTTAGAAAAGGTGCTTTTATTAATAGTAAAACTAAAATTCAATCTATGTTGTTTATAGTTTATAAAAAAGATAAATACGCTTGAAGTTATAGGGGTTAATAATAAAGAATAAATTCCAGCACTATTAAAAGCTAATATACAAGATACTATTCCGCACAATAATTGTACAAATAGAGTACGAACAGCCATAAAACGAAAACGCTTATTTTTTAGTATCAAACCATTTGGTACAATATTAGCTGAAGCAAAAAAAACATTTATAGCCAACAATTGACAAACAGGAGTAAGTAACTCATTATCATAATACAAAGAGATGTATGGTGCTATCAAATAAAAAATAAATGCCATAAAGACTCCTAATACAATTGTAAAGGAAAAAAGAATTGATAGATCCTGTTCATTTAAATCCTTTCTCTGAATAATTGCAGGAGCCAGTCCCATATCACTAAATACTGCAAAAAAATTAATTACAATCAAAGCAATTGAAACGACTCCAAAATCATTTGGCTCAAGCAAACGAGCAAGTATAGTTGTTATAATCAAGTTTATTATTAAACGGTAGTGTAAAATAAACTGTGTCACGCATTATTTATCTCTAGAAAACTCATCGGTCGGGGAACGGCCCGCGCCAAGGGGCGGGACCACCCGTCCCGACGAGCGTAAAATTACAATAATTTAA